>JAQTMF010000188.1 GCA_028714515.1 Chthoniobacteraceae bacterium | reverse complement strand
AGGAAAGCGCCGAGACGTTTGCGAGGTCCCTCCCTGCGGTCGGGATGACAAGCAAGTTGGCCGGACTTTTGTCGTTTATTGCGCGAAACGGCGCATCCCCCCGTGTCATCCCGAGCTTGCGAGGGATCCCGCCGAGGCATCAGGACTCCGAAGAATGGAAAGCGCCGAGACGTTTGCGAGGTCCCTCCCTGCGGTCGGGATGACAAGCAAGTTGGCCGGACTTTTGTCGTTTATTGCGCGAAACGGCGCATCCCCCCGTTGTCATCCCGAGCTTGCGAGGGATGCCGCCAAGGCATCAGGACTCCGAAGAATGGAAAGCGCCGAGACGTTTGCGAGGTCCCTCACGTTCGTTCGGGATGACAAGCACGTTGGATGGGTTTTAACCGACGCCACCCTGGAGTCTTTTCGAAATAAAAAGGCCGGCCGCTTTGCAACGGTCGGCCTTTAAGGAGAGGATGCTGTATCGTGTGGCTACGGCGAAACCGCCAGCCGCTGGGACTTGGCCTCGCGGTGGAGGAGCACGCCGTTGTCCTTGTAGGCCTTCAGCCGGAAGTGCGTGCCGGTGGAGACGACGCCCTTGATGGTGCTCAGCCGCTCCGCGATGAAGCGGCCGATGGCTTGCAGGTTTTTGCCTTTCACGACGATGAGGAGGTCGTAGCCGCCGCTCATCAGGTAGCAGCTCTGGACTTCCTCGAACTTGGAGATGCGGCTGGCAAGCCGGTCGAAGCCGCCGCCCCGCTCGGGGGTGATCTTGACTTCGATGACGGCTTCCACGGCGCTGCTGCCGGTTTTCTCCGGGTCAAACAGTGCCTGGTAGCCGACGATGGTGCCGTCGCGTTCCAACGCCTCAACGCGGGAGGCGACTTCCGCCTCGGTGACGTTGAGGATCTTGGCCAGGTCCGCGTTGGAGGCGCGGCCGTTGGTTTTGAGAAGTTCGAGGAGCCGTTCCATACGCGTGACAAGATACTTAGTCGCCGAAGGAGATGCCGACGGCTCGGGCCATCTGGACCATCTGGCTGTCGGGTTTCACCAGGCGCAGCCGGTGAACGGCTTCGGCGATGGAAACGTCGGTGACTTCGAAGTTCTGGTAGCTGACCATGTGGCCGAATTTCCCCTGCTGGATCAACTCGACGGCTTTGACGCCGAATTGGGTGCCGAGGATACGGTCTTTGACGGTCGGAGCGCCGCAGCGCTGGATGTGACCCAGCACGCAGGTGCGGGTTTCCTTGCCGGTGCGCTTGGCGATTTCCTTGGCGACTTGCTCGCCCATGCCGCCGAGTTTGTATTCGCCCGAGCCGGTGACGTGGAGCATCTGGCGGCCGTCCTTGGGACGAGCGCCTTCGGCCACGACGACCTGCGTGCTCTTCAAGCCCGCTTCCTCGCGGCGCATGATGGCTTCGGCCACTTTATCGAGGTCGAACGGGATTTCGGGGATGAGGATGATGCTCGCGCCCCCGGCGAGACCGCCGTGGAGGGCGATCCACCCGGCGTGCCGCCCCATGACCTCGCTCACCATCACGCGCTTGTGGCTTTCGGCGGTGGTGTGGAGCCGGTCAAGGCAGTCGGAGACGCAGGCGACGGCGGAGTCGAAGCCGAAGGTGGTGGCCGTGGCTTCGAGGTCGTTGTCGATGGATTTCGGGACGCCGATGGTTTTGAACCCGGCTTCGCAAAGTTGCAGGGCGGTGGTCAGCGATCCGTCGCCGCCCACGCAGATGAGCCCTTCGACGCCGAGCTTGGCCAGCGTCGCGCGGGATTCTTCGATGACGGCGGCCGGAACGGCCATTTTGTCGCCCGCGCCGACTTTGGCAACGAAGTGCCCTTTGTTGGTGGTGCCGAGGATGGTGCCGCCTTGGGCCATGATGCCCGTGGTGATCTTGCGGTCGAGGACCACGTAGTCGCCCCCGTTGAGGAGGCCTTCATATCCGTCGAGGAAGCCGAGGACTTCCCAGCCCAGGGAAGAGGCGGCGCGAACCGCGCCACGCAATACCGCGTTGAGTCCGGGGCAGTCGCCGCCGCTAGTAAGAATGCCAATACGTTTCATGAATTATTTTTCCAGGGGACGGCCTTGCGCCGCCCACTCATCATAGAGGTTCCAGCCGTTGTTGAGGAGTTGTTTTGCGTCGTTGAACCGGCCCGAGGAGCCGAGGACCACGACGATCAGCCTGCGCGGCGTGATCGTGTAGGATTCGTCGGCGTTTTGGACGGATTCCGGCGCGCGCGCCGCCGAAATGACGGCGCACCCGCCTGCACGAGCGCTGTTACCGGTTTTGACGCCGTCGATGGCGTTGATCCCGAGAAGATCGTTGGTATTGGTCAAATTGACGGCCGCGGACGCGCCCGCGGCGGTGTGGCGGGTGATCTGCCGCTGCCGCTGGGAGACGTAAAAGCGGAAGGCGCTCCGTTTCAGCGCTTCGCTGGTGAGCACGACGAGGTCGCGCGCGGTGGAGTGCGGGTTTTCGCCCAGTTCCAGGCCGTGAGGGTTGAGGAAAACGGTGCGGGTCATGCCGAGCTTGCGCGCGAGGGCGTTCATCTGGGCGACGAAGAGGTCCACGGGCCGGGCGTCGCTCTGGTAGCTGCGCTGGAGGTCGTGCCCCACGTGGTTGGCCAGCGTGTAGGCGGCGATGTTGTCGCTCTGGAGGAGCATGGCGTAGAGCAGGTCGCGGATGGAAACCTGGTCGCCCGCCTGGAAGCCGAGGGGATTGCCGGGATCGAGGGAGAGCGCCCCGGGAGGAACCACGGCGAGGCTTCCCTGCTCTTGTTTGCTGACGTCCAGCCAGTCGAGCACGACCATCGCCGTGGCGATCTTGGTGAGGCTGGCGACGGGGAGCTTTTTATTGGGATTGCGCGAATCGAGAAGGTGGCAAGTCGTGGCGTCGGCGACGGCGTAGGCGGTTGCGTCCTGGGCGCGGGCGAGCGGAGCCGCATAGCCCCACAAGCAGGAGAGAAGCAGAAGAGCAGAGAGTCGTTTTTTCATTCCGAAGTTGAATCCATGGAACATGGACAACCTGGAGAGACTTGGCAATGCCGGAGTTGGCAAATCCACAGACGGATTTGGCCAATTCCAGGATCGCGGGCCGGAAGCGCGGCGGTTGTGTGAAGGGGCGGCGCGCTAGGCGTGTTCACGCATTCCAAAAGACAGAGGAGGGTCCGCAGATTACGCAGATTCTCGGAATGACAAAACAGGATTTCCCGCCTTCAAATCTGCGTCCATCTGCGAAATCTGCGGATAAACCTCTTTGAATTCTAGTCGTTATTGGGCCGGGAGAGCCACTGGATGTCCAGGGAGAGAACCAGGAAGACGGCGGCGAGGATGTTGGTGCAGGAGAGGAGGATGACGATATTCAGCCCCTCGCCTCTCAGGGAAGGGTAATGGAGGAGAATGTCGGGGAAGCAAATCAACTGCCCCGCGACGAAGCTCAGCAAGAAGGCCGCCAGGAAAAACCGCGCCCAGCCTTGTTTGTTCCAGATGGCGGCCAGCAGGACGCTGTTCCAGATGGTCGCGATAAAGAGAGCGCCCTGGTAGTAGGGGGCGAACTGGCCGATGTAGGGCAGGACGAACGTGCCGGCGTAATTCATGCCCGTCAAGACCACGAAGATGACAATCAGCCAAGCTTTCCCGATCAGGCGGTTTCCTCTCGTACGGCGTTTGGAATCGGATGGTCTGAAGAGAGAAAAGGCCATGAATCAAAGTTACCGTTAATCGAGAAAAGCTAATTATTTCGCGGACAGTTCGAAATTAGCAAGGTTCGATTCTACCAAACGGGCAAGATCGGAGAAATCCCTATTTTTTGCCATTTGTGTGTCAAACGCAGGAGTCCGCCGCCGAGGGGAAGCGCCAGGGCCTCCTCCGGGGTAAACCATTGCAGGGCCACGCTTTCCTCGCTGCACGCATACCGCGCTCCGGCGGGTGCGGCGAAGAGGAAGCGAACGTCGTAGTGGAAGTGGGCCGGTTCGCCGAGGGCGGGCCGGGCCGGGATGGGGTGGATGTCGAGGTCGATGGGCACGGCCCTCACCGGGATCAAGCCCTCGATGCCGCATTCCTCCAGGGCTTCGCGTTGCGCCACCGCCAGGATACCGGCGTCGCCCTCGCAGTGGCCGCCGAATTGCATCCAGCGGTCGAGCTTGCGGTGGTGGTGGAGCAGCACCCGCCGCCCGTCGGCGCTGACGACCAGCGCGCTGCCGGTGAAGTGGGCGGGGAAATCGCCGCGTTCAAAGCAGGGCTGGCCGGAATCGAGGAGTTCCAGCATTCGCCGCCGCAGCGGGGCCTCGTCGGCTTCGCCGGGGAGGTCGAGCGCGGCCAGGAGAGCGCGGAGTTCGAGGCGGTTCATGTGCGGGAGAGGATGGAAAAAGGGCCTACTTCAAGCCGACGCAGGCCAGTTCCTTCTGGTTGCGCACGTAGAGCCGCCCGTTGGCGAGGACGGGGGCCGCCCAGCTCGTGCCGCCCAGCGGCGTGCAGCGTCCCAGTTCCTTGTAATCGGGGGTGGTGGCGTCGATCTGGATCAGCTCGCCGGTTTTGCCGGAAAGCGCGATCACCGTGCCGTCCACGCCCAGGACGGAAGTGTATTGGCCCGTCTCCTGTTTCCAAAGCACCGCGCCGGTGGCCGGGTCGAGACATTCCAGGAACTTGGGATCGGACGGTCCGTAGAGGCGCCCTTGATAATAGACGGCCGTTGGGAAATGGTCCTGCATCTCCTTGTGCTTCCAGACGACCGCCGGGGTGCCGCTGGCGAGATCGACCACGCCGGTATCGCCGCCCTCGGTGGTCGCGGCGAAAACGCGGTCATTCCCCAGCAGAACCGGCGTCGGGCCCTTCTTGCCGCCGAACTTCGTGGGCCACGGAACGCGCCAAAGCTCCTTCCCGCCCGCCGGGTCGAGCCCAAAGAGCCCTTCGACGCCGAAGACGAGGTATTGCTTTTTCCCGCCGAGCGTGGCGACGACGGGGCTGGCATAGCTGATCTGGAAAGCGCCCGCCTGCCAGAGCGTCTCGCCGGTTCCTTTTTGGAGCGCCATCACGGAATCGGCCGTGCCGCTCACGCCCAAAAGGAGCGCCGGACCGTCCGCGACGGGGGACATGCAGAACTCCCACGGCGGCACCGCGCCGGGATGTTCCGCGGCCAGATCGCGGCTCCAGACTTTTTTGCCGGAGGCGGCGTCCAGACAGTGGATCTTCCCCTTGCGGCTGTAGACGTAGACCTTGCCGTCCACGGCCAGCGGCGTGTTGACGGTGAAGCCGTTGCGGTTCGTCGTGGCATCGGGGTAGGCGAAGCGCCAAAGCTCCTTGCCGGAGGCGGCGTCCAGGGCGCGCACGATGTCGTCGGTTCCCTCGTGGTCCACGATGTAGAGCCGGCCGTCGGCGACGGCGGGGGCGGCCCAGCCGTTGTCCGAGAGGGCCACTTTCCAGAGAACCTGGGGCGGCTTCGCGCTCCAGTCCTTATTGATGCCCTGGTCGGGGGCGATGCCGTCGGCGGTGGGCCCCCGGAAGCCCGGCCAGTCGGCGCCGTGGGCCAGGGGGAGAAGCGCTGCGGCGGCAAGCGCTCCGGCCAGAAGGGTGCGGGTAATCAGGGGTCCTATTGCCATGGGGGAGCTAGATAAGGGGTTCTCTCGCCGAAATGCAAGGCCAAGTGCGCGCGCCGCGCACCGTTTTATTCCCCGGGGGTCATCCAGACCTTGTGCCCCTTGAACTGGATGCCGTTGAGTTTCTCCAGCACGTGCGGCGCGTGTTCGCAGGCAATGTCAACGTAGGAGCTGCGGGCAAGCAGCCGGATCGCGCCGATGGCTTCCTTGGGCACCTTGGCCAGTCCCGCGATGACGCCCACGATATCGCCGGGGGTGATTTCGTGTTCACGCCCCGCGTTGAGCGTCAGCCGGGTCATGCCCGCCTCGTGGGAGGCGTTGCCGTGGTCCTGGTGTTCCCGTTTGGGCGGGCGCGCCTTGCCGATCCGTTCCCGCAGGTCGCTCCCGTCCGGCGGGGCGATTTTGCGCTTTTTCTTTTCGTAAGGGCGCGCTTCGGGCGCGGCGTAAAAGCGGCGTTCCGGCCGGTCCTCGCGGTGCGCCGCCGCGTGGCGGGGGGGGTAAATGGGTTCGGGAGTCCGCGGC
>JAQTMF010000187.1 GCA_028714515.1 Chthoniobacteraceae bacterium | reverse complement strand
CTCCTGCACGGCGTTGACGGCGACGACGGTGGAGCGGAGCGATTCCTTGCGCTGGCTTAAGTTGGCGATGACCTGGGAGAGGATGTAGCCGCCCGCCCGGTTGTCGAGGGCGCGGCTGACCACGTGACGGCTCCCCAGCGCTTCCGCCTGGTCGGCATAGACCGCCGGGTGGCCCACGCGCAGGCCCAGCGCCGCCACTTCCTCCGGGTTGGACGCGCCGACGTCCACGTACAGCTCGTGGATCTTGGGCGCTTTTTCGTCGCCCATGCTGTCTTTGCGCAGGTGGATGGCGGTGTTGCCGATGATTCCGCGCACGGGCCCTTTGTCGCCCAGGAATTGCAGCCGGCGTCCGCGGGCCGTGGCTGTGTCGGAGCCGCCGATGCGGTCGATGCGCAGGAAGCCCTCCTTGGTGACGTGTTTGATGATGAACCCGATTTCGTCGGCGTGCGCTTCCAGCATGATCCGCTTGGGCGCGCCTTGCGCCGCGCGGGCGTCGAGGGACGCCCAGGCGGTTCCGTAGGCGTCGGCTTCCACGCGGTCCGCCATGGGGCGCACGTAGGAGGCCCATTTGCGCTGGCCTGCGATTTCGAATCCGGTCGGGCTCGGGGTGTTGAGCAAGTCGAAGAGAAAGGCGAGATCTTCCATAGTGCCTCTTTTCTTAAACCAATCGTGCCGAAAGCGGAGAAAAATCGTCTCCTCCTTTCCCGCTCTCCGCGTCTCTCCAGCGTCTTCTAGAGACCCTTGCGGAGGATTTTGAAGACGTCGGTGTTTTCCAGGAAGCCGCCGATTTCTTCCGAGCCGGGGCCGGAGCCGAGCAGGATCATGTCCCGCGCGGTGGCGATGGCTTGGGGGGTGGCGAACGCGGCGGGTTCCTTGGGGGAGATTTTGACCGGTTCGGCGTCGGTTTTGGGGGAGAGGGTGGCGGGGTCCACTCCGCTGGGGGCGGGGGTGACGGCGGAGTCCTGCGGGATGAGGTGGAGGCCGTTGGGGCCGTTGGGACCGGTGCTCCAGGTCAGCGAGGGAACTCCGGCGGCGTTGGTGCCCAGCAGGGCCACGCCCCGGTCGCTCCGCAGGGGATATCCGTTGAGGCTCAGGCCGCCTACGTCGTGCTTCCCGACGCAGAGGATGAGGGTTTTTTCGCCCGCGTATTGCAGGGCCGTGGCGACGGCGCGGTCAAAGTCGGCGGTTTCGCTCAAGGCCCGTTCGCCGTCGTTTTGTTCGGCGGCGCGGCTGACGAGCGCGGCGTCGACGACGAGGAGGTAGCCCTTGGGGTGGATTTGCAGGAACTGGATGGCCCGGCGCACCATGTCGGCGAGGGAGGGCTGCTGGCTGCCGCTTTCCACCTGGGTGGAGAAGGGGAGGTTGCCGTTGGCGAAGATGCCGGTGAGCGGGCGGGTGAGGAAGGCGGGGGTGTTCTCCAGTTCCGCCTTGTTGCGGACCCGTTCGTGGCCTTTGCCGAGGAGGTCCAGCCAGATGTCGCGGCCGTCTTTGCGCGCGCCGCCCTTGCTCTCGGGGGTGAAGTCGTTCATGCCGCCCGCGAGCACGACGTCCAGCGTGGTGTTGCCCGCGAACTGCTGGGCGATGGACTGGGTATCCCGGGCGTCCGTGGCGTGGGCGTAAAAGGCGGCGGGGGTGGGGTCGGTGAGGTTGCCGGTGGTGACGATGCCGGTGGCCCGCCCGGCGTCGTGCGCGAGGGCGAGGATGGAGGCGAGCGGTTTGCCGCCCGGGTCCATGGCCAGGGCCCGGTTGTTCCCCTTCACGCCGGTGGCCAGCGCGGAGGCCGCGGCCGCGCTGTCGGGCACGGCGAAGTCATTCGCGCTGTTGCGCACGAGCGCGAGCCGGGGGAACCCCTCCACTTGCAGGCGCGAGCCCGCGCCGCCCTGGTAGAGACGGGTCGCCGTCAGCGTGTTGGGCGAGAGGCCGTCGCAGACAAAGAGGATGATGCCAAAGGGTTTTTGCTCCACCCAGGTGTGGAAGAAGACAAATCCAAACCCGATGAAGATCAAGAGGCAGACAAGTGCGAGAAGCCGGTTCCGAAGTTTCATGTGCGGTTACCTAAGTTAGCAAAGCAGGAATCGCAGCATTGAGAAGCGAGAATTGCAAAAACGGTAGGAATGCGGGGGGAAACCGGAAAAAACACCCCCTGATTGCAGGGTGAGGGGTTTCCTGGCACGGAGATCGCTACGGTGTTTAACGATCCTGTGACAATAATGAAACACCTGTTAACTGCCACCCTTCTTTTCCTGACTGCAACCTGCGTTTTTGCCCGACCCGATCTTTCCAACGGACGGCGCGGCCCGACGCCCTATGATCCCTACTGCGCCCCCGTGGATGCCGTGATGCGGCACCTGGACGGCCCGGCTCCGAGCTTCCAGACGGTCTCGGCCCTGGTGCGCGAGGGGTATTCGTTCCGGTACGTCTTTGACGCTCCCTACCTTGCGCAAACGCCGCAGCAGACGGAGGCCCGGCACTCCGGCGACTGCAAGGCGAAGTCGCTGTGGCTGGCGAGCCGGATGAACGACGCCAACGTGCGCTACGTCATCGGCAAGGCCCGGCGCACCTCCAAGATCAGCCATGCGTGGCTGATGTGGAAGGCGCAAGGCCGCTGGTGGATCCTGGATCCGACCAATGTCCCGACGCCGATCCCCGCCGACTCGGTGGGCCCGGATGACTACATCGTGCACTACTCTTACGACCGGACGGGGTCCTTCTGCCACAATACGGGCCGCACGGGCCGGACGGTGGCTGGCCGGGGCTAAAAATTTCCCCCCCGCGCAAAGGAACGGGACCGCTCTGTAATTGGGGGCGGTCCCGTTCTGGTGTACGGCCGCTCCCATTGGGGGTTGACGCGGCTGGGGGAAAGAGGAAGGTTTCCATTACGATGGGATTTGCCGCCAAAGTGTTTTGCGATATTCCCCGCGAAGGAATGGGGGAAAACGCACAAGAATCCGCCGCGCAGGCTGCCGCGCGGCTGGCCGCGATCGTGGAGTCTTCCCAGGATGCGATTATCAGCAAGACGCTGGACGGGGTGATCGAGACGTGGAACGGCGGGGCGGAGGCGATGTTCGGGTACACGGCCCAGGAGGCCGTGGGGAAACCTTTCGCGATGCTTATTCCCGCGGATTGCGAGGAGGAGGAGCGGCAGATCATGGAACAGCTGCGGCGGGGGGAGAGCATCGCGCATTACGAGACGGTGCGGGTTGCCAAGGATGGGCGGGTGTTTCCTGTTTCGCTTTCGATTTCGCCGATCCGCGACGCCGGGGGCAAGGTGATTGGCGCGGCCAAGGTGATCCGCGATATCACGCTGCGCCGGAATATCGAGGAAGCGAAACAGCGGCAGGCGCGGTTTGACGCGCTGATTACGGGCATCCTCACGCGCTTTGCCTCCTGCACGGGGTCGTGCATTGACGAGGAAATCAACGAAAGCCTGCGGGAGATCGGCCTCTTTATCGGCGCGGAGGCGGCATTCGTCGTTTTGGTGGCCCGGGATCTGGCGGCTTGGCGCTGGGCGTATGAAGCGATTGCGCCGGGATTTGCGCCGACGCCGGAGGAGGACAAGACCGTGCCCATGGGGCAGTTGCCGTGGTTCGAGCAGTGTCTGCTGGCGGGAGAGACGGTGCAGGTCGAAAAGCCGGCGGATCTTCCGCCCGCGGCGTCCCTGGAGCGGGCCTTTTACGAAAAGCGCGGCGTGCAATCGGCCTTGCTGCTGCCGCTTCGGGGCCGCGGAGAGAGTGTTTCGGGGTGCGTCGGCTTGCGCACATTCAGCCGTCCGCTGGCTTGGTCGCAGGAGGATGTGCGCCAACTCCGTATCGTGGCCGACGCCATTGCCAACGTGTTGGAACGCAGGCGGGTGGAAAACGATCTCGTCGATTCCCGGCGGATGTTGCAACTGGTCCTCGACACCATTCCGCAGCGGGTGTTTTGGAAGGACAAGGATTCGCGTTTCCTGGGCTGCAACCGCTCTTTCGCGGCGGATACCGGCCATGCCGATACCCGGGATGTGGTGGGCAAAACCGATTTCGCTTTTTCCTGGAAAGAAGTGGCGGATCGCTACCGGGCCGATGACCGGGAGGTTATCACCTCCGGCATCACCAAGATCGGGTATGAGGAGCCGCAGGTGCGCCCGGACGGTTCCCTTTCCTGGTTGCGGACGAGCAAGGTGCCGCTGCGCGACCATGAGAACCGCATTTTCGGGGTCCTTGGCACCTACGAGGATATCACGGCCTTCCGGCGCGCCCGGGAGGAGGCGCAGCGCGCCAAGGAAATCGCCGAGGCGGCCAACCAGGCCAAGGACCAGTTTATCGCCGTCTTGAGCCACGAATTGCGCACGCCGCTCACCCCGGTGCTGGCGACGGTGAGCGCCATGGAGGAACTGGGAAGCCTGCCGCCCGAAATGCGGGCCGATATCGAGGCCATTCACCGTAACGTGGAACTGGAAGCCCGCCTCATCGACGACCTCCTGGACGTGACGCGCATCAGCCAGAACAAGCTGATCCTGCGGCGCGAAAATGTGGACGTTCACGCCTGCCTTCAAAGCGTCCTGGCGATCTGCAACGGCGATATCCAGGCCAAACGCCTTCAGCTTTCGCTGCACTTGGACGCCGCGCTCCATACCGTCCGGGCCGATCCCGCCCGGCTGCGGCAGGTGTTTTGGAATCTCATCAAAAACGCGGTCAAATTCACCCCTCCGGAAGGCCATATCGACATCCGCACGGCCAGCGCGGGCGGGCGGCTGGAAGTGGAAGTCGCAGACACGGGTATCGGCATCGAGCCGGAGACGCTGGCGCGGATTTTCAACGCCTTCGAGCAAGGGGAACGGACGGCGACCCGCCGCTTTGGCGGCCTGGGGCTCGGGCTTAGCATCGCCAAGGCGCTGGTGGAGATGCACGAGGGAACACTGACGGCCCGCAGCTCTGGGAAGGGCCGGGGCTCGGCCTTTACGGTCAGCCTGGCGCTGGCGGCTCCCGATGCCGCGCCGGTGGCCGAGGTCCCGACTCCGCATCCCGGCGAGGGGGAGTCCCGGAGCATCCTGCTGGTGGAGGATCACGTGGATACGCTGCAAATTCTGGCCCGGCTGCTGCTAAGGTGGGGCTACCGGGTGACGACGGCCGCGTGTGTGCGCGACGCGCTGGCGCGGGCCGCGGAACAGAGCTTTGATTTGCTGATCAGCGACATCGGTTTGCCCGACGGGAACGGGTGTGAGGTCATCGGCGGGATGCGAGCCGCCTCGGCGCTGCCCGCCATCGCGTTGAGCGGCTATGGGACCGACGAGGATATCCGTTCGAGCCTGGCGGCCGGGTTCACGGAGCATCTGACGAAGCCGGTCAGCTTCCAGTCGTTGCGCGCGGCGGTGGAGCGGCTGCTGAAAGCTGAGAGTTGAGAGTTGAGAGTTGAGAGAAAAGGCGGCGCCGCGTCTTCTTTCTCTCAACTCTCCACTTCCGCCTCTCTCAACTTCTTCTTCAGCTCGACGCGGGCGCGATTCTTTGAAAGAGTCGTTTTTTCAATGTCCATGGAGATCACCCTCTACAACCGCCAGCGGAAAGTCCGTTTCGCGCTGCCCTGGCTGCGGCGGCTCGCGGCCGTGGCGCTCGACGCCGCCCTCCCGCACCGGGCCCGCCCGGATGCGCCCCTGCCCGGCCTGCCGGAGGTGGAGGTGACCTTCGTCTCCGACGCGGCCATCGCCCGGGTGCACCGCGATTTTATGGGGATTCCCGGCGCGACGGACGTCATTACGTTTGACCATGGCGAAGTCATCATCAGCCCCGAGACGGCCCGCTCCAACGCGGCGCGCTACGGCCGCCCGCTGGACGAGGAACTGGCGCGTTATATTGTCCACGGGCTGCTTCATTTGAACGGCTACGAGGACAAGGAACCGGCGGACTTTGCCCGCATGCAGCAGATGCAAGAACAGATTTTGGCCCAGTGCCTCCAAAAGGTGAGATGAACGCCTCCACCGAAACGCAAACGCAAACCCGCACGGCGCTGGAAACGCCCTGGAACGTCGTGGTGCACAACGATCCGGTCAACCTGATGAGCTACGTGACCCTGGTGTTCCGGCGTGTCTTTGGGTTTTCCAAGGACAAGGCCGAGAAGCACATGCTGGAGGTGCACCACAAGGG
>JAQTMF010000186.1 GCA_028714515.1 Chthoniobacteraceae bacterium | reverse complement strand
CCAGCCTGCTCCACGCCCTCGACCGGACGCTCACCCCCATGGGAGGCCGCCTGCTGCGGCACTGGATCCTCCACCCCCTGCGCGAGTTGTCGCCGCTCCTCGCCCGGCAGCAGATGATCGACGACCTGTTGCGCGACACCTTCCTGCTCGCCCAGCTCCGCGAGGCGCTGCGCGGCATCCGCGACATCGAGCGGACCATCGGGCGCTTGAGCGCCTCGGGCGGCAACGCGCGCGACCTGGCGGCGCTCAAAATGTCGCTGGAAGCCCTCCCCGGCCTGCGCGCCCACCTGGCCGCGCTGCTGGAAGCCCAGCGCTTCGGCGCGCCGGAATGCGCCCCCTCGCTGGCCGCGCAGCTTCACGCGCAGATCACCGAATTCCCGGCGCTCGCCGCCGAACTCGCCCGCGCCCTCGTGGACGAACCACCCATCCCGATCAAAGAAGGGGGCCTCTTCCGCGACGGCTACGACGCCCAGCTCGACGAACTGCGCGCCGCCTGCCGCGAGGGCAAGGACTGGATCGCCGCCCTCCAGCAGCAGGAGATCGAGGCGACCGGCATCAAGTCGCTCAAAATCCGCTACACCTCCGTCTTCGGCTATTTCATCGAGATCACCAAGGCGAACCTCGGCAACGTCCCCGAGCGCTACCACCGCAAGCAGACTACGGTGAACGGCGAACGCTTCATCACCCCGGAACTGAAGGAGATGGAGGGGAAAATCCTCGGAGCCGACGAGCGCTCCAAGAGCGTCGAATACGAGCTGTTCGTGGCGCTGCGCGAGCGCGTCCTGGACGAACTGGTCCCCCTTCAGCAAACGGCGGCCGCCATCGCCGCGCTCGACGCCCTGGGGGGCCTCGCCGAGACCGCCCGCCTCTTTGGCTACTGCCGCCCGGCCCTCACCGATGGCCTGCGCATCGCCATCACCGACGGCCGCCACCCGGTGCTCGACCAAAGCCTCGCGGAGGAGAAATTCGTCCCCAACGACGTGGAACTCGACGGCGACGCGAACCGCCTCCACATCATCACCGGCCCCAACATGGCGGGCAAATCGACCTTCATCCGGCAGGTGGCCCTCCTCGTCCTGATGGCGCAAATCGGGAGCTTCGTCCCGGCGGCGAGCGCCGAGATCGGCCTGGCCGACCGGATTTTCACGCGCGTCGGGGCCAGCGACGACCTCTCGCGCGGGCAATCCACGTTCATGGTCGAAATGAACGAGACGGCCAACATCCTCAACAACGCCACGGAGCGCAGCCTCGTGATCCTGGACGAAATCGGCCGGGGCACCTCCACCTTCGACGGCCTCTCCATCGCCTGGAGCGTGGCCGAATACCTCCATGACGCCGCCTGCGCGCGCACGCTTTTCGCCACCCACTACCACGAATTGACGGACCTGGAAGTGACCCGGCCCGGCGTGAAGAATTACAACGTGGCCGTGCGGGAATGGAACGACCAGATCATCTTCCTGCGGAAGATCATCCGGGGCGGCGCGGACAAGAGCTACGGCATCCAGGTCGCGCGGCTGGCGGGGCTCCCCGGGCCGGTGCTGGAGCGTGCCAAGGAGATCCTGGGCAACCTGGAACTGGCCGAACTCAACGCCGACGGACGCCCCAAGATCGCCGAGACGCCCAGCCGCCTCCCGCGCGTCAAAAAGAAAGCGCCGCCGCCCGAGCGCGACCGCCCGCAATTGACCCTCTTTTAGTAGAGCACGCGGGCGGGGCAACGGGCAAAAACAGGCTCGCTTTCCCGCGCCCGCGGCATAGATTTTCTCCTCCCTCGCACGTTTTGAAAACTCCAACCACCCGCCCAACACCGTGAGCAGTTACCAGGTTTTTGCCCGCAAATACCGTCCGCAGACCTTCGATTCGGTCGTGGGGCAGGAGCACATTACCCAGACCCTCAAGAACGCGATCGCGGCCAACCGGCTCGCCCACGCCTACCTCTTCGTCGGCCCGCGCGGCACCGGCAAAACCTCCACGGCGCGCATCCTGGCCAAGGCCCTCAACTGCGTCAACGGCCCCACCGTCACCCCCTGCGGCGAATGCGACGCCTGTAAAGAGATCGCCGCGGGCAACTCGCTGGATGTCCTGGAAATCGACGGCGCGAGCAACAACGGCGTCGAGCAGGTGCGCGAGCTGCGCGAGAACGTCCGCTTCGCCCCCACGCACGGGAAATACAAGATTTACATCATCGACGAGGTGCACATGCTCACCACGGCGGCGTTCAACGCGCTGCTCAAGACCCTGGAAGAGCCGCCGCCCCACGTTAAATTCATCTTCGCCACCACCGACGTGCAAAAGGTGCTGCCGACGATCCTTTCCCGCTGCCAGCGCTTCGACCTGCGGCGCATCCCGGCGAGGCTGATCGCCGAGCACCTCCAATACATCGCGGGCCAGGAGAAAATCACCCTGGAGCCGGAGGCCGCCCAGGCCATCGCCAAGGGAGCCGAAGGCGGGCTGCGCGATGCGGAGTCGATGCTCGACCAGCTCGTCGCTTTTTGCGGAGAAACGATCACGGAAGCCGATGTGCTCTCCGTCTTTGGCTTCACGGCCGCGCAAACCGTCGCCCAGCTTTGCGGCGACCTCCTCGCGGGCGACAGCCCGGCGGCGCTGGGCGTCGTCCAGCAACAGGCGCAAGCCGGGCGCGACCTGAGCCGCCTGATGGCCGACCTCATCAGCCACCTGCGCAACCTGCTCGTCGCCAAGGCCGACCCGGAGGGGATCCAATCGGAAGTCGGCCCCGAAGCCTTCGCTGACATGGAAGCCCAGGCAGGGCAGATCCCCATGGACCGCCTCCTGGACCTGATCGAACAATTCGCCGCCGCCGAAGGCCGCATGAAATGGGCTCCCAACAAGAAGCTCCACTTCGAGATCGCCGTCATCAAAGCGATCCAGACGCTCGGCCAGGCGACGTTGACGGAAGTCCTCGACACCCTCACCGCGCTCAAGACCGGCGGCGAACTCCCCGCCCCGCGCCCCGCGCCCGTGGCGGCGCCCCGTCCGCGTCCCATCGCCCCCGCCGAGCCCGAACCGGCCCCGCGCCCGCGCCGTTCCCTCCGGGAAGCGGTGCAGCAGGAAACACACGCCGCGCGCATCCAGGCGGCACCCGAACCGAAGCCGGAGCCCAAACCGGAGCCGGCTCCCGAGCCCGTCCCCGAACCCGCGCCGCAACCGGAACCCGCCCAACCCGAGCCGCCTGTCGTCCCCGAACCGGAGCCCCAGCCGGAGCCCGTCCAGCCGGAGCCATCCGTTGTCTCCGAGCCGGAGCCCGAACGGGCTCCGTGGGAAGACCAGCCCGCCGCGCCCGCTCCCGCCCCCATTCCCGCCGAACCCGAACCGGCGGAGCCGCCGCGCGAGGAACCGTCCGGCGCGCAGGAAACCCTCTCTCTTTTCAGCGAAGAGCAATTCCCGACCATCCAGGAACCGCCCGCCCAAGTCCCGGTGGTGGAAGAGCCGGATCCCGCGGCGGAAGAACCCACCCCGGAGCCGCAAGAACCCGCCGCGGCCGCACCCGCTGAACCGGAACCGGAACCCGTATCGGAGCCGGAGCCCCAACCGGCGGAGCCCGCCGCGCCCGCCTCCGATCTCTGGCCGCGCGTGGTGGCTGAAGTCCATCAGCAGAAGCCCTTCATCAGCGGCTGGGTCCAATCCGGGACCTTGTTGAGCCTGGAAAACGGCGTCGCCACCCTTGGTTTCCCCGAGAGCGGCTCTTTCGCCGTGACCTCCCTCGACAAACCGGCCCAGCGGAAGCTCCTCGAATCCATCTTCACCCAGCTCACCGGCCAGCCCGTCGCGGTTCAGTTGAAGATGCAGCACGGCCTCGTTGTCGAGCCCGTGAAGATCCCCACCAAAGCCCCCGAGCCGGTCGTGGACCCGATGGAGGCGTTCCAAAACGACCCGCTCATCCGCCACGCCCTGGAAATCTTCAAAGCCGAAATCCAAGCCGGCCAAAAATAACCCTTAAAAACCCACCAAGCAGACCTATGAACATCCAGACAGTGATGAAGCAGGCGCAGAAGATGCAAGAGCAACTTGCCCCCGCCCGGGAGGATCTCGCCGCCCAAACCGTGGAAGCCACCGCAGGCGGCGGCAAAGTCACCGTCGTGGCCACCTGCGCCGGGGACGTCGTCTCCATCAAAATCAGCAAGGATGTCGTGGACCCGGAGGACGTGGAATTTCTGGAAGACCTCGTGCTCACCGGCGTCAAAGCCGCCATTGCCAAAGGCAAGGAGCAATCGCAAGCGGAAATGGGCAAACTGACCTCCGGCATGGGCCTCCCGCCCGGGCTGATGTAGGAAGCGTTTTATCCGCGGATTTTCGCGGAAGAACACAGATTTCCGAGGCTGAAGCCCAACGTCTCCTCATCCCCAATTCGGAGATTTGGGAACGAGTTTGTATATTGCGCGAAAATCTGCGAAATCTACGGATTGTCTCTTTAAATCATGGATTCCACCCGTCACATCGCCCGTCACGTTCGGCCCATCCCGAAATCGGGCATCCGCGACTTCTTTGAAGTCGTCCAAACCATGAGCGACGTCATCTCGCTGGGCATCGGCGAGCCGGACTTCGACACCCCGTGGCACATCCGCGAGGCCGCCATCTATTCGCTCGAAAAAGGCCACACCCACTACACCTCCAACCTCGGAGCCCCCGCCCTGCGCGCCGCCATCGCCGGTTACGTCGAGAAACACTTTCACATCGCCTACTGCCCGAAGAGCGAAATCATCGTCACCATCGGCGTCTCCCAGGCGCTGGACGCCGCGCTGCGCGCCATCCTCAACCCCGGCGACGAAGTCCTCTACCACGAGCCCTGCTACGTCAGCTACAGCCCGAGCATCGTCCTCTGCCACGGCGTCCCCGTCGCCGTCGCCACCCGGGCCGAAGACGGCTTCCGCGTCACCGCCGAGGCCATCGCCGCCAAGATCACCCCGCGCACCCGCGCGCTGATGCTCAACTTCCCCACCAACCCCACCGGCGGCACGCAAACCCGCGAGGAACTGGAGAAAATCGCCGCCCTTTGCATCAAGCACGACCTCGTGGTGCTCTCCGACGAAATCTACAGCGAACTGACCTACGACGGCGCGGAGCACATCTCCATCGCCTCGCTGCCCGGGATGCAGGAGCGGACCGTCTTCCTGCACGGCTTCTCCAAGGCGTTCGCCATGACCGGCTTCCGCATCGGCTACGCCTGCGCCCCCGCGCCGCTCACCGACGCGATGATGAAGATCCACCAATACGGCATCCTCTGCGCCAGCATCACCGCCCAGGACGCCGCGCTGGAAGCTCTGGAAAACGGCGCGCCCGCCGTTGCCGGGATGCGGGCGAAATACGAAGCCCGCCGCAACTACATCGTCGACTCGCTCAACGGCATGGGCCTGGACTGCATCAACCCGCTGGGCGCGTTCTACGCCTTCCCCAGCATCACAAGCACCGGCCTGAGCAGCCAGGAGTTTTCGCTGCGGCTGTTGAAAGAAAAGAAAGTCGCCGTCGTCCCCGGTTCCGCCTTCGGCCCCAGCGGCGAGGGATTCGTCCGGTGCAGCTACGCCACCAGCCTGCGCGAAATCAAAATCGCCATGAAACGGATGGCGGAGTTTTGCAAAGAAGTGCGGGGAAAATGAAGATACGGCACAGCATGAAGCCTTTGTCCGCCCCTCAAGCCTGGACCGGTGGCGGGCTCCTCGGGCAAGCTTCGTGCCTTCGTGCCTTCGTGCCTTCGTGTGAGAACAAAAAAGCGGAAGTAGACAGCAGGGGAAAGAATGCATTCCCTAGCGTTGTTGCAGACAGGACGAACGGGATGAAGCCTCCCTTTGTCTCTTTTACGCACGAAGGAATCCCCCTTTCCGGGAAGCTCCACGCCGGTTTGCCTTGGTTCGTTTCCGGCTTTTCACACAAAGGCACGAAGGCACGAAGGCACGAAGATTTTAGGAGGAACCCATCGAACGCTTCTTCCTTATTCCAGGCCCGCGAGCACACCTCGTCCAAAGAGTTCTCTTCCAGCCACCCTCCTCTCCTGTCTTCCCTTCGTGCCTTCGTGCCTTCGTGCCTTCGTGTTAAAAAGGGCGGGGCGTGGCTGCCAATAACAGGTTGTTTATTCTGCATCGGCATACCTGCCTCACAAGCCGAGGACGAAACCGTCGTTTCGCCA
>JAQTMF010000185.1 GCA_028714515.1 Chthoniobacteraceae bacterium | reverse complement strand
CCACGGCGGTCTACACGGCCCTGGGCGGCATCAAGGCGGTGGTCTGGACGGATGTGATCCAGGCCTGCGTGATGTTCGGCTCGCTCGGGTTCGCCCTCTGGTCGCTCTTGCACGTGATTCCCGGCGGCTGGAGCGGCGCGGTGGCGCATCTGCAAGGGCCGAAGGACCTGGTTTTCCTGGACACCGGCACGCAGCCGGGCGTCTCCTTCCTCGGCAACGTCCGGGGCGTGCTGGAGAGCGAATACACGATCTGGGCGGCGCTGCTGGGCTCCACGTTCCTGACGATGGCCACCCACGGCACCGACCAGGACATGGTGCAGCGGATGCTCACGGCCAAGGACCACATGAAGAGCCGGCTCGCGCTGATCCTCTCGGGGCTCGCCGATCTGCCGCTCGTCTTCTGCTTTTTGACCATCGGCGTGCTGCTTTGGGCGCATTACGGCGACACGGAAAAGGCGCATCCGTTCGCCTACTACATCCTGCACGAGATGCCCAGCGGGATGCGCGGGCTAATGATCGCGGGCGTCTTCGCCACGGCGATGGGCTCGCTATCCACGGCCTTGAACGCGCTGGCCACGAGCTTCACCGAAGACTGGTATATGCCCTACATCCGGCCCGGCGCGACGCCCCGGCAGGTCGTCACCGCCGCCCGCAAGAGCACGGTTGTATTCTCCGCCGCGCTGGTCGTGATCGGCTCCGTGACGGCCTATGCGGCCATCGTGCTGAAGTCGGGGATCATCCCGATTGTGCTCGGGATCTTCGGCTACACCTACGGCTCCCTGCTGGGGGTGTTCCTGGTCGGGATGCTCACCAAAACGCGCGGCAGCGAGTGGGGCAACCTGATCGCCATGTTCTGCGGATTCGCCGCCGTGGCCTTCCTGAGCGGGCTGCACAACGATCTCTGGAACCTGCTGCATCCCGGCGACCCCACTTTCCTGCAATGGAAGGAGTGGTATCCGAAAGGGCCCAGCTTCCAGCACTGGCGCATCGCCTGGATGCCCACCATCGAGTTCCCGTGGCGGATCACCGCCGGGACGCTCGTGACGGGAGCCGTCGCGCTGCTCTTCCGCACCCCGGCCGCGAAGGTGCAATCCGTGCGCGAACGCCTGGCCGCGCGGTAATACCGGGGGCGAGGGGCGGTAGGGATGGCACTCCGTGCCGTCCGGGCCAGGGCGTGATTTCCACTCGGGCCCACACAAAAATGGCACGCGTGCGGTCGGCACGGAGTGCCATCCCTACCGCCCGCCTTGCGCCTTATTTGTTGGCGAAACGCTCCACGCTGGTGTGCAACGCCTCCACGATCACGCGGGCGGCGGCCTGGTAGTCCATGCGGCCCACGTTGAGCAAAAGCGTGTAGTTGAGCGGGTCTTCGATGATCCCGGCAAAATACCGCTTCACGTAGCGGCGGCGGCCCTGGTCGGCCTTTTTCGCGTAGGCGGCCGCTTCGTGTTGGGTGAGGTGGTGATACTCGGCCAGATGGGCGATCCGGTTCTCCAAGGGAGCCACCAGCCGGACATGCACCACGGGGCGGAGCTTGGCGGTGATGAAATTCGCGCCGCGCCCGACGAGGATGACGTTGCCGAGGTTCGCCAGCCGCAGGATGGTGTCGGTCGTGTGTTCGGCCAGCCGCCACGCGGAGGGGTGCAGGCCCAGGATCTCTTCCACCGCGCCCGTCACGCCGGGCCGAGCGTCTTCGGGAAGGAAACGCTTCAAGGTTTCGGGCAGTTGGTGGTCTTCCAGGACGCGCCCCAGCAGGTTCTTGTCGAATACCGTCCACGGCGGCATCTCCGGGCCGCGTTTTGCGTTGAGGAGTTCCGCGGCCAGCCCGCCGACGGTGACGGCTCCGGCCCCGGCTTCGCGGGAAATGGTGATGAGGGGGAGGTTCGGGCGGTCGGGAAGAGTGGTCTGAAGGCGGTGAGCTTCGAGGTACGCCCGGCATCCCGCCAAAGGATCGAGTTGAGAATCGCTCATAAGTTCATTATCCTCCTTTTCAGAGAGATAGCCCAGCGGTTTTTTAAATTGGCCTTCTTCTATCGCGGTTTCTAATTCCAGAATCATGTCTCCCGAATCCTCGCCTTTTCCCTCCTCCCCGGCACCCGCGCCGGAGCCCGTGCATCGCCGCCGGCCGCGTTATTCCGGCAAAAACCCGCGCCGGTTTGAGGAGAAATACAAGGAGCGCGCCCCGGAGAGTTACCCGGAGACGGTGGCCAAAGTGCTTGCCTCCGGCAAGACGCCCGCCGGGACGCACCGGCCCATCCTGGTGGAGGAGATCCTCGCTTTCCTGAACCCGCAGCCGGGGCAGACGGCCGCCGATTGCACGCTCGGCTATGGCGGCCACGCCCGGGAAATTCTGGCGCGGCTCCAGCCGGGCGGGCGGCTCATCGGGCTCGATGCCGACCCCGTGGAACTCCCCCGCACGGAAGCCCGCCTGCGCGCCCTCGGCTTCGGCCCGGAGACGTTCACGGCCCATCGCAGCAACTTCGCCGGGCTGCCCCGGGTGCTCGCCGCCGAGGGATTGCCCGGCGGGGTCGATCTGATTCTTGCCGATCTCGGGGTTTCGTCCATGCAGATTGACGACCCGGCGCGCGGGTTTTCGGTGAAAGCCGACGGGCCGCTGGACATGCGGATGAACCCCGGGCGCGGCCAGCCCGCCTCGGCGTGGTTGGAAAAGACGAGCCCGGAGGAACTCGCCGCGCTGTTGGAGCAGAACGCCGACGAGCCGCACGCCGCGCTGCTCGCGCCGCTGCTGGCGGGGCAACCCTTTGCCACCACGCGGGCGCTGGGCGACGCCGTCCGCGCGGCGCTGGCCCGGCGGCCGGAAGAAGAGGCCGCGTTAAGCGTCCGGCGGGTCTTCCAGGCGCTGCGGATCGCCGTGAACGAGGAATTCACGGCGCTCGACACGTGGCTGCGCAACCTGCCATTTTGCCTCGCGCCCGGCGGGCGGGTGGCGGTGCTGACTTTCCATTCCGGCGAGGACCGGCGTGTAAAGAAAGCGTTCCAGGCGGGGCTGCGCGACGGCGTTTACGCGGAGATCGCGCGCGAGGTCATCCGGCCCGGCGCGGAGGAATGCCGCCGCAACACGCGGGCCGCTCCCGCCAAGCTCCGCTGGGCCAGCGTGCCGCTGGACCCGGCTCGCGCCGCCGCGCGATAGCGGCGGCTTGCGTTCTCCGCGTCTTTTCTTACGACCGGAAGATGAGGCGCACGGAATCGAGCCGCAGCCGGGCATCCGCGAGGTGGTCGCGCAGGTCGTAGAGACGGTTCTGCGCGGCTTCGATCTCCTTTTCGGTCACGGCCGGGTTGACGGCCGCGAGATCGCGCATGCGCTCGACTTCCCCGCCGACGGCGCCTTCCATCGCGGCCAGGCTGGACGCCACCACCTGCATGGCCCGCTGCTCCGCCAGGGAGGCGGCGTAGTCGAGCATTTTGGGCAGGAGTTTGTAGCAAAGCTCGGTTTTGCCGAGGATTTTGCTCAGCGGCGCTTCGGCCAGTTGCCCCAGCGGGGCGGCCTCTTCGGTGAGGTGATTGTCCACCACCACGCGGATGGGCGTGGCGGAGAGGAACCTGTCCACGTGCAGTTCGGCGGGGGCGACGACTTCCAGGACGTGGATGGCTTCCACGAGAACGGCGTCGCGCCCTTCGGTTTGCGCGACGGCGGCGTTGCCTTTGATGGTCCCCAGGAACATCTCGAACAGGCCGCGCACGACCGGGTGATCCCATGTCAGGAAGGCCACGTCTTCGCGGCCGAGCGCGCGCTGGCGGTCGGCGGTGAGCGTGATGCCCTCCTTCGGGATGCCGGGCAGGCCGTCGCCCAGCTCGGGGCCGGGCGTGACGATCCAGGTGCGCGGGGCGATGTCTTCGACGTTCGCGCCGAAGTGGTCGAGGGCCATGAGCAGAAAATCATCCAGCGTCGTATCGGCGTCGGCGGCCCGGATGGCGTCGGCCAGCGGGGCGGCCCCGGCGGCGCGGCGGTTTTGAAGCTCCAGGAGCCGGTCTTCCCCGGCGGCGAGCCGCTTGCGGATTTCCGTGTGGACGGCCTGGGTTTCGGCGATGAGGGCGTCGAGCGCTTCGGCGGAAACGGCGGCGTCCGGCTTCGCGGCTTTGGCGGCCTTCTTTGTGGTCTTGGCGGTTTTCGAGGCCCGCTTTTTGGGGGCGGGTTCCGCGCCGCAGCCCAGGGCGAGGGCCAGCACGGGCTCGCGGAAGCGTTCGTAGAGTTCCGCGCCGCCGTGGAGGTTTTCCTCAAAGGCGTTCAGGCCTTCGTGGAACCAGCGGGCGAGCACCGCGTAGGGGCTCCCCTCAATGTAGGGGACGTGGATGTGGATGGCGGCGCTTTGACCGATCCGGTCCAGCCGCCCGATGCGCTGTTCGAGCAGTTCCGGGTTTTCCGGCAGGTCGAATAGGACGAGGTGGTGGGCGAACTGGAAGTTGCGCCCCTCGCTGCCGATTTCGGAGCAGATCAGGCAGCGCACGCCCTCTTCGTCGGCGAAGGAGGCGGCGTTGCGGTCGCGCTGGAGAAGGGTCAGCCCTTCGTGGAAAACGGCGGCGGGGAGGTTCGTTTGCTCGCGCAGAGCGGCCTCCACGGCCTCGGCTTTCTCCCGGGTGCGGCAGATGAGGAGCGTCTTGGCCTGCTTCTGCTTCTTGAGGAAAGCGGTGAGCCAGGCGATGCGCGGGTCTTGCGCGAGGGGGACGTCCTCGCCCTGGAACTCGGCGCGGGCGGCTTCGGCATCGCCCTCCAGCGGGATCAATTTCGCGGTCCGCTTCGGGAACCCGGAGAGGGCGGCCCGCGTGTTGCGGAAGAGAACGCGGCCGGTGCCGTGCTGGTTCACGAGTTCTTCGAGGAGGCAGGCGCGGGCGTTGTCGTCGCCGGCGGCGAGGGCCTGCGCGTGCTGGCCGATGCGGCCCGGCATGGCGGTCAGCTTCGCCAGATCGCGGGCGGTCAGTTTCTTCTCGTCGGCGAGTTTCCCGGCGAGCTTGGCGATGGGCGCGTATTCCTTGGCCTCGGCCTGGAAGGCTTCCAGGCTGGAATAGCGGTCCGGGTCCAGCAGGCGCAGCCGGGCAAAGTGCCCTTCGGGCCCAAGTTGCTGCGGCGTGGCGGTGAGGGGCAGGAGGCCGGGCGTGGCGTTGCCCAGCGCTTCCACCAGCGTGTATTCGGGGCTGGCGGCGTCGGGATGCCAGGCGAGGTGGTGGGCCTCGTCCACGACGAGCAGGTTCCAGCCCGCTTCCACGGCCTGTTTGCCGCGGGCTTCGTTGTTTGCAAGCCAGCCGATGGGGGCGAGGATGAGCTGGTCGTCCAGGAACGGGTTCGTCCCCGGGTTGTTCTCCTCGATGGCGGCGCAGCGGGCTTCGTCAAAGAGGGCAAAGCGGAGGTTGAAGCGGCGGAAAAGCTCGACGAACCATTGGTGCACCAGCGCCTCGGGAACGAGGATCAGGATGCGCGCGGCTTTCCCGGTGAGGTGGAGCCGGTGCAGGATGAGGCACGCCTCGATGGTCTTGCCGAGCCCCACTTCGTCGGCCAGCAGGACGCGCGGGTGCGGCCGGGCGGCCACGTCGCGGGCGATGGCGAGCTGGTGGGGGATCAGGTCGATGCGCGCGCCGGTGAAGCCGTAGGCGGGCGATTGCAGGATGCGGTGCTGGTATTGCAGCGCTTCCAGGCGGAGGTTGAAGGCGGCGTTGTCGTCCACTTGGGCCCCCGCGATGCGGTCGCCGGGCTTGTCCCAGGTGAGGATGTCGCTCAACTGCGTTTCCACGAGGCGTTCCCCCGTGGGGCTGCCGTAGGTGACGACGCCGTCGGAGCGCTCGTTGACGACGGTGACGACGAAGGTGTCGCCGTCATGGGCGTGGACGGTGTCGCCGACCTTGAACCGGATGCGGCGCAGCGGCGCGGCGGCTTCGGCGTAAAGGCGCATGGCGTTGCTCGCCGGGAAAAAAAGGTTCACCCGGCCGGGTTCCACGCCGAGCACGATGCCCAAGCCGAGTTCCGGTTCCGGTTCACTGATCCAACGCTGTCCTGGTGCAAAACGCATGGCTAAAAAAAGGATAATGGAGAGACGAGGCGGGGGGGCGGAGAATCGGTCGCCCAATTCCCCGGCATGTCAAGGGGCGGACTTGGTCTTTATCGTCCGCCCGCTTCGGCGAGGGCTTCG
>JAQTMF010000184.1 GCA_028714515.1 Chthoniobacteraceae bacterium | reverse complement strand
GGGGATCAAAAGCAGCCATCTCCAGCCGGTTTGACATCTCAATGCCGTACTGAGATAGGGAGCGAACGGAGTTTCCCACGGTTGGCAAGCCCACTCGGGATGCCCGAGCGCACATCCCAGTTTGCATGCGGACGACTGCATATCATAGGGGTCCGATAGCAGTGTCGGTTCAACGGAAAGGATTAGCGTGTCACCGGGGTGCAGTTCAGCAAGGGCAGAATTGATGACCCATGACCGAATAGGCACAAGTCGATCCGCCGCAAACGACGACTTTCTTTCCGTAATCACGGCTCATTTTCTCGCTCCAAGCCTGTTTGTTTTTGCTGAATTGCGTATAAAATACGATCTCCGGATCGATATACGTGCAAAACAGGCTGCGGCACACCAGGGCCACCACGGCTAATGCCAGGAGTTTGAGAGGAAGGCCAAAAAGGCGAAGTTTAGAACGCAAAGTAAATGAACCCGTTGTTGCTTTCAGGCGCGAGGATGACAATCAGGACAACCAAAACAAAAAGAAGGGCTGGACGGCGCAGGTAGTAATAGGCTTCCCCTTTGCGAAAGAGCGAAAACCATTCCGCAATGAGCACCAAGCCGCAGAGAAGCAGGCAGTAGACCGGTTTGTTTTTACAACCGTCAAAAACATGGTGCGCCAGTTCCCATTTGTAGGCGGAAGGAGTGATCAAGGCATGGAGCTTGGCCAGAAGAACGCCGGGGCGGGTTTCGTAAAAACAAAGCCAGGCGAGGAAGGCCGCGGCGTTCGTGAAAAGCCAGCCCACGAATGAGGGAACCGCAATGCGTTTGTGTGAGAGCCGGTTGATAATCAAAAACACGCCGTGCATGGTTCCCCAGAGGACGAAGCCCCATCCGGCTCCGTGCCACAGCCCGGAGACGGCGAAAACCAAGGCGATGTTAAACGCCCACCATCCGACGCGGCCGCCGCCGAGCGGAATGTAGAGGTAGTCTCGAAACCATTGACTGAGCGTGATGTGCCAGCGCCGCCAAAATTCCGTGGCGCTGGTGGAGAGGTAGGGACTGGCGAAATTGGGCGTCAGGCGAATTCCAAGCCAGCGGGCCAACCCCAGCGCGATGAAGCTGTAGCCCGCAAAATCATAATAGATGCGCAGCCCAAAAAAGAGGTTGCTGATCCAGATTTGGTAGGCGTTGGAAGCGGATGCCTCATTGAGTTGCGCGGCGAGATTGTTAGCCAAGACACATTTAAAAAAGAGTCCCAGCACCATCCATCTTGTTCCTTCATCGACGGCTTCCTTTGTGAAGGAAAACCGGAAGCATTGCATCTGCGGCAGCAAGTCCCGACGGCGCTCAATGGGGCCGGCGACAATCTGTGGGAAAAACCCCGCGAAGTTCATGTAATCCAAAAACCTGGAAAACGGCTGTTTGAAGCTGATGGTATCAACGACAAAAGCGACCTTCTGGAATGTGTAGAAGGAGATGCCAACCGGGATGACGAGGTCATGCAAGGCGGGAATATTGTAGCCCTCCACGTGAAAAAGCCACAGCCGCAGAGAGGAGAAATTGAGATGCAGAACGTTGTGGAGAAAGAAGTCCCCGTACTTGTAGAAAAGCAGCGGAAGGAGTTGGAGCGGGATGAGAAGGAAGAGGTAGCGCCGGGGTGCACGCCCGTGAAACCGCAAGATCCACTTGAGCCCAAAGTAGCTGGACACGGCAACAGCCAGAAAGATGACAAAGGTTACCTCGCTAATGCACAGGAGAAGAAACAAGCCAAGCGCGAGCAGCGCGGTTTTATCAAACCATTCCGGCGGATTCCGGAAAAAAGCGCGCAGGCCAAAGATCACCATCATCCCCCCCCGCCAAGAGTTCCCAAAACCGGAGCTCAGAGAAATTCATAGGATGGGATGCATTACATCAGACAGGATTATGGCGGAAGTAAAACATATAATGGCATGAAAGAGGAAGAGTCAACGCCCTTGGTCCAAGCAAATCCAAAAACGGCGCGGGAACCGGCGGATCCTTCATCTTCGGCAAAATCACAACCCGTCAACCGGCGTGGGGCCATCCTTTCGCTCCTGCAGCTATTAGCAAAACTTTAAATTCCTATTTACGCAACCGCCGAACTATGAGAACCTTCGCGGCTTTCCGGTGTTTCTTATTCCTGGCGTGGCATGAAATGCGCGACGGGCAGGGATTGGAGAAGCCCCGGCAAAAACAGCGCGCTGTTTTTTCTGTTCCGGCCCGAGAAACCGGGACTTCCAACCAACTCAAAATCATTATGCCCAAAAAACTGAAGTCATCCGGCAAGGCCGCTTCCAAAAAAGCGCCCGCCAAAAAATCCCCCTCCAAAGCTCTCGCCCGGAAAGCGCCGGTCAAAGCCATCGCCAAGAAAGCGCCCGCTAAAAAGGCGCCCGCCAAGAAGGCCGCTGGCAAGAAACAAAAACTCGTCTACACCTGGGGAGCCGGCAAAGCCGACGGCAACGGCTCCATGAAGCCCCTCCTGGGCGGCAAAGGCGCGAACCTCGCGGAAATGACCCGCATCGGCCTGCCCGTGCCCGCCGGCTTCACGATCACCACGGAAGTCTGCACCTACTTCAACGCCAACAAGCTCACCTATCCCGCGGAACTCCAGGGCCAGATCGAGGCCGGCATCCGCAACATGGAAAAGATCATGGGCCGGAAGTTTGGCGATACGTCCAAATTCCCGCTGCTGGTCGCCGTCCGTTCGGGCGCTCGCGATTCCATGCCCGGCATGATGGACACGATTTTGAACCTCGGCCTCAACGACGAAACCGTTCTCGCCGTCGCCAAGGTCACCAACAACGAGCGCTTCGCGTGGGACTGCTACCGCCGCTTCGTCCAGATGTATGGCGACGTCGTTCTCGGCGTCCAGAAGCTCCCCGGTGAAGACCACGAGCCCTTCGAAACCATCATCGGCGACGTCAAGACCGAGCGTTACAACAACGCCGAGATCGCCGACTCCCTCCTCAACGCCGACGACCAAAAGGAACTCGTCGCCCGCTTCAAGAAGCTCGTTAAGGAGCGCACCGGCAAAGACTTCCCGGCCGATCCTTGGACTCAGCTCCAGGGCGCCATCGGAGCCGTCTTCGGTTCCTGGAACAACGACCGCGCCATCGTCTACCGCCGCAAATACGGCATCCCCAGCGAATGGGGCACCGCCGTCAACGTCCAGGCCATGGTCTTCGGTAACACCGGAGACGAATCCGGCTCCGGCGTCGCCTTCACCCGCGACCCGGCCACCGGCGAAAAAGTGTTCTACGGAGAATTCCTCATCAACGCCCAGGGCGAAGACGTGGTGGCGGGCGTTCGCACCCCCGAACCCGTCAAGGAACTCAAGAAGCAGATGCCCAAGGCTCACGCCGAACTGGAGCGCATCCGCAAGGTCCTCGAAAACCACTTCAAGGATGTGCAGGACTTCGAGTTCACCATCCAGGAAGGCACCGTCTTCATGCTCCAGACCCGCAACGGCAAACGCACCGGCGTCGCCGCCGTCCGCTTCGCCGTGGAGATGGAGAAAGAAAAACTGATCGACTGGAAGACCGCCGTCAACCGCGTCCCGGCCGACCAGCTCGACCAGGTGCTCGCCCCGATCTTTGACCGCAGCGCCCTCAAGAGCGCGACCGTCATCGCCACCGGCCTTCCCGCCGGCCCCGGCGCGGCATCGGGCATCATCTACTTCAACGCCGACCGCGCCGTCGCGGCCGCCGCGAAGGGAGAGAAAGTCCTCCTCGCCCGTATCGAAACGTCGCCCGAAGATCTGCGCGGCATGATCGCCGCCGAAGGCATCATCACCGCGCGCGGTGGTGTTTCCTCCCACGCCGCTCTCGTTGCCCGCCAGATGGGCAAAGTCTGCGTCTGCGGCGCCGCCGCGCTGGAAATCGACTACACCGCCAAGACCCTGACCGCTGGCGGCAAGACCTTCACCGAAGGCGTTGATTACCTCTCCATCGACGGAACGAGCGGCATCATCTACGCGGGCGAAGTCAAGACCGCCCCGTCCGAGGTCATCCAAGGCCTCCTGCACAACGACGCCACCGCCAAGAAAGGCGCGACCTACAAGAACTTCGTCAAACTCATGGACTGGTGCGCCAAAGCCACCAAGCTCCAGGTTCGCACGAATGCCGACACGCCCGCGCAGGTTGCCAATGCCGTCTCCTTCGGAGCCAGCGGCGTCGGCCTGACCCGCACCGAGCACATGTTCTTCGAGGGCGACCGCATCGACGTGGTGCGCCAGATGATCCTCGCCGACAAGATCGACGACCGGAAGGCCGCCGTGAACAAGTTGCTGCCCTTCCAGAAGGGTGACTTCGTCGGCATCTTCAAGGCGCTCAAAGGCCTCCCGGCCACCATCCGCCTGCTCGACCCGCCCCTTCACGAATTCCTGCCCAACGACAGCGCCTCGCAAAACGCGCTGGCCGAGAAACTGGGCGTGAGCGTGGACACCATCTCCAAGCGCGTGCACGAACTGCACGAGCAGAACCCGATGCTCGGCCACCGCGGCTGCCGTCTCGGCATCTCCTTCCCGGAGATCACCGAAATGCAGGCGCGCGCCATCTTCGAAGCGGCCGCCGAGGTCCAGAAGAAGGGCGTCAAGGTCAAGCCCGAAGTCATGGTCCCGCTCGTCGGCTTCAAGAAGGAACTCGACATCCAGGTCGAGATCATCCACCGCGTGGCCGCCGAGGTCATGAAGGAATTCAAGGTGAAGATCCCGTACATGGTCGGCACGATGATCGAAGTGCCCCGTGGCGCCGTCACCGCTGACGAAATCGCGCAGACCGCGCAATTCTTCAGCTTCGGCACCAACGACCTGACCCAGACGACCCTCGGCATGAGCCGCGACGACTCCGGGTCCTTCCTTGGCGACTACATCAACGCCGAAATCATCAAGAAGAACCCGTTTGCCACGATCGACCAAGGTGGCGTCGGCCAGCTCATGGCGCTTGCCGCCGAGAAAGGCCGCAAGACCCGTCCCGACATCAAACTGGGCATCTGCGGTGAACACGGCGGCGATCCCGAGAGCGTGAAGTTCTGCCACAAGCTGGGCCTCACCTACGTCAGCTGCTCGCCGTTCCGCGTGCCGGTGGCCCGTTTGGCCGCCGCGCAGGCCGCGCTCGCGTAAGCCAGCGTTCACGCCGCAAGGCAACATTCAAGAGGCCGTCCGGAGAAATCCGGGCGGCCTTTTTTTATGGCAAATCCAAACAATGATCGCGCAATGGCTCGGGGTGGATCGGCGGGTGGAAGGGGATTGCATGAGGGCATCCATGCCGGCCCCAATAGCGCGTTTTTGATTGAAGTGTTTACCGTGATGCGGGAGCGCCGTGAGCCGGTTCGGCGCGACTTCGATTGCTTCCATAGCCGCATTCTCCTTGAATTCCCGGAATCGCTTACCGCTGCGGGGCGGTGACATCGAGCGCCACGGTGACGAAGGCTTTCTGGACCGGCGTCAAATCGCCTTCGCGCAGCGCCAGGGAGAGTTCGATCTCCACCGTCTCGCCCGCCAGGGTTTTGTAGACGACCCCGGGGCGCTGGAGCTTTTGCAGCGACGAGGGCACCAGCGAGACGCCCATCCCGGCGGCGACGAGCCCCAGAATGCTTTGCATCTCGTTGGCGATTTGCGTGACGCGCGGCGTGAACCCCGCCTGGCGGCAGGCCGCGATGATCTGGTCGTACAGCGCCGGTCCCTGCGCCCTCGGGAAGAGGACCAGGGGCTCGTCGAGGAAGTCCTTCAAGTGCACTTCCCTCTCCGCCGCGGCGGGATGATCGGCGGGCAGCGCCAGCGCCAGCCGTTCGCGCAACAGCCGGTGAAGCTGCACGGTATGGTCGCAGATCGGCGTGCGCAGGAAGCCGACGTCGATGCTCCCCCGGTGGAGCGACTTGATCTGCAGCGTCGTCGGCATTTCCCGGCACCGGATGTCCACTTTGGGATACTGCAAATGGAACTCCCGCAGCGTGGGGATCAGCGCCGAGTAGCAGGCCGAAGTCACAAACCCCAGGACGATGGAGCCGTGTTCGCCGCGCAATGACGCCTTCATGACCTCCACCGCCTTTTGGGCCTGGTCCAAGAGCGCCTGGGCTTCCTTCAGGAACAAGTGCCCGTGCGGGGTCAGGTCCACGCGGCGGCGGGTGCGTTTGAACAGGGAGACGCCCAGCTCT
>JAQTMF010000183.1 GCA_028714515.1 Chthoniobacteraceae bacterium | reverse complement strand
CCGATCTGTTCGGACGCGGCCCGTTTGAAAACTATGCCGACCGCAAACGCGCGGCGATGGTGGACCGGTATGAAAGCACGGTGACTGGGCAATATGTTCCCTATATTCTGCCGCAGGAACACGGCAACCACACCGATGTCCGCTGGCTCGCGCTGCAAGGCGCGAACGCCGGGCTGCGGGTGGAAGCGCAAGGGCCGCTGGAGTTCTCCGCCAGCCACTACACGGCCGCCGATCTCTTCGCGGGCAAGCACACCTACGACCTCCACGCGCGGCCCGAGGTGATCTTGAACCTCGACTACCGCCAATCCGGCCTCGGCACCAACAGTTGCGGCCCGGGCGTGCTCGAGCCTTACCAGATCAAGCCTGGCAGCCGATACCAGTGGACCTACGTGCTCCAGCCCGGAGCGTAGGAGATCCCCCTTAGCCGGTTCGTAAGAAACGCCCGCGCCGAAAATGCGCGGGCGTTTTTTGTTTGGCGCGAAGCGATGCGGCGGTCGTTCACAATGTCGTAAGCGCAAGCGCGGCCGCGGGCTGGCGCGCCGTTTTGATTGCGCCGTTCCGAGGCTGGAGCCTCGATGACAGCGGACGTTACCAATCTGGAGATTGGGAACGAGAGCGGCGTTTTAGCGGGGGCGCGTTTTGTTATGCAAGAACCGATGTTTGCAAAATAAAAATGGGAGGAAGACAAAATGCCTTCCTCCCATTTTCAATAATCGCTTTGCGAAAGAATTATTTCTTCGCCGCTTTCTTAGCAGGAGCTTTCTTTGCCACTACTTTCTTGGCAGCGGCTTTCTTAGCGGGAGCTTTCTTTGCCACCACTTTCTTCACGGCTGCTTTCTTAGCAGGAGCCTTCTTCGCAACTGCTTTCTTTGCTACTGCCTTTTTCGCAGGAGCTTTTTTCGCAGCAGCTTTCTTTACGGGTGCTTTTGTCGCCATTTTGAGATTCCCCCCTTTCATACCGCAGCAGCGGTTGGAACTAAATTAACTTGCGTCGATCTTGAGATGATCATCACGAGCTGTGCCTTGCCTAGCTGAAACAAGGAGCACAAGTCAACTTTTTTGTTGCATCCCGCAAAGTATTTTCACCAGGGCGTTTGCAAGGTCGTGTTTGCTTGCGCGGGGTAATACCCTACTGGATTGGTCGGGTAGGAAAATCGTGAGCGCGTTCTCGTCGCTTTCAAATCCAAGGCCGGGGGCCAAAACGTCGTTCGCGATCACTGCGTCGCATTGTTTCTTTTCGAGTTTTTCGCGCGCGTTTTTTTCCAGATCGCCGGTTTCCGCCGCAAATCCCGCGAGCAAAAATTTTTTCGGACGCAAGGCGCCGAGCGAAGCAAGAATATCGCGCGTGGGCACGAGTTTGATCGTAGGCACGCCGTCGCGTTTTTTGATTTTGCGCGGCGCGCACGACGCGGGTTTGAAATCGGCGACGGCCGCGCAAAGCACCGCGATATCGACGCCCGCGAGGTGGGCGTGCACGGCGTCGTACATTTCGTCGGCCGTGGTCACGCGCACGAGCTGCGCTCCGGCCGGGGCGTTGAGCGCGACGGGGCCGCTGACGAGCACGACTTCGTGGCCGGCTTCCAGCGCGGCTTGGGCGATGGCGTAGCCCATTTTGCCCGACGAGCGGTTGCTGATGTAGCGCACCGGATCAATCGGTTCGCGCGTCGGCCCGGCGGTGATGAGGAATTTCATGCGAGCAGTTCCTGCACGCGCGCCACGATGCCGTCCACGGGCCAGAGCCGGCCGATTCCCTCGTAGCCGCAAGCGAGCAGCCCTTCTTCCGGCCCGATGAAGTGGACGCCGCGCGCGCGCAGTTTTTCCACGTTCTCGCGCGTGGCGGGGTGCTCCCACATTTTGCCGTTCATGGCGGGAGCGGCGAGGATGGGGGCGCGGGTGGCGAGCGCGATTTCGGTGAGGTAGTTGTTGGCGAAGCCGTGGGCGAGCGCGGCGAGGGTGTTGGCGCTCGCGGGGGCGACGAGGAGGAGATCGGCTTTGTCCGCCAGCGCGATGTGGCCCGGCTCCCACTGGCCGGTAACGGCGAAGGGATCGGTGACGACGTTGTGGCGCGAGAGGGTCTGCAAGGTGAGCGGCGTGATGAACTCGCGCGCGGCGGGGGTCATCGTGACGTGGACGTCATAGCCGCGCTTGACGAGCTGGCTGACGAGGTCGGCCGCTTTGTAGGCCGCGATGGAACCGGTGACGCCGACGACGATGGTTTTCATGAGAGGATGGGATCGAAAAGCAACCGCTCGCTGCGGCTCCGCTCCGCCTGCATGATGGCGCGGAACCCGGCAAGATCTTCCTCCGGCGTGGAGGTGACGAGCGCGTAGCGGTAGGCGCGCCATTCGCGCAGCTCCGTCTCCGCGTTGCGCAGGCGCAGGGCGATCTGCTCGGGCGTCTCCGTGCCGCGCTTGGCCAGGCGGCGGCGCAAGACGTCGAGGCTTTCGGGCATGAGGAAGATGTCCACGAGCGCGGCCTGGATCTCCGGGCCGGCATTGGCGCGGATGCGCGCCGCGCCCTGCGTGTCGATGTCGAGGAGCACGTCGCCGCCCGCGCGCAGGACGCCGAGCACGGCGCTCTTGAGTGTGCCGTAGTAGTTGCCGTGCACTTGCGCGTGTTCGAGGAACGCGCCCGCGGCGATCTGCTCTTCGAAGGCTTCGCGCGTGAGGAAGTGGTAATCCTCGCCGTCGCGTTCGCCGGGACGGGGCGCGCGCGTGGTGCAGGAGACGGAGTAGGAAAAATCCTGGTTGCGCTGGAGCCCGGTGCGCAGCGTGGATTTGCCCGCGCCGGACGGGGCGGAGAGGAGGAACAAAATGCCGCGCCGTGGATGGGAGGTGCTCATTCGATGTTCTGGATTTGTTCGCGGATCTTTTCCATCTCGTCCTTGCACGTGACGACGCACTGGGAGATCTCCACGTCGTTGGACTTGGAGCCGAGGGTGTTGAGTTCGCGGCTGATTTCCTGCGTCATGAATTCCAGGGTCCGCCCCACCGGCTCGGCTTTGCGCAGGTGGTGGGCGAATTGGGTGAAGTGGCTGTCGAGCCGGGTCAGCTCCTCGGTGATATCGGATTTATCGGCGAAGAAAATAACTTCTTTGACGATCCGCTCGTCGTCGATGGGGAGTTCCAGCCCGACTTTTTCGATCCGCTCTTTGAGGGCTTGGCGGAATTTCTTCAACACCGCCGGGTGCAATCTGCGAATTTTGCGGAGGGTCTCGCGGACGATTTTCAACCGCCGGATCAAATCTTTGGCCAGGTTTTTGCCCTCGCGCTCGCGCATGGAGACGAGGCTCACCAGCGCCTCTTTGAGCGCCGCCTCGATGTGCGGCCAGGCTTCGATGGCGGAGACCGGCTCCTCGGGCACCCGCACCACGCCGGGCGCGCGCAGCACGGCGTCGATGCTCACCTCGCCCCCCGCGCCCAGTTGCGCCTGGAGGTCGCGCATCGCCGCGAAGTACGTGTGCGCCAGCTCGGTGTCGATGGCCACCTTCTGGCTCGCGGCGCAGGTGTGGAACGCCACGACGACGTTGAGCCGGCCGCGGGATACCTCGGAGTTGATCAGGTCGCGCACGCGCGGCTCCAGTTCGGCAAGCTCGCGCGGGAGGGTCACGGTCACATCGCTTTGTTTCCGGTTTACGGAGTTAAGTTCAACGCTAAATTGGGTGCCGTTGGTGCCGCTCTGGCCTCGTCCGTACCCGGTCATGCTTCTCATTGTAAAAAGATTCGGTAATCTTGGGTTAAAATACAACGAGAAAGAACACGCTTTTGCGCCCGAATCAAGCGGCGTATCGTTCTGTTGCCCAGAAAGGAATTTCCCTTTAGCAACGCATAATCTCTGGTAAATTCAGGCTTTTTCCACTCCATGAGTCCCACCCACATCCCCCCTTCCCAAGCCGCCGTCGCCACCCCGCAGCGCTCCGCATGGTGCGAACCGGCGAGGCTCTTCCTGGCTGGCTTTGGCGGCATTCTCGTCGCCGCGATTTTCAGCTTCCTTCTCACGGAAGAGGAAGCCGTGAAATGGGCCTGGTTCCTGCGCGGCCAGGTGGGGTTTGAGTTTGTCGGCACCCTCTGGTTCTGGAAGCTCGCCACGGGGTTTGCCTTGGGCGCGGCGGCCGGGTATTTCGCGTTTCTGGAGATCCCGGAGTTCCACTGGCAAAAGGCGAACCGGGTGGCGCTGGGGCTGGCGCTTTTCTGGGTTCCCGTGCTCGTCTACATCCCGGCCATGTCCGCCGGATTCATCTGGGACGACGACCAGGAAATCACCGCCAACTCCGCCCTCATGCACCAATACAACCCGGCGGCGCCGGCGGGCGAGCGGTTCCAAACGAACTGGAAGGGGCTTTGGGAGATCTGGACCGGCGGCATCACCAGCGATAAAGACAGCGACGAAGGGCGGCGCGAGCTTGGCAGATCCCCCGCCCCCTGGCTTCTGAAAACCTTGCGGGTTCCGCTGCGCGCCATGGAGCGCCAGCTTTTCGGCGGCAGTGATAAAGAACACTATCCCTTCCGGTGCAACCAGTTTGCCGATTACTTCCCGCTCAAAACCACCATGCTCTGGGTGGAATACCAACTCTGGGGCTACGACTTCGGCCCGAACGGGATGCCGGTTCCCAACCCCCACCCGTTCCACGTGATGAACATCCTCGTCCACGCGCTGGACGGCGTGCTGCTGTGGCTGCTCCTGCGGCAGTTGGGCGTCCCGGGCGCGTGGCTGGGGGCGCTTCTCTTTGCCCTGCACCCGGTGCATGCGGAGTCGGTGGCGTGGATCGCCGAACGCAAGAACACCCTCTCGCTTTTCTTCTGCCTGCTCTCCGCGAGCGCCTGGCTGAAGTTTGAGGGCTCCGGCAAACGCGGCTTCTACATCGGCTCGCTGTTGCTGTTCGTGGGGTCGCTCTTGTGCAAGACCCACGTGGTCGTCTTCCCGGCCGTTTTGTTGCTGATGGCGTGGTGGAGACACGGGCGGCTGACCTTGCGCGACGTGGTGCGCAGCATCCCCTTCTTCGCCGTCGCCTTCGCTCTGGCGGGGGTCACCATCTGGTTCCAGAACGACCGCGCCATCGGCGGCGAGGTAATCCCCATCGGCGACTGGCCCTCGCGCATCGCCGGGGCGGGCGTCGTCACGTGGTCGTATCTCTCCAAGGCCATCCTGCCCATCAACCTGAACACCATCTACGCCAACACCGCGTGGCTCTGGTGGCCGCTTACGGAGCCGCAGATGTGGATGTACCTGGCCGGGGCGCTGGTCCCGATGACCCTCCTGCTGATGCTGGCCATCCAGGAGCTTTACCCGCTCCGCAACCCGATCGCCACGCGCACGCCGTTTTTCGTCTTCGCCTTCTTCGTCGGGAATCTGTTCCCCGTGCTGGGTTTCTTCACGATGTCGTACATGCGCCTGACGCTGCAGGCGGACCACTTCCAATACTTCAGTGACATCGCCATCGTCGCGCTGGAGGGGGCGATCATCGCCACCCTCTTCCAAAAAGCGAGCGCTGCGTGGCGGCCCGTCGTCGTCACCTCCGCCGTGGCCCTCGTCTTCGTCTTCGGCTCCTACACCTGGGAACGGGCGGGCGTGCACCAAAGCGAATTCACCCTCTGGGACGCCTGTCTCAAGAAGAACGAAGCCTCCTGGCAGGCGCACAACCACATGGGCGCGGATCTCTACCGCCAGCGCAAGCTCAAGGAAGCCGCCCCCCACTTCGCCCGCGCCGTGGAACTGAAGCCGGAGAACCCCGAAGTCCACAACAACCTCGGCCTCGTCCTCTGGTACTATTTCCACAACTACGACGCAGCCATCGCGCAATACCGCGAAGCCGTTCGGATCAAAGGCGAGGTCATCGAATTGCGGCGCAACCTGGCCGGAGCGCTCATGGCCAGGGGGCTGCTTGAGGAAGCCGCCGAGCAATACCGCATCATGATCAAAGACGCCCCCAATGATTCCGATTCCCACGGCGCGCTTGGGGCCGCCCTTGCCAACCTCGGCCGTTTTGCCGAAGCCAAGGCGGAGATGGAAACCGCCCTGCGGATCAACCCCGGCAACGGTCCCGCCCGGCAAAATTACGAAGCCCTGATCCGGGCGGGGAAATAGGAGCGGATCAACGCGGAACCGCCGCCGCGCGGGCCACGATTTCCGCCAGCGCCCCGGGAGCATCGGTCAGCCGCACGGGCGTGCACATCGGCTCTCGGCGGAACCATGTC
>JAQTMF010000182.1 GCA_028714515.1 Chthoniobacteraceae bacterium | reverse complement strand
ACGGCCGTTTGGAAAAGCGGCTGGGGCCGCCTGCTTTTTCAGCCGCGCCAATTTCTTCAGCCGGCTATCCGCCCGGAGCAGCGCCTGCACCCGAGTATGCGGCCAGCGTAAGACCCGTTGCAGCCACTCCGGATCCTCGGACGAATTGACCGCCACCAATTGCTGCTCTGCGTCCGTCAGTTCCGAGCCGTCCGGTTGCAGCCAGGGGTTGGGGGATTGCGGATTGCCGATTGCCGATTGCGGATTCATGCTGCTCCTCCGCGCAAATCTACCACGCGCATCGTAAGCTTTGCGCCCGTCAGTTTCTCAATCGCGATGACGACCTCGTCGGCCGCAACGCTTTCCCCGTTGGCGCGGAGCGCGACAACCCGCCCGAGCATTTCCGCAACCGAGAAAATGCGACAGCGCGGATGGAACGTCGGCAGCGGCGCCGGCGGCGGTGGGAAGGGGTAGCAAAGGAGTTTCATATTTCAAATTGCCGATTGCGGATTCGGGGGGTGATAGCGCGCCACGTAATGCGCGCCGGATTTTTCCAGCTTCAGCCATGCGTCCCGCCCCTTGGTAAAAGCCTTCGTGTTCCCGCCGAAGAAAAACTTTAGCGCGCAATTCCGCGCCGCGTGGACCGCGCCCGACAAAGAAGTCCCGCGCACCTTTGTCTCCGTCTCCTGCGCGTACCACTTGTTGTCCGGTCCGCTCCCGCCAATCCACTTCGGCTGCCGCACGATCCGGAGTTTGATCCGGGTAGCCTTCACGCGGCCACCTCCGCTTCCTTCGGCGTGGAAGTTTCAGCGATGAACGCTTCGTTGCCCCGGCGGCGAAGCTCCATCGCGAAATTCGCGAGCGGGTCAGCTTCCACGGCCTGGCCCGCCGCGAGCAGATCGGGCGGCACCGGCACCGGCCATCCGGCCTTGCCCCACAAGCGATGCAACTCGTCACGCTTATTTATCAGCGCCCGCGACTGCTCCGGCAGAGCGTTCTCCGCTGCAATCGCCGCCGCGAAATAAACGCTGGAAGGATTGAATTCCTCGTCACCTGACACTTCATCAATTCGTTCATTCATACGGTCTTTCTTCTTTCAGCCTTCAGCCTTCAGCCTTCAGCCTTTTTTTCGATCTTCCGCACGGCCGCGCAGGTGAGGAGCGGAGCCTGTATGGTCTCCCAGCCCCACGCCGCGCGAGCCGCGCGGAACGGTTTCAGGCGGCTTCGAGATCAATCTTGTCGAACATGCGTTCAACGGTCTTTATCCCGCGTTCGATGGAGAGGCGCATGATGTCCGCCTGGTTGAGTCCGCTCTTGTCTGTCAGCGATTTGATTTGATCGTGCATATCCGGAGGGATGATCAGCGGAATTGTTGCCCCCCGGCCCTTGTTCTTTTTCTTGCTCATGAGGAGACGGTATAGAAGCTCTATACATTCTGCAAGATAAATCTTGCTTGTTTTTTGACCGCCGCGCAGAGTCCCATCGTGAAGTATAAATCCAAGCCCATCCCGGTGAAATTGGATGAACCCCTCCTTGAAAGAATCGCCGCGATGTCTGAGCGCATGGGCGAGGCCCAGAGCACGGTCATGCGTATTGCGATGAGGATCGGCTTGGAACACTTGGAAGAAGCTGTGAAGAAAAAACGCGGAACCGTCCAGTTACCTGTAAACGATTCCCGCTCCGAAATGAACGAAAGGAACAAATGACCCGAAACGACAAACTCACATTAGCCGGCCTCGGCCTCGGCGTGGCAGCAATTCTCATCGTGGGTACCGTCCTTTGGGCGCGGCCGGTCCTGAAGGCCCGCGCCGAAAAAGCCGCCGCGGTCGCGGCCGAAGCGGCTCGGAAATCCGCCGCGCTGGCCCGCGAGCAGGCGGAGCGAAACAGCAAGTTCTCCCGGATCATGGCCGAGCGTGAGTCCCAGCGCGCCCACGCTGCGGCCGCCATAGCCGCCACCAAAGCCGCCAAGAATCGCGAGCTAGCCGGACCGAATCCGTGGGTTGAAAATGACTGGATTCTCGTGGGAACGACCGACTCGAAGCGCGACCGACTCGGCGGAATGACCATCACGGGTATCCTCAAGAGCAACGCCGCCAAGCGCACCTTGAGACATTTGACCATCCGATTTTCCATCTACGACCAAAGCGACAACAAGGTTGATGACGCGGCGGATTACATCGCGAGTCTTGGTCCTGGAGAAACGTGGGCGTTCGAGGCCGGGTCCTTGAGGAAGCACGGAAGCTACAAGCTGGAGTCCGTGAAATGCAGCGATGGGCGGCTCGATTGACCCGGCAACCATGAAAGGAAAACATGATTGAGGAAATTGAAAAGATGCTCGAAGCGAACCCCTTCGAGCCGTTCGTGATTTACACCAGCGGCGGGAACGCATACTTCGTGGCCAGCCGCGACCATGCCCACATCACCCCGCGACGGTCCCGCGTGGTGATCTTCTTTGACGATGAGTCAAGCGTGACCGTCCCCGGCCTCCACATTGCGTCGGTGAGCAAAACAACGGCAGAAAAATTGAGCGCAGAAACATAAAGCCCGAGGTTCGTAAATCGTAAATCGTAAATTCCCCCGTGAGCGCCGCCTGGAAACACCCGAAGTCTCCGTACTGGACGGCCATCTACAAAGACGAGAACGGGAAGTGGCGCCGCGTGCCCACGAAAGAAAAACTGAAATCCAAAGCCCTCCTGCGCGCGCAAGACCTCGAAGACCTCGGCGCGCAGCTCCGCGACCTGCGCTTGAGCGAGCAAGCGTTCCTGAAAGAGTGCGACCGGATGCGTCGCCGGCGCTTTGGAGATCGCGACCAACGCACCGTCCGCGAATTCTTCACCACCTGGCTGGCCAGCCAGACCCTGTTGAACACCGAAGGCACATCCGCCCGGTACGGCCGCACCGCAAAACACTTCCTGGATTTCCTGGCCGCCCGCGCGGACGGGCCCCTCGCCGCCATCACGCCGGCCGATTGCCAGGGCCACCTCGATGGATTGCTGGCCCGGAAGATTGCGCCGGCCACCGTGCTGATAGAGTTGAGCACCATTCGCAGCATCTTCAAAGATGCCGAGCGGCAACGCCTCCTGGACTTCAATCCGACGCTGGCGATCAAACTGCCCAAACACGTTCGGCACACCAAACGGCGCATCTTCACGCCCGAGCAGGTCAGCATGATTATTCGGCGCGCGGCCGAGGAGAATTCCGAATGGGAAACCGCGACCCTGTTCGGCTATTACTTCGGCCCCCGGCTGGGCGACGCGGTCGCCACCGACTGGAGCATGATTGACCTGGTGAACGGGACGGTCCGGTATCGGCCGCACAAGACCGGCCGCGAGCAACTCGTGACCCTGCACCCGGTCCTGCGCGAGCACCTCATAGACATCGCGGGCGATGCGGTCGGCCCGATCTGCCCCGGGCTGGCGAAGATACCGATCGGCGGCTGCAACGGGTTGAGCCGGCAGTTTATCGGCCTGATGCGTCGGGCGGGGATCAGCAGCGAACCGGAGGGCAGCGGCGGAAAGCAAAAACTCTCGACCCTCAGCTTTCACAGCCTGCGCAAAACCTTCAACAGCGAGATGCACAAAGCCGGGGTGACCCAAGAGATGCGGAAGAAAATTATCGGCCACAAGAACGACGCGACGAACGACATTTACACCACCACGGAACTCTCGCAGATACGGGAAGCCGTGGACCGCGTGAGCCACGTGGTTTTACCGAACAAACGGCAGATGATGCTGGGCCTCCAGTCAGACAAAAAGTAAGACAAGCACGGAGGGTTATAGAGGCTTGTGGAGCAAAATCATTGAGAAAAGCCCGCAATTTGGCGGTTGAAGTGATTGAGCATAACCGTTCCACCTACAGCGCCCGCTTGGTTTTGTTGGGAAAACGCGCCGGAGTAAGACAAGGATTAAGACAAGCACTGAGCCTCACAGAGGCGTGTTCCACGGGGAACCGGCACGCACCGGGGCGGATCGGAACAATTGTTCCGATCCGGAGGCCGGCTCGTCAGTAGCCTCGCCCCACCGGGGACGGCTTACGGCGTGATGCGCGGCGGGACGAGGGGCGGGGCTTCCACCGCGGCGCAGATGATCAGCATCTCCTCGCCGTGCGCGATGGGGACGACTTCTTGCATCTGCGGGGGGCCGTTGTCCGGGCCTTCGGCGGGACTCACCAGGTCGGCGCCCCGGACCAGGATCGGGGTCGTTTCGGCCCAGAGGGTTTCGCCCGTGACGGTCACGACGACGGGCTTGCGACGGCTCACGAAATAGAATTTGTCCTGTTGCAAGGGCGAGACGCCGCGCGGGTCGGTCGTGGTGTCGTTGTTCCAACTGCGCCGCTTGGAGGTCTGGCGCGCTTCGGGGACGTAGTCGTCTTCGGGGCCTACGAGGGGACCTTTGGTGAAGTTCATGGTTTTGTTTTTCGCTTTCGGTTGGGGACGTTTTTTACGGGCGGGAAATTAATGCACGGGGACGGGCGGAAGTGGGGCGGGGTTCACTTGGAGGGTGCCGGCCGGGACGCGCGTGATCGGGGGCACGGCGGCGTTTTGGCTGAGGTCGATGCTGGCGCCCCAGCCGTTGAAATGCAGGACGAACGTGTTGGTGTTTTTGGCCGCGGCTTCAAAGATTTGGGCGATGCCGTTGCTCGCACCTTTGGCGACGCTATTGGCGGTCGCGCAGCCGCCGCCGAAGAGCGCCAGGGCGAGCAAGGCGATGGATAGCACCAGGACGAGGAGAGGTTTGAGCAACGGTTGTGGTTTATTTTTCATAATCTTCGGGGCTTTCGTCGCCCGGTAAACGTGCGCCCGGTGTGGTCACCGGGCCTACAGGGCCGGTCGTGATCACCGGGCCGACCGGGAATTTCGGTTTGGGGGTGTTGGTTCCAAGCCAGATTGCGGAAATGACGCCCCGCAATCCTTGGCCCACGCTCAACGCGTGGTACGCTCGGCTAACATACGGCGAGAGGGCCAACATTGCGAGGGCCGCACCGCGGTAGTGCTCCGGGAGCAGGTTGATGATTGGCAAGTCGTTCACAAAAAAAGGCTAAATTCTAAATGCTAAATTCTAAAATCACTTCAGCCTTCAGCCTTCAGCCTTCAGCATTTGTTATCCGGGTTTTCTTTTTCGAGATCGGCAAATTCGCGGCGGGCGGCGGCTTCGCGCTCGGAGATTTGCTTTTGCAATTCTTCGTGGCTCTCGGCGCGGGCTTCGAGTTTGAAGGCGAGTTCGTAGTCGGATTGCAGCTGGGTTTTCTCGGCGAGCTTGCGCTGCGTCTCGGCCAGCAGGCGCATGACGATGCCGAGACGGCCGTTGCCGTCGCTGTGAATTTTCGCGAGGGTCAGGATCACGCCTTGGAGTTTTAGCCGCATGATGTGGCGGTTGCTCTCGGTGAGCACCCGGGCGGCTTCGGCCGCGGCCAGGCGCAATTCCTCGGCGTCTTTGCGGCGGCCTTCCGCGCGCTTCACCATGATCATGTTGATCGCGACGATTAACGTGGTGACGCCGCCAAAAAGGCTGGTGAGAAAGGCGTCGGTCATTCACGTACGCGGGGAAGTCAACGGAAAGGATGAAGGATGAAGGATGAAGGATGAATCCGGACTCCGTCACTTCGGCATTCAGCATTTAGCCTTTGGCCTTTTTTTACGGGAGGAGGGAGCGGAGTTGATCGATCGCGGTGGCGGAAAATAATGCGCGGCCGGCGGCGCTGGGATGGATGACGTCGGATTGGAAGGCCGGCGCAGTCCAGGTGTTCGTGCTCGCGGGGACGTAGCCGTCGAACCAGGTTGACCAGTTCGCGGCTACCAAGGCGTTGTAGGCGATGCGGTAGGTTTCCGCGCCACCGGTTACGCTGGCGCAGGGGATCAAATCAACCACGACGGTTTTGTTCCAGCCGGCGCGATGGCGCGAGGCGCTCCAATTCGTGGCTTGTTGCCAGAGTGCGTTTGCGGTGGTGCCGAGGGCAATGTCGTTGATGCCGGCGGCCATTACGGCGACGTTCGTCACGCCGGTCATTAGCAGGGTGTCGAGGCGGTTGGTGTCGCGGAGGACGCATTGCGCGGCGGTCTGTGAGGCCACGCCGGCGTTTTGGTAGCAGATGTCGGAGCGTCCGAGGTCGAGTTGTAGTTGGAATGGCCAGGAGCGCTCGCGGTCGTCGGTGCCGCTGAGGTCGTAGTCGTTGATTTGGAAGCCGGCGACGATGGAGTCGCCGCTGAATATGACCTGGGCATTGTAGTGTGAGCCGATGCCGAAGG
>JAQTMF010000181.1 GCA_028714515.1 Chthoniobacteraceae bacterium | reverse complement strand
GCCCCGCCCGCTCCCCGGCCCAAAGAAGAACCCGAGCCACCCGCCGCCGATCCGCTCACGCGGCTCCTCCAGCGGGGCGGCATCACCGGGCCCATGCTGGCGCGGCTCCAGGGCATGGAAGAATGGAACACCGCCACCCGGCGTCCCCTTCGCGAAGCCCTCACCGAAGTCGCCGTCCTCCTGCGCGGCGAATACCAGAGAACCCCCAAGAAGCCGCTCCAGCAATGCGTCGCCTTCCTCGGCACCGCGGGGTCCGGCAAAACCACCGCCCTGTGCAAGCGCCTCGCCATGGAAGTCTTCTTCAAACAGCGCCACGCCGTCGTCCTGAAGCTCGACATGGACAAAGCGAACCCCGGCGACGGCCTGGCCGTATTCTGCGACGTACTCGGCGTCCCCCTGGTCCGCTCCCTCAACAGCCTGCCCCAGCTCGCCGTCGGCGAAACCCTTTTCGTCGACCTCCCCGGCATCGCCACCGGCAACCGGGGCGACATCGCCGAAACCCGGAACCTCCTCGCGGCCCTTCCCCCCAGCAGCCGCATCCTCGTCGTCAACGCCGCCTACGAAACCAGCCTCATCCGGGAGGCATACCGGATGGGCTCCGATCTCTCCGCGTCACACGTCATCTTTACGCATCTCGACGAATTGACCCAGTGCGGCAAACTGTGGGAATTTATCCTCGCGCCCGCGTTGACGCCCCTCTTCATCAGCTCAGGGCAAAACATCGCGGGCGACTTCAGCGAAGCCGTCTTCGACACCGTCCTCGACCGGTCCTTCCCGCTGGTTGGTAAGGAAAATGCTATGCAGCGAGTCACACTATGAAATTCTTTCTGTTGATCGGGGGAACCTGCGGATTCCTGCTCGCGTTTGGAGCGGGCCTGCTCGCCGGAAACGAAATCATGATCGTCCTGCGCGACGGCGCCATCGGCTGCATGGCCGGAGCCCTGTTAATGCGGGGATTTTCGGCCGTCTACCTCATGTCGATCAAAGAACTCGCCGCCGAGCGGGCCAAAGCACGGGTCCATAAGCACGAAGCAAGCACGAACTGATATGGCGCCGCCCCATGCCAAACACTCGATGGCCGCGAAAGCCTTCAAGGCCTACACCGAGGCCTCGGCCGAATCGCAGAGCGACTTCATCGAACGCCACCTCCCGCTGGTCAAAACCGTCGTAGACCGCATCCGCGCCACCCTCCCTCCCGCCGTCGATACGGAAGATCTGCATAGCATCGGCCTCACCGGCCTGATCGCGGCCGCGCGCAAATACGACCCCGCGCAAAGCGCCACCTTCGTCGCCTTCGCCACCCTCCACATTCGCGGAGCCGTCATGGACGAACTGCGGCGGATGGACTGGATGTCGCGCGGCTGCCGCGAAAAAGCCAAGCGGCTCAAAGAAGTCATCGCCGCCATCGAGCAGCGCGTGGGACGCCCCGCCAGCGAAGAAGAAATCTGCGCCGAAATGGCGCTCACCCCCCGGCAATATTCGGAACTCCTGGAAGACGTGAAACCCATTACCTTCGTGCAGCTCGACAGCGAAGTCTACAGCGAGGACTCCGACAGCATCTCCCTGCACGAAATCATCCCCGACGAAACGCAAGTCCCCGCCCGCGAGCGCCTGGAGCGGCAGGAAATGGTGCAACTGATGGCCGCGCGCATCGAAAAACTTCCCTCCACCCCCAAAAAAGTGCTCGCGATGTACTACTTCGAAAACATGCGGATCGCCGAAATCGCGGCGGCATTCGGCGTCACCGAAGGCCGCATCTCCCAAATTCACACCCAGGCCATCCTGAGCCTGCGAACCTACCTGGAACAAACGCTCAAAAGTTCCCTTGCATCGTCATGTTGCTGATTATCGGATTTATCATCGTACTCGCCGCAACGATTGGCGGTTTCATGATGGCGGGCGGCGAGCCCCTCGTCCTCCTGCATCTGTCGGAGTTCGTCGTCATCGGCGGCATCGCAATGGGCATCCTCGTGATCTCCAGCCCGTGGTCGACCCTCATCGGCGTCGTCAACAAACTCAAGACCGCCCTGTCCGGAAAAGGCATCGGCAAAGAAGACTTCCTCGACCTGCTCAAACTGCTGTATGAGATCTTCATCGTCGCCCGGCGCAACGGCCTCATCGCCCTGGAAGACCACATGCTCGACCCCAAAAACAGCATCCTTTTCCAGAAATACCCCTCCTTCCTCAACGAACAATCCCGCGTCGACTTCCTCACCAACGGCATGAAACCGTTGATCGACGGCCGCATCAAACCCGAGCAACTGGAAGGCCTCCTGCAATCCGAACTGGAATCCAAGGAAGCCGAAGCCGAAGCCCCCGTCAGCATCCTCGCCCTCATCGGCGACTCCCTCCCCGGCGTCGGCATCGTCGCCGCCGTATTGGGCATCATCAACACCATGGCCGCCATCGCGCAAGGCCCCGCCACCGTCGGCAAAAACGTCGCCGCCGCGCTCACCGGAACCTTCCTGGGCATCCTCAGCGCCTACGGATTCGTCAACCCCCTTGCCAACCGCATCCGCATCAACAACGCCACCGAGATGCAATACTTCACCGCCATCCTCAAAGGCCTCACGGGATTCGCCAACGGCATGGCGCCCATCATGGCCGTCGAAGTCGCGCGGCGCTGCCTGGAAGCGCGGATACAACCCGGCGCGGATGACCTGGAAGCCATCCTGAAAACCTTGAACGCGCACCAGCCCAAGCCATGAGCAAGAAAGGCGGCGGAGGCTCCCATGGAGGCGCGTGGAAAGTAGCGTATGCCGACTTCGTGACGGCCATGATGGCGCTATTCATGGTCCTGTGGATCACCTCCCAGGACAAAGAAATCCTCTTCGCCACCTCCCAATACTTCAAAAAGCCGTTCACCGCATTGACCGACCGCTCCGTGGGCGTCATGACCGGCAAAGACGGCGGCTCGCAAGGCGAAGACAAAAACCGCGAAACCGCGACCGCCGCCAACCTCGCCTTCCTGAACGCCCTGGCGAAAGAACTCAACCGCATGCTCAACGTCAACGACGTCTCGCAGGAAAACCCCGTCGACGTCGAAGTCACCTCCGACGGATTAAAGGTGACTCTGTATGACCGCAACAAACAGCCGCTGTTCGAAAAAAACACGGCGAACCTCACCCCGTGGGGAAAATTCGCCCTCCAGACCCTCGCCTGGCTCATCGACCGCAACCGGCTGCACGTCATCATCGACGGGCACGTCGCGGCGGGAACCGTCATGCCGACCAAAGAATACGGGCTCTGGGAACTAACCGCCGACCGCGCCAACACCGCGCGCCGCCTCCTGGAAGTCTACGCCGTCTCCTCCGACAAAATCGAACGCGTCGCCGGCTACGCGGCCACCCGTCCGCTGCCCCACCTCCCGCCCACCTCCGAGTCCAACCAACGCCTCACCGTGAGCCTCGCCGTCAACTAGAGCGCCCCACCATGGAAAGCATACTCACCGGCCGCGCCTCCATCAGCCGCGACACATCCCCCGCCGCCAAAGAACCCTCCAGCGGATTCCGCCCGCTCTTCGTTCCCACGCCGCCCGCGCCCCCCGTGGTCGTCTGCGAAGAACAGGGCGAGCCGCAAATCGAAGTCGTCAACGGCAAGAACGGCATCGAAAGCATCATCATCACCTGCACCTGCGGCAAACGCATCGAACTGAAATGCGAGTATGATTGAAGCATCTTCCGGGGAAAACATCTTCCCCGGAATTTATTGCCGGGCAAAATGTTCCGTCCGGCGGCGCTCCCCTCCATTTTTCCTCTTTCCATCATCAACCTTCGGGCCTTCGTGAAAAAGACAACCCGAGGGCGTTTCATCGGGATATCAAGCCAAGCGAGGCAACGTCCGGCGCTTGGTGGAATGTCTCGGGGCCATCTCGTCGCCAGCGCCGGGTCTGATGGCTTCCTTTTTCCTATTTGGCACGAAGGCACGAAGATCAGAGACAACGGACGGGGTTTGTTTCCGCTGCGAACTTCGCCGCCGCAAAGAACAGCTATAGAATTATTTTAAATCCTCCAGTGGCACACGCAGTGCTTAGCACACAACGCCCATGAACATTGGTAGCTATAGAGGAGCGGCATCGCTTGCAGCCTATGAGAAATGGCAGGCGGTCACCTCACAGAACATCGCGGCAAGCTCCATGCCGGGATTCAAAAAGTCCGACGTCTCCTTCGAGAGCGTCGCCGGCGATGTCATGAGAACCGGCACGCGCAACAACGCCGCCGGCGGCGAGTCGCGCGGAATAATGGCCAAAGCAGCTACCAAAACAAACTTCACCCAAGGCCAGCTCCGCCGCACCGGGAGCGACCTCGACTTCGCGATCCAGGGAAAAGGCTTCTTCCAAGTCCGGCAGGAAAACGGAGAAATGGCCTACACCCGCGACGGAGAATTCGCGATCAGCCCCGACCACAAACTCGTCACCAAACAAGGGCTGCAAGTGATGGGCAACGTGGGGCCCCTCGTGCTCAACCCCGGCGGCGGGGTGATCTCGATCAACAGCGAAGGCACCGTCATGCAGGGAGACCAGACCATCGGGAAACTGGCCATCTTCGACACCAAAGACCGGCAAAGCCTGCACCGGCTGGGCGAGGTCATGTTCGGTACACAGCCCGGGGAAAAGCTCGACCGCGTCGACAACCCCGCCATCGTCAACGGCTACGTCGAAGGGAGCAACGTCTCGCCGCTCGCCGAAATGGTCAACCTCATCACCGTCTCCCGCGCCTACGAAGCATGCCAGAAAACGATGACTAGTGACGGAGACGAAACCGACAAAGCCATTCAGATTCTTGGAAACCCGCAAGCCTAAGAAGCCATGATCCAATCCCTCTACTCCGGTTCCACAGGCATGGAGGCGCAGCAGTTGAACCTCGACACCATCGCCAACAACCTCGCCAACGCCAACACCACGGGGTTCAAGCGCAGCAAGATCGAGTTCCAGGATCTGCTCTACCAGCGGCCCAGGTCCGCCGGGGCCGACGCGGGCGGCGGCGCCATTCTCCCGACCGGCGTGGAAGTCGGCAACGGCAGCCGCGTCGTCTCCACCTCCAAGATCTTCTCCCAGGGCGAACTCAAACACACCAACAGCCAGTACGACATCGCCATCAGCGGCGACGGCTTCCTAGAAGTCAAAAAGCCCGACGGCACCTCCGCCTACACCCGCGACGGCGCGCTCAAAGTCGACAACCAAGGCCAAGTCACCACCAGCGACGGCCTCCAAGTGCTCAGCGGCTTCGGCGTCATCCCCACGGGCACCACCTCCATCTCCATCGCCCCCACCGGCGAAGTCACCCTCGCCGGGCCCAACGGCAACACCACCTTCCGCATCCAGCTCACCCGCTTTGCCAACCCCGGCGGCCTTCGCAGCAGCGGCGGGAACCTCTACGAAGAAACCGCCGCGAGCGGCACCCCCGAACAAGGCAACCCCGGCGAAAACGGCTTCGGGCTGGTCGACCAAAACTTCCTCGAAAGCTCCAACGTCAACATCGTCGAAGAAATGGTGAACATGATCCAGGCCCAGCGCGCCTACGAGATCAACTCCAAGTCCATCCAGACCTCCGACGAAATGCTCGGCAAAATCAGCGATTTGAAGCGATAAGCGCATGACTAGTGTTTCCCCTATTCATCCTCCCGCCCGGCGCGGAGCCCGCATCACGGCCATCGTGGGAGCCCTGGCGCTCGCGCTCCTCGGGGGAACCGCCCACGCCCAACTGGAGCGCCTCCTCGCCCCCGTGGAGCCCGTCCCCACCGCCGCCAAACCCGAGCCCGCGGCCGCACCAGCGCCCGCGCCGGAGAAAAAAGCGCGCGATCCCAAAACCTTCACCGCCGAAGACCTCCTTGGCGAACTCAAGGCCCAGCTCGCCGATCACTACACCCTCGGCGGCGACCTTGTATTGGAGCTGGCCCGTCCGTGGGGCGCGCTCAGCCTCCCCTCGTCGGACGTCACCGTAAGTATTATCGAATACCCACGCGACGGCCTCTCCAACGCCTTCAACCTCCGCTGCAAAATCACCTCCGGCGATCAAGCCATCGGCGAATGGCAAGTCTCCCTGCGCGCCCGGCTGTGGCAGGAAGTGTGGGTCGCCGCCGCCCGCCTGGAGCGCGGGCAGGAACTGGACGAAACCATGGTCAACGCGAGGAAAGCCGACATCCTCCAAAAGCGCGGCACCCTGCTGACAACCGACGCGAAACCGTCCGCCTACGAACTCGTGCAACCCGTCAACGCGGAAACGCCGCTCACCAAGCGCGACGTCGTGGAAAAGCCGGTCATCCGCAAAAACCAGATCGTCGAAGTCGTCGCCAAGCGGGG
>JAQTMF010000180.1 GCA_028714515.1 Chthoniobacteraceae bacterium | reverse complement strand
CTCTTCCGATCTGCCGCCGTCGTCGAAGAACACAGGCGTCGCGAGGCCGACTGGAGCGAAAAACGCGCCCAACTCGAAAAAATGCAACAAGCCTTGGGGGCCTGATTCCCCCCCGGACCCCCGGATTCGTCCCATGAAAACACCCCTGTTCAAGCAACTCGCCGCCCTTGCCCTGTGCGCCTGCGCGGTCCTCCCGGCCCGGGCGGATCTGCTCTCGCCCAACATGGACTCCAAGGACGCCATCGGGTTCGTCAACAGTCTGGAAACCAAGGACGGCATCTCCGCCCAGTTCTGGATGACTACTGACGAGGAGATCTTCTCCACGTATTCGCGCTCAGGGGCCATCCGGGGGCTGAAGCCCACCGTCAAAGTCAAGCGCAACACCCCCATCTACCTGGCCCTGTTCATGGCCAACCCGGGGGTGCGGAGCGTCACGCTCGCGCGCGAGCAAACCGTGCTCTCCAGCGATGTCACCTTCGATCTCTACATCATCAACCCCGCGGGCGTCCTGAGCCTCGCCAACAAACAGCGCGCCGGCTGGAAAGGCACCCCGCCCACCCCGGGACTCGTTACTCTGGCCAAAGACCGTGGCGTCTTGAACTTTGAAGCCATCGATCCGCTGGGCGAATACGCCGTCGTCGTCATCCTGCACGACAACGTGCGCAAATCGGACATGAAGCTCATGCGCAAGCTGGAGCTTGTGGAATAAGCTGCCACCCCTTGCGGGGTGAACTTCGCTGCAAACCTGGTCCGGTGGTGTCGGCGCGTGGCCGCGCCTCGACCACCGGCTAACGTCTGGAAACCCTTTGGGTTTCTCTCTTGAGCCGCGCCTCCTATCACCTGGCTTAATAGATGCAGACCGGGTGCCCGCTCTCATCTTTTTGATCGCGTCGAAGCGATCGTCCGAAGACGCGAAGAAACCCATTCCCCGCGTCTTCATCCCCCGCTCTATTCTATACCAGCGAGACGTATTCGGGCCGGTACATCATCGCCCGGATCGTCCCCAGGAAATCATCCGGGAGCGCCTCCTCGGCAAGCCCTCGCTGCTGCGCCACCCGCGCGACAGCCACCGCGATGGCGAGGGAGACATTGCGGATCTGCGAAAGCGGCGGGTAAATACGCCCCTGCGCGAGATCGGTTTCCGTCACCAGGTTGGCCAGCGTCCGCGCGGCCGTGAGGAACATCTCGTCCGTCACCAAGCGGCTTCCTGCGGCGATCACCCCCAGGCCGATGCCGGGGAAAATATAGGCGTTGTTCCCCTGCCCCGGCACATAGCGTTTGCCGTTGAACTCCACGGGGTGGAACGGGCTGCCGCTGGCGAAAACCGCCTTGCCGCCGCTCCATTCATACGCCTGCGCGGCGGTGCACTCCGCCTTGGAAGTCGGGTTGGAGAGCGCGAAAATAATCGGGCGCTCGTTCAGCCGCGTAACGGCTTCCAACACCTGCCGCGAAAAGGTCCCCGGCTGCCCCGAAGCGCCGATCAGCGCCGTCGGCTTGAATGCCTCGATAATGGCGAGGGTCTCTTTCAGCGGCGCGTGATCCTGGGCAAAGTGAAGTTTGTTCTCCTTCAGGTCCGTGCGGCTCTTGACCACCAGCCCCTTGGAATCGATGAACCAGCAGCGCTGGATCGCCTCTTGCTCCGTGAGCCCCTCGGCCATCAGCGCCATCACCATCAGTTCGCCGACGCCCGTTCCCGCCTCGCCCGCGCCGAAAAAGAGGAACCGTTGGTCGCGCAAAGACTTGCCGGTCACACGCAGCGCGGAATAAATGCCCGCCAAAGCGACGCTGGCCGTTCCCTGGATATCGTCATTGAACGTGCGGACCCGGTCCCGGTATTTTTGCAAGTAGCGGAACGCGTTGTGGTTGGCAAAGTCCTCGAACTGGATCAACGCCTTGGGGAAAACCTCCGCCGCGGCGGTGATGAACTCGTCCACCAGGGCGTCGTAGGCCTCGCCGGTCGAGCGGCGCTGGCGCACGCCGAGGTAGAGCGGATCGTCCAGGAGCGACTGGTTGTTCGTGCCGACATCGATGAGCACGGGCAGGCATTGGGTGGGGTGAATCCCCGCGCAAGCGGTGTACAAGGCCAGCTTGCCGATCGGGATGCCCATGCCGTTCGCGCCGAGATCCCCCAGACCGAGGATCCGTTCCCCGTCCGTCACCACGATGACGCGGATATCCTTGCGCGGCCAGTTTTGCAGGACCTTGGCGACGTGGCCCCGCTCGCGCTCGGAGATATACATCCCGTGCGAGCGCCGGAAAATCTGACCAAATTGCTGGCAGGCGAGGCCGACGGTAGGCGTATAGATGATCGGCATCATCTGCTCAATGAACCGCGTCACCACATGGTAGTAGAGCGTTTCGTTGCGATCCTGCAGCGAAGAAAGATCGATATAGCGTTCCAGATCCGTCGAGCGTTTCTGGTAGGTGATCAAAAACCGCTGCACCTGGTCGTCAATCGTCTGGACATGGGGCGGCACCAAGCCGCGCAGCCCGAGGGCGTCACGTTCCGCCTCGCTAAATGCAGTCCCCTTATTCAAAGTTGGGTCCTGCATCACGCGCAGGCCCTTCGGCAAGTTCTTAGATTTCATGGAAAAAAGTCCGCGAGAGGCGGACTCGAGCCAACTCGAAAGGTTCCACCTCGATGTGAATCACTTGAACTTACGAGGTAAAATTTTTTTCGCCCGCCCCTCTTTGCACAAACGTGGCTCAATCTTGGCACAAAGTAGGTTTTATGCCTATCGGAAAGACGAAAAGAAGGAAAGAAAAGGGGGATACGGGGACGCGACGCTCCCCAGGCAGTGTTCACGATGAGGAAAAGACAGGGATGAATGAGGAATCCAGGAAACCAGGAAGGAGAGAAGTTGCCGGGGAATCAAAACTCTGTTTCCTGGCTTCCTGGTTTCCTCATTTTTTTGTGAATTCGTGAACAGGCCCTAAAACGCGAACCCGAACGTGAAATGGATGGCCCCGGTGGGCTGGTTGGGCCGGTGGAACGGGTTCCAGCCGTAATCGAGCCGGATGGGCCCGATGGGCAGCCGGTAGCGCAGCCCGGGGCCGATGGCAAAGCCCGTCTGCCCCATGCCGGATTCGCGGTAGCGGCCCGTGGAACCGGCGTCGGTAAAGAGCGCGAGATCCAGGTTGTCGCGGATCGGCGTCACGAATTCCAGGTTGGCCGCCGTGAACGTCTCGCCGCCCACGGGATGGCCGGAGGTGTCCTTCGGGCCAAGGGTCCGCTCGTTAAAGCTCCGCACGGTGTTGGCGCCGCCGTTGAAAAAGCGCTCGTCGATGGGCAGATCCTCGCTGTAACCCAGCGGGGAGATCACCCCGCCGCGCACGCCCGCCGCCAGCAGCGAATCCGTCCCCACGGGCAGGTAATAAGAGGCCCGGAAGGTGGTGCGCCAGAATTCGAGCGAACTGCCCAGGATGGTGGAGGCGTAGTCGCCGGTAACGTTGAATAAAAAGCCGCGCCGGGGGTTGAGCACGCTGTCACGCGTGTCGTACGTGGCGGAGAGGCCCGCGCTGTCCGTCCGGTAGTGGGTGAGGCCGACGTCAATCGGGTCGATCCCGTTGTCCTGGATCTGCACCACGCGCGAGAGGAGAAACGCGCCCAGCTCCCAATGCTTGCCAAACTTGCGGGTCAGCTCGGGGCGGAACCCGCTTTCCGTCTTGGAATAGCCGTCCAGGTCCTGGTTGAGAGCGTAGAGCCGCAGCCCCAGCGTCGTGTCGGTATCCAGGATCCACGGGTCGGTGTACGAAACCTGGCCCCGCAATAGGCGCTGGGCCACCTCGGCGTCCACCGTCAGCGGCCGCCCGTTGCCAAAAAGGTCGCGATCCACATAGCGGCTCCCCAGGATCAGCCCCTCCAGCTTCGCGTAACCGACCGAGAAGCCGAGTTCGCGCGCCTTGGCCTCCTCCACGTCGAAGTGGAGCCCCACCTCGTTGCCGGGCAGCGGCTCCTGCGTCAGCTTGAGATTGGTGAAAAGCCCCGTCCCCATCAGCCGCCGGTAGCGCTCCTCGATCTTCTCCGGGTCGTAAACCTGGCCCTGAATGTCCGAGAACCGCTTGCGCAAGAAACTGGGGCGCAGTTTTTTCAAGCCCGATTGCGTCACCCCGTCAAAGCGGTAAACCTCCCCCGCCTCCACGATAAAGCGCACGGCCACGCGCCCGTCAACGGCCTTGGAGGGATCGCTTTCGCTGCGCACCGTGGCGGTGAAATAGCCGTGCCGTTTGTAGAAATAGACGATCTTGCGCTCCAGGTTCGTCAGCGCCACCGGCGTGTACGGCTTGCTGGTAAACACCTCCATCTCCTTGAGCAGATCGCTCTGCGGATAGAAAATCACATCCCCCTGGAACGTGATCTCGCCAAAACGGTACTGCGGCCCCTCGTGGATATTGAGCGTTACGTCCGCCCGGGTTTTGTCGGGGGAAAGGGCCGTTTCGGGCGCATCCACCACGGCATCGAGATACCCCTCGGAGCGATAAAGCCCCCGGATGCGCTCCACGCCGCTGGCCACATCGCTTTCAATATACGGGAGCCCCTGTTTTTTGACCGGGAAGCGCTCGCGCGTGCCGCCCGTGATGTAATCGAGCAGCGTCGCGTCGGGCAAATGGACATTGCCGCGGAAAGTCACCTTCCCCAGGTGCGTGAGCGGCCCTTCCACGATCGAAAGCCGCAGCGTGTTGCGCGAGGCGATGTTCCACTGCACCGCCGCCTGGGAATAGCCGTTGCGGCGGTAAAAGACCCCCAAAAAGAACGCACTGTCATCCGCCAGCGCCGGGGAGAGCCCCGATTGCTCGATCGCCGCAAGCTGGTCGGCCAGCGCCGTGCGGATCTGCTCCGAGCTGAAGCGGCTGTTCCCCTCCAAAACCACCCGCACGCGGGTAAGCACCGGCGCTTTGGGCGCGGGCGTGGCCAGCGGGAGAGCGGGCTGGTAGGGCTCCACCGGCTCCGGGTTTTCCGGCGTCGGCGGCTGCGGCTTGGCCCGTTCAAAAACCGGTGTCGGCGACGGGGCCGGCGCGGAAGGCGCGGAGGGAAGCTCAACGGGCGTCGGCAAAGGGGGCGGTTCGGCCCGGGGGGGCCGCGCGGGACTGGGCGCGGGCGTGGGAGGCGGGACCCCGGGCAACGGCGTCGGCTCCGGCGGCGCGGAGGGAGCCGGCTCCTGGGCCTGGAGCGTCAGCGCCAGGGCGCAGACCAAGGCGGGGAGGAGAAAAGAAAGCCGGGGAAGTGTCACGGGATCGGGGGGATTCTACCGGAAACGCAGCAGATACTGCAATTGCATGCGTGCATCGCCCTGCATATCGACCCCCGCGCCGAATTGGAACTGGTCGGAAAGTTTAAAGCGCCCCATCAACTCCTGCTTGCCCGTGCGCGGGTCCACGCCGCCCACATCGAGCGAAAAGCGATCGAACGGGTTCGTGCCGTTGGCGGGCGGGGCCGTCCGCTTGGAGAAGACCTTGTGGTAAATATCCTGGAAGACGAGGGCCGCGGCGCGTCCCGCCAGCGCCTGGTTGTTTTGGACGAAATCGCGCGTCGTCGCCCCGGTGGCCAGCAGCGCGATCACCTCCTCCTGCGGCAGCGACGGCTCGCTCGTAAAGAGCGTCTGGGGCTCCGACGCCGTGCCGTAGAGGTAAATGTTGATGTTGTAATCGCGGATGCGCGAGGAGCCGTGAATGTCCAGCACGGGATCAATGACGCCGCTCCCCGTGAAATAGAGCGACCCATGGTCCACCGTCAACCGGCTGAACGGGAGCGAAGCGACAAAGTTCTCGATATGAGCCGTCCCCTCCAGCGTCGGCGCAAGCCCCGTCCCGCCCAGGGTCAGGTTCCCCTCGATGGAGCCGTTGGCCAGGTTTCCCTTCACCGCGAACGGCTCCGCCGTCGCGACGGCAACGTGGTAAGTCCAGTCGCGGAAGGGGGGGACATCCGTGGAAATCCGGCCCCAGCCGTTGGCGCGCTTCGGCGCGGGGCGTCCGGGCAGGCCGATGGGCAAAATCTCCACCTCGCGGAAGAACCGGCTCTTGGTGATCCCGACTCTCCCCGTCACGCTGGCCGTCTTGAGCGGCCCGGCGATGCGCAAATCCGAATCCGTCCGCAACGTGAGCGTGTCATTGCGAACCACCAGCGTCCCCTGGGACTGGAACCGCAAATCGAGAACCGGCTCCGCCGGGTGATCCAGCCGCACCTTGCCCGTCACGGAAAACGGCCCGCCCGCCATATCGCCCGAGAACCGCTGGAACGTCAGCTCCGTCCCGCTAAACCGGAGATCGCCCAGGAAATGGTCCACCATCGGCAGGCTTTCGTCGCGGAAACGGACCGCCGAGAGATCCAGCGCCATCCCGCCAAAGAACACCGGCTTCTCCAGCGTCCCCTTGGCCGAGGCATCCACACTCAA
>JAQTMF010000179.1 GCA_028714515.1 Chthoniobacteraceae bacterium | reverse complement strand
GGGCGAGCGCCGCGCCGGTGCCTTCGCCCAGGCGCAGGCTGAGGTCGAGCAGCGGCTCTTTCCCCAGGCGTTCCTGGGCGGCGCGGTGGCCCGGCTCCACGCTGCGGTGGGCGGCGATCATGTATTGGGCCGACGCGGGGGAGAGCCCCTGGGCGATGAGCGCCGCGGCGGTGGTGATGAAGCCGTCCACGACGACGGGTTTCTTCATGGCGGCGGAGGCGAGGATCAACCCGGCCAGCGCGCCGATTTCATAGCCGCCGACTTTGGCGAGCACATCGAGGGCGTCGGACGGATCGGGCCGGTTGACGCGCAGGGCGTCTTTGATGACGGCGATTTTGTTTTGCAGCCGCGTGTCGTCGATGCCGGTGCCGCGCCCCGTGAGTTCCTCCACTTCGCAGCAGGTGAGCGCGGCGACGATGGCGCTGCTGGGGGTGGTGTTCGCGATGCCCATTTCGCCGGTGGCGAACATATCCACGGAGTCCGCCAGCGATTGCGCGACTTCAATGCCGACTTCGATCGACCGGATGGCCTGTTCGCGGGTCATGGCCGGGCCGTGCTGGATGTTGGCGGTGCCGGGGGCGACGCGTTTGTTGATGATCTTGCCGCTCTCCACGAGCGGGGTGAGGTCTCCGGCGACACCGGCGTCCACGACGATGACTTGCGCGCCGACGAGCCGGGCCAGGGCGTTGCAGCCCGCTCCGCCGTTGACGAAGTTGTGGATCATCTGCACGGTGACTTCCTGCGGATACTGGCTGACGCCGGAGGCGGCGACGCCGTGGTCCCCGGCCATGACGACGACCGCTTTGCGCGCGACGGGCGGGCGGATGGAGCGGGTCATTCCCGCGAGGTCTTCGGCGATGTCCATCAGGCGGCCCAGCGCCCAGTGGGGCATGGTCAGTTGTTCCAGGCGGGCGTGGGCGGCGGCGCGGCAGCCGGGATCCTGCGGTTCGATTTGGCTCAGTGTTTTTTCGAGGAGGCTCATGGGTTGTTGGTATTAGGAATGTTGCGGTTTGATTCGGAGAGGCTGGCCGCAGACGACGAGGAAGACTTCGTCGCAGGCGGCGCCGAGAATTTGGTTGGCGCGCCCCGCGAGGTCGCGGAAGCGGCGGCCAAGCGGCGTTTCGGGCACGAGGCCCAGGCCGACTTCGTTGGTGACGAAAAGGATGGTGCCGCCGTGGGCGCGGGCGGCGCGGATCACGGGCCCGCAGCGTTCGGCGATGTCGGCTTCGGAGACCAGCGCGCTCCGCTGTTCAGCCTCGTACAGGACGTTGTTGATCCAGAGGGTGAGGCAATCGACGAGCACGACGGGCTCCCCCCGCGCGCGGCGAAACGCGGCGGCGAGGTCCAGCGGTTCTTCCACCGTCCGCCAATCGCGCCCGGCGCGGGCTTCCTGGTGACGGCGGATGCGGTCGCCCATTTCGGGGTCGATGACGGGGCATGTGGCGACGAAGGCGCGCGGGCCGGGAAGGGCTTCGGCCATCGTTTGCGCGAAGGCGCTTTTTCCGCTCCGGCTGCCGCCGGTGACGAGGATCAACTTGCTCACGGCAATCCCGTTGGGAGAACGCGGAGAACCCGGCTAAACGGCCGGGGCGGAATACAGGAACGGCGCGCGCGAGTGCGTGCGGCGGGAAAGCGGATCGGGATGCGGCATGGGCTGGATTCTCCTTTGTGACGAAGGGTTCACGGTTTTCAGCGCATGAGCCGGTCTTCTGACTCCCGGCTTCGATCCTACCGCCTCGCCTTCCCCGGCTTTTGACAGCCAAGTGGTCCCGAGGTTTCGTATCCGGTTACAGCAGCGGCACTGTTGCCGATTTTCACGGCATTCCCGCACTCACGCGTCCCGGGACGCGGTGGGCGCCCCAGTAAGCCTCCCTTTTTAGAGGAAAAAGAGGGGGTGTCAAGCGCCGCCTGCGTGGCCGCCCGCTTCCCGGGCGCTCTGGCAGACCAGGGCGTAGCCGCGGGCCATCACGGCGCTGGTAAAGCGCTCGGCCACCGCCTCGCGGCCGCAACGGCCCAGGGCCGCCAGGCGTTCCGGGTCGGCCAGCGCGGTTTCCAGGGCGTCCGCCAGGGCGCGGGGATCGTCGGGCGGGCACAGGATGCCGCCGCCGGTGGCTTCGATCAGCTCGGGGAACGCTCCGCGCGCGGGCTGGACGACGGGCACGCCGCTGGCCAGCGCCTCCAGCACGTAGAGCCCGAAGGCTTCGTCGTAGGCGGCCGGGACGGAGAGGACGCTCAAGGTCCGCAAAAAGGCCTGTTTTTCCGCGCGGGCGAGGTTGGGCAGAAATTCCGCGTGGGAGCCGTACCCCGCCGCGTGCAGGCGCTCTTTCAACCGGCCCACGTAGAGCGCGTCTTCCTCCGTTTGCATCCCCGCGACGCGCAGCCGCAGGCCGGGAAGGCCGCCGCGCTTTTTGAGCAGGAGAAAGGCTTCGACGAGCGTCCCCAGCCCCTTGGTGGGGTGCATGCGCGCGAGGAAACCGATGACGGGCGGCCGCGGGAGCCCCCCGGCGGCGGGCGCGTAGCCGTCCAGGTTGATGCCGTTGGGGACGACTTCCACGCGCTCCGGCGGGAGGCCCATGCGGCGGCGCATGGTTTCGCCGTAGGAACGGCTCACGGCGACATACCGGTCCGCGTCCCCCGCCCGTTCCCGCAACGCGCTCCAGCAGCGCTCGGGCTCCGGCAGGGCGTCCAGGAAGGTGTCTTCCCCCTGCAACGTGCAGACGACGGGCACGCGGAGGGTTTCTTTGATCCGGCGCGCGAGGCCCAAGAGCAGGGCGTTGGAGAGGCCGACCACGTCGGGCCGGTTGGCGGGCTGGGAGAGCCAGGCGACGGCTTTTTCGAGTTCCAGCGCCTGGCGGCCCTGTTCGCCGAGGAGCATGGAGTGGGTCAGTTCGCCGAGGTCGCTCGCGCTGGTCATCCCCGCGCGGCGCGCGGCGAGCCGGAGCAGCGCGGGGGAGTCCAGCAAACGGCCGAGCCAGCGCGGGGCGGCGCGGAAGAGGGCGGATTTTTGCTGGAGGTAGACGTTGATGCCGCCGAAGAAAATCGGCGCGTCTTGGGCCACGCTGCTTTCTTCGTCCACGAAATGGGGCAGATACATCGGCAGGAGCACGGCGTCGTGCCCCTGCGCGCGCAACGCGGTGACGAGCGCGTTGTCCCGCAGGCAGGTTCCGCAGTAAAAATTGCCAGTGCCGGGTGTGAGCTGGACGATCTTCATGGGGCCGAGGCCCCCCACGATAGCAGAGTTTTGCGGGCGCGCGAGGACGATCCCAACGGCCCCCTATTTCCAGCCGCCGCCGAGGGACTTGTAGAGCATGACCAGGCTGGAGAGCCGGGCGAACCGCGCCTGGATGAGCCCTTGTTGCGCGTTGTAGAGGTCCTGCTGGGCGGAGAGGACGTTCAGGTAGTTGTCCACGCCCTGGCGGTAGCGGGCGTTGGCGAGGGTGTAGCGCTTCGATTCGGCGTCCACGAGGGTCTCTTGCGCGCCGACTTGCCGCTCGTAGCTGGCTTTGTCGGCGAGGGCGTCGGCCACTTCGCGGAAGGCGGTCTGGATCGCTTTTTCGTAGTTGGCGACTTCGATCCGCTTGTTGACTTTGGAGGCGTCCAGCGCGGCGAGGTTGCGCCCGGCGTCAAAGATGGGCAGCGAGGCCTGCGGTGCGAAGGCCCAGACGGATCCCGGCCGCTCGAAGAGTTTGGAGAGCTGGAGGCTCGACGCGCCCAGGGAGCTGGTGAGCGAGATGGTGGGGAAGAAGTCGGCCCGGGCCGCGCCGATGTTGGCGTTGGCGGCTTTGAGGATGTGCTCGTTGGCGAGGATGTCGGGACGCCGCAGGAGGAGGTCGCTCGGCAGCCCGGCGGGGAGGCTGGCCAGGACGCTCCGGCTCTCCAGCGGGCGGCCGCGCAGCAGGTCGGCGGGGACGGGCTGGCCCACCAGCAGGGTGAGGGCGTTGGCCGCGACGGCGGATTGCCGCTCAAATTCCAGCACGTGCACGCGGGCGGTCTGCACCTGGGCGTCGGCGGTGCTCAGGTCGAGTTCGGAGGCGGTCCCGGCCTCGAAGCTGCGCTTGTTGAGCTGGTAGGAGTCTTGCACCGCTTTCAAGGTTTCGTGCGCGACGGCGAGTTGTTCGTCGATTTCGCGCAGTGTCAGGCAGCCGACGGCCACTTGGGCGATGAGGGAGATCTGGACGCTGGTGCGCGCTTCGGCGCTGGCGAGGTATTTCTCCTGTTCCTGCCGGGTGAGGCTGCGGAGCCGGCCGAAGAGGTCCACTTCATACGCGGTGGCGGCGAGGCCGACGTTGTACTGGTTGCCCAGGGCGGCTTGCGCGCTCCCGTTGACTCCGGCGGCGGTGCGTCCCCGGACGCCGCCCGCGGAGGCGTCGATGGAGGGGTAAAGCGAGGCGCGCTGGATGCGGTATTGGTCGCGGGCCAGCTCCACGTTGAGGGCGGCCACGCGCAGGTCGCGGTTGTTTTGCAGGGCCAGCTCGATCACTTTCTGGATCTGCGGGTCGGTGAAAAAGCTGCGCCAGGCGATGTCGGCGGCGGCGCCGTCGCGGTCCGTTTTTCCGTAGGCCGCGCCGGTCGGCCAGTCTTTGGCGATGGGCGCGTCGGGCCGGTGGTATTTGGGGATCATCGTGCAACCCGCGAGGGTGACGACGGAGAGGGCGAGGGAGAGAGGGCGTTTATACACGGGAGACTTCTTTCAAAGGTTCGGCGGGCGGGTTGTCGTCGGTGGGCGACGGGATGTGTTTGTGCTTCACGTGGAAGAGCCGCATGACGACGACGAAGAAGACGGGCACGAGGAAGATGGCCAGGAAGGTGGCCGTGATCATGCCGCCGATGACGCCGGTGCCGATGGCGTTCTGGCTGCCGGAGCCCGCGCCGTGGCTGATGGCCAGGGGCAGCACGCCCAGGATGAACGCGAAGGAGGTCATCAAAATCGGCCGCAAGCGCAGGTGGACGGCTTCCAGGATGGAGTCCATGAGGCCCTTGCCCTGGTCCATGAGGTCGATGGCGAACTCGATGATCAGGATGGCGTTCTTGGTGGAGAGACCGACGACGGTGAGCAGGCCGACCTTGAAGTAAACGTCGTTGGGCAGGCCGCGCAGCGTCACCGCGAGCAGCGCGCCGATGATGCCCAGCGGCACGACGAGGATGACGGCGAACGGGATGGACCAGCTCTCATACAGCGCCGCGAGGCAGAGGAAGACGATGAGCACGGAGAGGGCGTAGAGGGCCGGGGCCTGGTGGCCGGTGAGCCGCTCTTCATACGATTGGCCGGTCCATTCGTAGCTGATGCCCTTGGGCATTTTGCTCATGATCTCCTCCATCGCCGCCATGGCTTCGCCGGTGCTCCTGCCGGGAGGGGCGCTGCCGACGAGTTCGATGGAGGGGAGGCCGTTGTAGCGCTGGAGCTGCGGAGCGCCGTAGGCCCATTGCCAACTGGCGAAGGCCGAGGCCGGGACCATGGTTCCCTTGTTGTTGCGCACGAAGACTTTGCCGATGTCGTCGGGGCTCATGCGGAAGGGGGTGTCGAGTTGCGCGATGACGCGCTGGACGCGCGGGCCGTCGACGAAGTTGTTGATGTAGTTGGAGCCGAAGGCGGTGGAGAGCGCGACGTTGATGTCGCCCAGGGAGAGCCCCAGCGCGGTGGCTTTGTCTTCGTCGAGTTTGATTTTGATCTGGGCGGCGTCTTCCATGCACTGGGCCCGCAGGCCGGTGATACGCGGATCGGCGGCGGCCAGTTCCAGGATCTTGTTGCGCGCTTGCATCAAGGCGTCGTGCCCCACGGAGCCGACGTCCTCGAGCTGGAGGTCGAAGCCGGTGGCGTTGCCCAGTTCGTTGATGGCGGGCGGGTTGAGCGGGAAGACGATGGCGTCTTTGATGGTCATCATGAACGTGCCAAAGGCGCGCTTGATGACGCTTTGCACGGAGTGGACCGCGCCGGGGCGCACTTTCCAATCCTTCAACCGGCAAAAGGAGATGGCGGAGTTCTGCCCGCGGCCGTTGAAGCTGAAACCGGCCACGGTGATGACGGACATGATCTCCGGCTGGGCCATGTAGTAGGCTTCCACTTGCTTGAGGACGGCCAGGGTCCGCTCTTGGGTCGCGCCCACGGGGAGCTGGATGTTGGTGACGAAATAGCCTTGGTCTTCTTCCGGCAGGAAGGAGGAGGGCAGCCGCTCGTAGAGCCAGCCGACGCCCACGACGATCACGGCGAAGAGCGCCATGCTGCGCAGGGGGCGCTTCAGAATGCGCGCGACGACGCCCTGGTACCGGGTGGTGCTTTTGAGGAAGCTGCGGTTGAACCAGCCGAAGAAGCCCCCCTTCTCGTGATGATGGCCTTTTTCCACCGGCAGGAGCAGCCTGGCGCAAAGCGCCGGGGTGAGGCTCATGGCCAGGAAGACGGAGAAGATCATCGAGACGATGAGCGTGAAGGAGAATTGCCGGTAGATGACGCCGACGGACCCGCCGAAGAAGGCCATCG
>JAQTMF010000178.1 GCA_028714515.1 Chthoniobacteraceae bacterium | reverse complement strand
GGAAGCTGCGGTTAAACCAGCCGAAAAAGCCGCTTTTCTCGTGGTGATGCCCTTTCTCCACCGGCGGGAGCAGCGCGGCGCAAAGCGCCGGGGTGAGGCTCATGGCCAGGAAGACGGAAAAGAGCATCGAGACGATGAGCGTGAAGGAGAATTGCCGGTAGATGACGCCCACGGAACCGCCAAAGAACGCCATCGGGATGAACACGGCGGTGAGCACCAGCGTGATGCCGATGAGCGCCCCGGTGATCTGCTCCATCGCTTTGCGCGTGGCGGCTCGGGGCGAGAGCCCTTCCTCGTTCATGATGCGTTCGACGTTTTCGATGACGACGATGGCGCCGTCCACCAGGATGCCGATGGCGAGCACCATGGCGAACATGGTGAGCGTGTTGACGATGAAGCCGAAGGCCGCCATCATGCCGAAGGTGCCGAGCAGCGCGATGGGGACGACGATGGTCGGGATGAAGGTGGCGCGGAGGTTCTGCAAAAAGAGATACATCACCAGGAACACCAGGACCATGGCTTCCACGAGGGTCTTGAAGACTTCCTCGATGGAAATGCGCACGAAGGTGGTGGTGTCCAGCGGGTAGTCCACGCGCATGTTCGGCGGGAAGTTTTTGGACAGTTCGTCGATTCTTTTGCGGACGGCGTCGGCGGTGTCGAGGGCGTTGGCGGCCGAGGCGAGTTTGACGGCGACGGAGGCCGCGGGCCGGCCGTTGATGCGCGATTGCGTGCCGTAGTCCTGCCCGCCCAGGGCGATGCGGGCCACGTCGCGCAGGTAGACGCGGGAGCCGTCGGAGTTGGAGCGCAGGAGGATCTTTTTGAACTCTTCCACCGTGCGCATGGTGGCGCGCCCTTGCATGACGACGTTCAGTTCCTGGCCGTTGATGGCCGGGCGGCCGCCCACCTGCCCCATGGGGACTTGGGTGTTTTGGGCCGCGATGGCATTGGCTACGTCGCCCGGCATGAGGCCGAAGCTGTTGAGCTTCACGGGGTCGAGCCAGACGCGCATGGCGTATTCGCTGCCGAACAGGTTGGCTTCGCCGACGCCGGTGACGCGGCGGACGGGGTCGAGCACGCGGGAGGCGACGTAGTTGCCCAGGGCCAGCTCGTCCATGCTGCCGTCCTCGGTGGAGAACGAGCAGAAGAGCATGTAGTTGCGGGTGGCCTTGGCGACGACGATGCCGGCTTGCTGCACCACCATCGGCAGGCTGGGCGTGGCGAGCTGCACTTTGTTCTGCACCTGCACCTGCGCCATGTCGGGGTCGGTGCCGGGCTGGAAGTAGAGGGTGATGACCGAGAGGCCCGTGGCGTCGCTCGTGGCCGTCATGTAGAGCAGGTTGTCGATGCCGTTGAGCTGCTGCTCGATGATGGAGGTCACGGTGTCCTGCAAGGTCTCCGAGGAGGCGCCCGCGTAGTTGGACGTGACGGAGATGGAGGGCGGCGCGATGCGGGGATACTGCGCGACGGGGAGCTTGAGGATCGCCAGGCAGCCCATCAAGATAATGAGCAGCGAGACGACCCACGCGAATACGGGGCGATCAATGAAAAACTTGGCCATACGGGTCTTTCTTCTACAGGCCCGAGAGGGCTACCGGCACGCTGGCGGTTGCGCCTTCGAAGGGAACCGGGACGACGGTTCCTCCGGGGCGGATCTTCTGGAGCCCTTCGACGATCACGCGGTCCCCGGCTTGCAGGCCGCCCGCCACCAGCCATTTGTTGCCGATGGCGTTGGTGGTTTTGACGATCCGGGGCTCGACGGTGTTGTCTTTGCCGACGACGAAGACGGTGCCGGTGCCGTCGGGGTTGCGGGTCAGGCCGCGCTGCGGCACGGTGATGGCCCCTTTCTCCACGGCTTGTTCCAGCTTGGCCCGGGCGAACATGCCGGGAAGGAGCATGCCTTCGGGGTTGGGGAATTCCGCCCGCATGGTGACCATGCCGGTGGTGGGGTCCACGGTGACGTCGGAGAAGACCAGTTTGCCTTCCTGGGTGTAGGTGCTGCCGTCTTCCAGGAGCAGGGTGACGCGGACCTGGCCGGGGGCGACGCTCTTGAGGCGGCCCGCTTCGAGGTCCCGCTTGAGGCGCAGCATTTCGGTGCTCGACTGGGTGAAGTCGAAGTAGATCGGGTCAAGCTGCTGGATGGTGGCCATTTGAGTGGCCTCGGCGGCGGTGACGAGCGCGCCTTCGGTGACTTTGGCTTTGCCGATGCGCCCGGAGATGGGCGCGGCGACTTTGGCGTAGCCGAGGTTGAGTTGCGCGGTTTCCACGGCGGCTTTGCCGGTGAGCACGTCGGCCTCGCCCTGGCCCGCGGTGGCGACGGCTTCGTCGTAGTCCTGCTTGCTGACGGCGTTGATCGCCACGAGCGTTTTGTAGCGTTCGGCCTTGGCTTGCGCCTGCTTCTGGTTCGCCTCGGCCTTGGCCAGCATGGCCTTGGCGCTGTCGAGGCTGGCGCGCAGGGGCGCTTCGTCGATCTGGAAGAGCACGTCGTCGGCTTTCACGTCGGAGCCTTCGGTGAAGAGCCGCTTCAGCAGGATGCCCGTGGCGCGCGCCCGCACTTCGGCGGTCCGCACGGTGGCGATGCGCCCCGGCAGTTCGGTGACCATCGCCACGGATTCCGCCTTGACGGTGACGACGCCGACCTGCGGCGGAGGAAGCGCCGGTTTGCCCGCGCCCGCGCCGGGCGCCACGGTTCCGTTGGGAGTGCGGTTGCAGCCCGCCAGGACGCACGCGGCGAGCGTGACGCCTCCGGCGATGGAAAGGAACCCGGCAAAGTGCCGCCGGGAGTGAGACTGGTTTTTCATGAAGTTGGTTCTTGTTTGGCGTTCCACAAAGAGCGGGCGCGGATGCCGCCCGCCGTGAAGGCGATGAGTTGGTCGATGAGCGCTTCCCTGCTGGGGCGTTCGGGCTTGTGGTCCAGCCCCATGATGGGGATCCACTCGAAGCGCGCCCACATGTCCAGGGCATGGTTGAGGGCGCCGATCAGGAAGTTGATGCGCCAGAAGACTTCGGCGGGCGTCAGCTCCGGCACGGTCCGCAGGATGGCGTTGTCGAAGCGGGTGCACACGTGCTCGAAGTGCCGCTTGAGCAGCGCCTTGAGTTCCGGGTTCGGTTCCTGGAAGCAGCGGGAGATCAGGCGGGCGAGGCTGGTTCTGGCGAGTTCGCCGTTTTCTTCGCTTTGGATGATCGGATCGAAAAAGGCGCGCAGAACGTCTTCCAAGGCCAGCGGTTGCCCGCACGCCTTTTGTTCCAGGCCGTCCAGCAGCCGCATGCGCTCCTGGCTCAACGGCTCCAGGCGACGCACGAAAACGGCCATGACAAGGGCGTCTTTGGTGCCAAAATGGTAGTTGATCGCCCCGAGGTTCACCCCGGCGGCGCGCGTGATGTCGCGGACAGAGGTGCCCTCCACCCCGTTTTCGCCAAACAGGCGCTCCGCGGTGTCGAGGATGATCGCCCGGGTTTCGGGCGAACACCCGCAAGTGGCGGCGGGTTTGGATGGGTTGGGATTCCCGGGTTCTGTCATACGTTTGTATGAAACGCTCGTATGACCCCTTTTGTCAAACAAGTTTTTATCGTTTGGGCGATTCTTGAACGGCGCAAAGGCAAGGGGCGCAGACGGCGGGGCCAAAAAAACAGGCGCTTGATCCTTCCGGGGCAAGGCGGCACTCTCGGCGGCATCCTTTTCCCTATGAATGCCTCTCTTCCCCTGCCCGGCGGTTCCTCCCAGCGCGCCGATTGGATCGGACTTCTCACCCGGATCGCCCGGCCTCCGCTTGAAGCGGCCGCCTCCGGCTCGCTTTTGCGGCGGATGCCGGGCCGCTGGAATCCCGACGTCACGAGCCATCCACGTTCGACATTCGCCGCGCTCGAAATCGTTGCGCGCACGTTGCTGGGCATCGCTCCCTGGCTGGAGGCGAGGGATGCGGACCCGGCCGAGGAACCGCTCCGCGAGACGTTTGCGAGTCTCGCGAGGGCGGCGCTGGCGGCGGTCCTTGCCCCCGATTCGCCGGACCGGCTCAACTTCACGGTGGGCGAACAGCCGCTGGTGGATGCCGCCTTTCTCTGCCAGGCGCTGCTCCGCGCGCCGGGCGCGCTTTGGGAGCCGCTGGACGACGCCACCAAACGCCGCTTGATCGAGGGCGTTCGCGCCACGCGCCTCATCAAACCCGGGATCAGCAACTGGCTTTGTTTCTCCGGCGTCATCGAGGCGTTCCTGGCGCGATTCGACGCGGCGGGGGACTGGGACGCGATGCGCATCGACTATGTTCTGCGCCAGCACGAGGATTGGTACAAGGGCGGCGGGGTTTACGGGGACGGCCCCCGTTTTGCTTGGGACTATTACAATAGCTATGTGATCCACCCGGCGCTGCTGGAGATTACCGATTGCTTGAGCGGCGTCTGCTGCGACTGGGATGCCTGGATTCCCGTTTTGCGCGGGCGGGCGCGGGAATACGCCGTGACGCTGGAGCAGCTCGTTGCTCCCGACGGCACGTTCCCCGCCATCGGCCGGTCGATCACCTACCGGATGGGGGCGTTCCATTTGCTGGCGTATGCGGCCTGGAAAGGCTTCCTCCCCACCGGCGGGGCCGGGGAAGAGGAGGCGAACCGCCCGGCGTGGCTTCACCCGGCGGAGCCGCTGCCGCCCAGCCAGGTCCGGTGCGCGCTGACGGCGGTGATGCGCCGGATGATGGATGCGCCCGGGACCTTCGACGAAAACGGCTGGCTCGCCATCGGCGTCTGCGGCCGCCAGCCCGCCCTTGGCGATGTCTACATCAGCACCGCCAGCCTGTATCTCTGCACGGCGATTTTCCTTCCCCTGGGGCTGCCGCCGGGGGACCCGTTCTGGAGCGGGCCCGCCATGCCCTGGACGTCGGCGCGGCTTTGGAGCGGGGAGGACTTGGCGCGCCCCGCCGCTCCGTGGCGCGACGACCGCCGCGTGATGGATTTGCCTTTCCAGGGATCGCCCGGACGCCCGGCCGTCAACGCGATCCGGGATGGAAACCGCCGCGGCCAAGCGTAGGGGATCGGGAGAGGCTACAGGGTGCGCGATAGCCTCCCGGCCTCTTCCGCGTATTCGCGATTGCGCGGCACAAGCGCGGGTCTATGAAGTGCGCGTTTACAAGACGCATGGAGACGGCTACAACATCCAACCGAAATGAGAACTCCTCCTTCCCAACGGTGTTTCCGCAGCGCGGCGGTTGACGATGCCATCGCGCAAATCAAGCCCGCCATCGCCGACCCGGAGCTGGCGTCGATGTTCGAGGCCTGTTTCCCCAACACGCTCGACACGACCGTCACTTTCTCCGAAGAGGACGGCGCGCCCGATACGTTTGTGATCACCGGCGATATCGCGGCGATGTGGTTGAGGGATTCCTCCGCCCAGGTCTGGCCTTACCTGCCGCTGGCAAAGCGGGACGAGGCGTTGCGCAAGCTGCTGGAAGGGGTGATCCGCCGCCAGACGCGCTGCGTGCTGCTGGACCCGTATGCCAACGCCTTTTACCGCGAACCGGTGCTCGGGCAGCACCGCGAGGATATCACCGAGATGCGGCCCGGCGTGCACGAGCGCAAGTGGGAACTCGACAGCCTGGCGTATTATCTGCGGCTCTCCCACGGGTATTGGAAGGCGGCGGGCGATTGCAGGCCGTTCGACGGCGAGTGGCGCAAGGCGGTGGCGCGCCTCCTTGAGGTGCTGCGCGTCGAACAAAGCGGGAGCGCGGAAGGCGTCTCTCCCTATACTTTCATGCGGTTGTGCAAAAACGGAGACGCGATGGCCAACGGCGGCAACGGGGATCCCCGGCGGCGCACGGGGCTGGTGCGCTGCGGCTACCGCCCTTCGGACGATTTGACGAAGCTGCCGTTTCTCGTCCCGGCCAATGCGATGATGTCCACGGCGTTGAGCCAAACGGCGGAGCTTCTCGCCGCGCTCGATTTGCCGGACCTCGCCGCCGAGGCGGGGAAACTGGCGGCGGAGATCGCCGCCGCATTGGAGCGCCATGCCATCGCCGAGCATCCCGAGCACGGCAAGATTTGGGCTTATGAAGTGGACGGTTTTGGCGGCCAGTATTTGATGGACGACCCCAATGTGCCCTCGCTGCTCGCGCTGCCGTATCTCGGTTTCTGCGCGAAGGACGACCCGCTCTACCGGCGCACCCGCGCTTTTTGCCTGAGCCGGTCCAATCCCTACTTTATCGAAGGCAAAGCCGGGCGCGGCATCGGCAGCATCCACACGGGGCTGCGCTCGATCTGGCCGATGTCCATCCTGATGTGCGCCCTGACCTCCGAGGAGGACGCGGAAATCCTCGACTGTCTGCGGCTCCTCAAGGCGACCCACGCGGGGACCGGCTTTATCCACGAGTCTTTCGACAAGGACGACCCGGCGCGGTTTTCCCGCAGTTGGTTCGCCTGGGCCAATACGCTCTTTGGGGAGCTGATCATGGGATTGCACGCCACCCGCCCGCACTTGCTCCAAAAGCGGTAGGCGGCGGGTGCAGTTAAAGGTGGTGTGAAAACAGGAGGAAGTCGGATACCGCCGGTAGACAAAGCAGCCAATCCCTTTCACGGGGCATTATTTAGCTGCCTGCCTTTTCTTC
>JAQTMF010000177.1 GCA_028714515.1 Chthoniobacteraceae bacterium | reverse complement strand
CACTTCCTTCAAAGATTCAATGACTCACCACACTAGTTGCTTTCCAACGCAACAGCGACCGCAAGGCCGCCCTCGAATTTTTCCAACAAACCAACACCCATGAAACCATCGCCTCAAAACCCACCAACTCCCACGCCTCTCTTCCAGCAGTTTGGCCCGATGCTACGCCTGAGCCCGGGCTCGATCACTCTCATCTACCTCAACCCAAATGGGGTGGAGTTGATCCTATCCAGCTCGCTCAGCATCTGCATTTGCTCCCACCACATCCGCGAGCAGGGAGTCCCAAGCAACCAAGTGTTTGCCGACCTGGTGGAAATGGGCCAGAGCTTCCCAACCCTGACCATCGACCTCAAGCCGAGCCCGAACTTCATGCCTCGCTTAATTTCTGACCCCTTCTGGATGGAACGGCCCAGCAAGCCCTCCTCCTCGGAAGCCAACGGCGGCGGGGACTCGGACGGCGTCACCCTCGCGCCCCCTCAAGTGTACCCCAGGCCACCCAAGCCTCATTCCGTCACCTGTCTCCACGATCCGTCCTTATCCCCTGTAAGCCGTCCCGCGAACGGTGGCGGCATCGGCGGAAAATAGCAGGAAAGCCAGTCTCCGATACACTCCCTTAGTTAACGCCAAACGTCATATATTATGATCAACACATCCCTACGGCCCTTAAAGCCCGCCCAATACAAGCGTGCACGCAAGCTCCTTGCGGAGATCAACGTCTGTGTCTATCAACTCACGTCGGAGCCTCTTAACCTCGATCCGGAGCTAATCGATATCATTCGTGGGATCGACGCATGCACATACATGGCATTCGGTAAACTGGATCAGCAACCCTGTATTGGAGCCGATTCGGAATAATAAAGCCGTTGCACAGAGGAAAATACCCATCTATGGGGCCTAGCATCACCGTGGGTCACAACGAAATCACTCAGCAACACTGCCCGAGCAGCGCAGCCTTCGTGGATCGGATCGCACTGGGAGTGCACGTCCCGGATTCGAAGCTCCATCTGCATCCGGCCACCCGTCAGGCCCGCCCCGCGCATGCCCAAAGACGGCGGCATCCCCGTCACCCCGGCCTCGAGCCTCAACCCTCCCACGCCTCCGAAGCCCGTTTCTCTCGACAGCCATCCCTCGCCGTCTCTCTCCGCCTTGCCCCCCCTTCCCGGGGCGGCGGAAGGGGCGGAATCCAAATCCAACGGAACTAATTATAAAGACCGATGCCTCCCCTGTGTTCACTGGGGGAGGCTCTTTCTCATTGTTAGGAAAGCAGTGGTCCTGGCGTGGTAATTCCCTTCGATATTTTCAATTGAGTCCGGCTTATCGAGTGATAGAAGTTCGTCATCGACGAATTATTATTGCCCGGAATTCAGTCGTTTTCGAGATCGTGGCAATGCGTCGTCTTGGTTTTGGCTGCTGCTCTCGGGAAGCGTGGTGCGACGCAGGGAACTGTCGTTCAGGAGATTCGAGGAAAAGATTGGTTCGCCTTTCAAGCCGAAGATGGACGTCCCTACAAGTCCAAAAACAGTCAACCGCGATGGGTTGCGCTGATGGGATTTGCGCATACGGAGTGCAAGAACCGTGGACTAATGCCTCAGGATGGAACGGATTGGTATCCGACCCCATCCGGGGAACGCTTTTTTACGGGAGTAAGATGTGCCGCGCAGAATGGCTGCCTGAACATGAAAGAATGCTTTTTGTGGTCTGATCGCTTCAAGCGATTTCTGAACCCGGAGTTCCGAACAGGCGAGCTTGTAAAGACGCGTCCGCTAAATCTCTACAAGGACATGCCAGATTTAATGGGCAAAGTAAAACGGACGATTCGGCGAATAGAGGATGCGCGGAAAGGGACCAGGAAAGAAGACAACCCTATTGATAGGGGACAGAACCAGTAAAATCTTGCACTTCCAACACCCGGAGGGATACCGTTTAAGGATGAGGACGTATTTTGTTCGGCTGAGCTGTTTGGTGTTTATTGCATGTGCTATGCAAGCCGTAGTGGGGCAGGCGCCCGCTGGCAGTAATATCGCTCAGATTCAGGAAGCCGCAGATGGAGGAGATGCTGCCGCACAAAATCGGCTTGGGTTTGCGTATGCAAACGGCAAAGGCGTTCCCAGGGACGAGGTTAAGGCTGTAGAGTTATTTAGAAAGGCTGCTGACCAGAGAAACGCTGCGGCTCAGTTTCGTCTCGGATTCATGTATCACCACGGAAGGGGCGTGGTAAAAGATGAAGCAAAAGCCTTTGAATGGTATAAGAAGGCGGCGAATCAAGGCTACCCGAAGGCTCAAAACGGACTCGGGATATGCTTTTTGTCGGGGATCGGCACGACCAAGGACGAAGCTAATGGCCTGAAGTGGATTGAAAAGGCAGCGGCCCAGGGGGACGTCGAAGCTCAGTCCAACTTGGGTTATATGTATGGTAGGGACGATAGCCCGTTCAAAGACGTTGCGAAGGGTTTCGATTGGGCGCGTAAAGCCGCTTTCCACGGGAATGCCAAGGGGCAGTATTTACTTGGAATATACTACGGTGATGGAAGAGGGACTCCAAAGGATTTAGTCAACGCCTATGCTTGGATCAGCGTGTCTGCTGAATCTGGTGACAAAGATGCGCTTGCATTAAAACATGCTGCGGAAGCTGAACTAACTCCGGACCAAGTCGCCGAGGCGCGGAAGCGGGCCGTGGAGCTTCTCGATAATCTCAAGCGGTGCAATCCATTGCCAGTCGGTCAGCTAACACAAACCATTACCACCAAGAGCGGGGAAACTTACAAGGATGTAACGATAACACGAGTTGAGCCGGACTGCCTTGTTGTTACAACCGATAGCGGGATAGCTAGGGTTCAGTTCGAAAATCTCCCAAAGGATATTCAAGAAAAATACGGTTACGATCCCGCTTATGCTGCCAAATTCAAGGCGTATGTTCAGCAGGCAGAAGCGATTCGGGCGCAACGGGCTGCCGCAACTCAGGCCGCTGCAAAAAAGGAGCAAGAAGCAGCCATTGCCCGAGGGGAGCAAATTGCGGCAGCGGCGCAACAACGTGCAAAGGTGACCGCGCAAAATCAGGCCGATTCCGCAGAACAAGCCACGCTCAGGAGACAGGCTGAGTATGAGGATTTCATTGCGTTGCAGAACGGAGTGGCGAATCAGAACACTGCGGATGGGCAGTCGCTTTATCTCCAAGCGCAACAGCAGCACGCGGGTCAACAACTGCGGCAAATGCAGTGGCAACAGGAGGAAATGCAGCGTTCCCAAGAAAAATTGGAATGGCAGCAGAGACAAATGCAAAGAAACGCGACCTTTGGCTGGCCGCAATGGTGAAATCCCGGGGTATCCCCTTGGGACGGCTTGGATGTGAAAAAGGTCACGGAACGGGTTTCAGCTTCTGATAGACCCGTTTCCTGGGAAGGGGAATTTGAGGCAAAACGAACCTCAGATGACAAAAAGGCAATGAACGTGCTAACCTCCACCACTTCAACATAAGCTGTTGGAGTTTCCGGAATTTTCCGCGCTGCCGGCTTTTTACCAGACCCGTGCTACGCGGTATTCCGAGCGGGTGCGGCCGATCTCCAGGACGAGCCGGTCTCCCTGCTTGCGGTTCACTAGCTGACTCCCGAGCGGCGACTGCGGCGTCATCACCACGATGGTCTGCTTTTGGTGCACAATCTCCGTGCCTCCGGCACGCGGGCCGATGAAGTAAAGGGCCGTGCCGCCGTTGCCTTCCAGTTCCACCACGGCCCCCACGTCAATGGCCTCTTCCGGCCCGAATTTCCGCGCCTGGAATGCCGCGAACTCTTCCCTCGCCGCCAGGGTTTCCACGATTTTGCGGGATTGGCCTTTCGCGAGATAGGAGGCTTCGAGGCCGCGCGTGTCGTATTTGTTTTCGGCGCGGCTTTGTTCGTGCGTGGCTTCCTCATGCGCCGCGCGGGCGGATTGGGTCAGCAACGCCAGTTCGGCGTCCAGGCTGGCGACGATTTTTTCGATGAGGAGGGCTTTGTTCGTAAACACGGCGGGTGGGATGGGAGGTATTTCCGGGAGGGCGGGGCGGGCTTGGGCGCTTACGCCTTTTTCGGCTGCGTGATATGCGGTTCGCGCAGGTAGAGCGGCTCCAGGTTGCCGCGCGCGGCGATGGCGCGGCCTTCCGCCGCGAGCCGGGCGAGGCGCTGTGCCGAGGGATACCGAAGCTGGACGGGAACGGGGAGCGGCGCGGCGATTTCCTCCGAGGCGAAGACGGGCACGCCGCACGCCGCCACTTTTTCCGCGAGTTCGGCCGCGTTCAGGAGGAGCGGGCCTTCCACGCATTCGCCGTCGCGCACGCGGGCGAAGGAGAATGTCTCGCGCCGGGCGTCGCCGAGGGCCGCGTATTCGCCCTCTTCCAGCGCCACGATGGAGGGGACCCCGACGAGCGGGGCGTCGGTGGCAATCGCCAGGCCCGTGGCGGCGGAAATGGCGATGCGTACTCCCGCGTATGATCCCGGCCCGAGCCCCACGGCGATCTGGCCGAGGCGTTCCCCTTCCGGCACGGCGCGCAAGGCTTCCTCCAGGACGCCGAAGAGCTGGGAACTGTGGCTGCGGCCCGCTCCGCACGAGGCGTCGAAGAGGAGGCGGCCGCCGCCGGAGAGGAGCGCCACGCTCCCTTGGTGCGAGGAGGTTTCGATGGCAAGGGTAATCATAGAGCAATCTCCCGGTCGTCGCCTTCGCCCACGCGGAAGCGGATCCAGCGGACGCCCGGCGGCATCAGCGCGGCGAATTTGTCGGCCCACTCGATGACGGTTACGCCGTCGCCGTCCAGGTAGTCGTCCAGGCCGATGCCGAGGACTTCCTCCGCGTCTTCCAGCCGGTAGAGGTCGATGTGGAAAAGCGGGAGCCGCCCGCCGGGGTATTCGTGGACGAGGGTGAAGGTGGGGCTGGTGACGTCGGCTTCCACGCCTAATCCGGCCGCGAGCCCTTTGGTGAACTGCGTTTTGCCCGCGCCGAGGTCGCCCTCCAGCGCCAGGACGTCGCCGGGGCGCAGGCCGGCGGCGAGGCGCTGGCCCAGTTGGAAGGTTTCTTGCGGACTATGCGAAGTGATCGAAGCCATGAAGGGTGGTGGAACGCTGATTCGCCGTTAGAATACCCACCCGTGTCAAGGGCAAACGGGCAAACGGCCACGCGCGTTCGACGCGGGCGGCCTGGCGCGGGGAGACGGCAAAGAGCAGCTCGAAGTCCTCGCCGTCGCCGAGCGCCTGGGTTTGCGAACACCCGGGAGCGCAGGGGAGGGGGCCGCGCAGTTCAAACCCGCATCCGCTGGCCCGGGCGAGCCGGGGAAGGTCGGCCCCGAGCCCGTCGCTCAAGTCCATCATCGCGTGGAGCCGGAAGTGCGCGACCAGCCAGCGGGCTTCGCGCACGCGGGGGGTGAAGTCGAGGTGCTTGCCCGCGAGCGAGCCTCCCAGCCGCCCCGTCACGAAAAGCACGTCGCCCGGCTTGCCGCCCGAACGCAACGCGCAGCGCGCCCGTTCCACGCGGCCGGTGAGCGCCACGGAGACGAAGACCGGCCCGGGACTGCGCGTGGTTTCGCCGCCCGCCAGCGAGATGCCGAACTTGCGCGCGCACCGCCGCAGGCCCGCATACAGGGCGTCGGCTTTCGCCAGCTCCAGCGCGGGCGGAAAGGCGACGGTGACGAGCGCGTGTTCCGGCTCGCCCCCCATCGCGGCGATGTCGCTTACGGCGCGGGCGAGGGCTTTCCAGCCGACGCGGGTGAAATCGGCGTCCGGGGTGAAGTGCACGCCCTCCACCACGGCGTCGGTTTTGAGCAGCGTCCAGACGGTGTCGCGCGGACCGCCCACGGCGGCGCAATCGTCGCCCGGCCCCACGCGCAACGCGGCGTGGCGGGGAGGGTTGCGCGTCCAGCGCGCGACGAGGGCGTCTTCGCCGAGGCCGGAGAGTTTCATAAGCCGTGGGTGATGCGGTAAGCCATCGCGCCGAGCATGAGCGTGTTGAAAAGCGCGTGCATGCAGATCGATGTCCAGAGGGAGCCGGTGGCCTCGTAGGCGAGCGTGAGGCACGCCGCGAGCACGAAGAGGGGCGCAAGTGCCGCGGCGTTCAAATGGATGGAGGCGAAAAGCGCGCTTACCAGCAGCAGGGCCGCGGGCGCTCCCAAATGCCGCCGCAGGGTGCCGTAGAAGTAACCGCGAAAGAGAAATTCCTCCAGCAGCGGCGCCGCGGTAGTGGCGAACCCGGCGGCCAGCAGGATGCGCCCCCAGTCCCGCTGTTCCACGGCCAGCACAAAGTAGCGGACGATCTCCTGGGTCTGCGTTTCACCGCCCCATCGCTGCACCAGCGCCGAGACGGCCCAGATCAGCGGCAACGCGGCCAGGAATAACCCCGCGCCCGTGCCGAGCGCCGCCAACGGACGGGCCGGGCGCAGGCCAAAGAGACGGGCGACGGAGATTCCGCGCGAGCGCAGAAAGAGGACGATCGCGCCGTTGATGAGCGCAAAGAGGACGGCGCTTCCAACGACTTTCTCGTCACTGAGCGCATGGTGTTGGAAACCTTGTTTCCAGGCGAAAAAGACATTGGAGCCCATCCAGGCGGCCAGCGAGGCAACCACCAGCAGGTCGGGCAGAGCCAGGGGGGCATCCCATACTTTG
>JAQTMF010000176.1 GCA_028714515.1 Chthoniobacteraceae bacterium | reverse complement strand
GAGGCCGAGGTGGCCGCCTTCCTGGAGCAGCTCCGCTTTGAATACGAGCAGGAAAACCGCGCCTTCCAACTGGTCGAACAGGTGGACGGCTGGACCCTTGTCACCAAGCCCGATTTCGCCCTCTGGGTCCGCCAGCTCTACCCGGAGAGCAAGCCCACCCGCCTCAGCGGCCCCGCGCTGGAGACCCTGGCCATCATCGCCTACCGCCAGCCCGTCACCCGCGCCGATATCGAGGCCGTGCGCGGCGTCGCCGTGGACGGCGTGATGCAAAGCCTCCTTGAACGCGGCCTCGTGCGCATCGCGGGCCGGGCCGAAGTCCCCGGCCGCCCGCTGCTTTACGAAACCACGCAGGTTTTCATGCAGCACTTTGGCCTGCGCTCGCTGGAGGAATTGCCCAACGTGGACGAACTGCGCCGCGTCAAGCTCCCCACCGCCACGCCGCCCGTCACCGGCGAACTTTTCCCGCCGGGAACCGTCTCCGCCTCCGGCGCCGCGGCCCCCGCTCCCCGCGCCGAGCCTCTCGGCTTCGCCCCCGGCGAACCGGAAGCGCCCGAAGCCCCCTCCGAGCCCGCCGCCGAAGAGAGCGCCGAGGCTCCCGCCGAATCCGAACCCGCCCCGGAGTTGCCCCCGGACGCGGAACCTCCCTTCCCCCAGGCACCCGCCGATTCCTCTCCTTCCTCCGATGACCACGCCGCTGACTCCCATCCGTAAGAAAATCGACGCCCTGGACGCGCAACTCCTCGCCCTGCTCAACGAGCGGGCCGACCTCGTCCACGAAGTCGGCGAAATCAAGCGCCGCCACGGCGGCTCCGTCTTCGCCCCCGAGCGGGAGGAAGCCCTCCTGCGCACCCTGGCGGAGCGCAACGCGAAGCTCGGCGGGCGGCTCCCCGCCACGGCTGTGCGGGCCATTTACCGCGAGATCATGTCGGCCTCCTACGCGCTGGAAAAAGGGCTCACGATCGCCTACTTCGGCCCCGCGGGCACGTACACCCACGAGGCCGCGCGCAATAAATTCGGCGCGAGCGTGGAATACGCCCCCCAGCCCGGCATCTCCGACGTCTTCGCCGCCGTCGCGCGCGGCAGCGCGGACTTCGGCGTCGTTCCCATCGAGAATTCCACCGAGGGGGCCGTTACGCACACGCTCGACGAGTTCATGGGGTCGGAATTGAAAATCTGCGCGGAGATCCTCCTGCGCGTGGAACAGAACCTCCTCGCCAAATGCCCGCGTGGGGAGATCCGCAAAATTTACTCCCACCCGCAGTCGCTCGGCCAGTGCCGCCAGTGGCTCCAGACCCACTTCCCCACCGCCGAGGTCATCGCCTCCTCCAGCAACACGCGGGCCGCCCAGCACGCCGCCGAGGAGCCGGGCGCGGCCGCCATCGCGGGGAAGCTCGCGGCGGAACTCTACGGGCTGAACATCCTGGAGGCGTCCATCCAGGACTGCGCCTTCAACACCACGCGCTTCCTCGTCATCGGGCCGCAATCGTGCCCGCCCACCGGTAACGACAAGACCTCCCTCATGTTCACCGTGCGGGACGAGAGCGGCGCGCTCTTTTCCGCGCTGAAGCCGTTCCAGCGCCTCGGCATCTCCATGAGCAAGATCGAGAGCCGCCCCTCGCGGCGCAAAGCGTGGGAATACTATTTCTTCGTGGACATCGGGGGCCACGGCGAAGATCCGCGGGTGGTGGAGGCCCTGGACGAACTCGGCAAACACTGCACGCGGCTGAAGGTTTTGGGGAGCTACCCCAGGACGGCGTAGGTGTGCTTGGGGGGGACTTCGCGATCTCGTGCGAGGCCATGCGTTTGGCGCTGGCGGCGAAAGGCGAAGTGCAACTTCGCCGGCTCCTTGCGTTCCCAAGTTCAACTTGGGTATCTGTTTAGCGCGCAAGAAGGACATCAATCCGGAGGATTGAAAGAGGGTAGCCGGGGGTTGAGCGAAGCGACACCCCCGGTAGGCTTGAGACGATTATCTCACCCCGAAGGGGTGGTAGAACCGCTGCCACCCCTTTGGGGTGAATTCCGTTGCGGACCTGTTCCGGTGGTGTCGGCGCGTGGCCGCGCCTCGACCACCGGCTAACGTCTGGAACCCCGTCGGGGTTCTCTTGATCCGCGCTTCCGATCACCCGGCTAGACAGATGCCAACTTGGGAACGAGGCCGCGTTGCCGCGCGCGTCCCGCCCCGGCGTTTGCCTGCCCCATCTTTTAGGGTTTACTGTTGGGCGCAAACCGGGTTTGCTTTACCCTTCCACGCGACACAACACCATGGATCTCCTTTCCAATCTCCGCGCCCTACTCCATCTCAAACCGAGAGAACTGATTGTTCCCGGCGATATCCCCGCCACGCTCACCAACTGCGGCGGTAGCGTCGCGGCCGCTGAACAGTTCCCCGGCGTAATGGACTTCTTCGCCCGCGAGCTGATGCGCCTTTACCCGGACCAGCTCGACGAAGGCAAGGCGGATTGCATGGTGGCCGCCACGTGCCCCGAGTCGATGGCCCTCGCCTTCCACCTGGCATACCTGGCCGGTTCCCGCTTCGCTTCCATCCAGGTGCTCGACGGCGTGCCGAAGATGACCCGCCACCACCTCGTGCCGAAGGAGAAGGTCGTGCTGGTGATCGACGAGTGCCGCAATTTCATCCGGCTCAACGAGGCCATGGCCGCGCTGGCTCTGCACAAGGTGCACGTCACGGCCGTCGCCTGCGTGGTCAACTCCACCGGCCGCCACGAATTTTCGTTCCTGGAGCGCGTGCCGATCCTTTCGCTCCACCACGGCGTGCCTTCCCCGGCGCGGACGGCGATCTAGGCCCCGCGCGGCCCGGACGGCCCCCCTCCTTCCGCTCCCTCCATGTTTGCCAAGCGTCTCCCTCCCGATGCCGTTTGGGTTTTCGCGTTCGCGCTGATCGTGCGGCTGATTGTCCTGAGCCACTTTGGACACTCCGCCTATTTCTCTCCCACGTCGTCGGACATGGGGTTCTATGCCGAGTGGGGGCGGCGGATCGCCGCAGGGCACGGGGCCGAGCCCCACGCTTACTACGGGCTGCCCGGTTACGCGTTCCTGCTCGGGGGCGTTTTCCGGTTCGCCGGGTTCTCCCCCTACACGATCGCCTTTCTGCAAACGCTCTCCGAGGCTGGCATCGCGGCGCTTCTCTACCAGATCGCGGCGTGGGCTTTTCCCGGGCCCCGCGCCCGCGTCACCGGCGCGCTGGCCGCGCTGGGTTGGATTTTCTTTCAGCCCGCGCAGGCGTTTTCGCTCGTCTGCATGCCCTCCACGTGGGCCGTACTGGCGTTCTGGAGCGTCTTTGCCTGGAGCGTGCGCACCGGGAGCCGCTCGCTCTGGCTGCCCTGGCTCTGGATCGGCGCGCTGGCCGGGCTCGCGGCGACGCTGGTCGCCACGGTCTTGCTTGTCCTGCCGGTCGCGGTGGCGGCGGCGGTGAGGAACCTGCGCAAACCGGCCCTTGTCGTGGCGGCGGCGGCGAGCCTGCTGGCGGGCGTCGCCATCGGGACCGCGCCGTGCTGGGTTCACAACGCTTTCATCGCGCGCGAGCCGGTTTTCCTCTCCGCCCACGGCGGCGTGAACTTCTGGATCGGCAACCACCCCGGGGCCACCGGCTACCCCTCCATGCCGCCGGGGCTGCGGGCGACGCAGGGCGAATTGCTCAAGGACTCGATCCGCGTGGCCGAGGCGGAAGCGGGGCGCCCGCTCACGCGCGTGGAAGTCTCCCGGCATTGGTCGTTCAAGGCCCGCGCCTACATTTGCGAGCACCCGCTCCAATGGGCGGCGTTGATGGGCGTCAAAGTGCGGAACCTCGTGAATGCCACCCAGTATGATGATTTGAGCCTCGTCAACCCGCTGCGGGAAGAGGGCGTTCTCACGCCCGGCCTGCGGTTTGGCTTGGCGGCCTTGCTGGCGATCCCCGGCGTCGCGCTTTCCTGGCGGCGTTTCCCGCGTTCGCGCTGGATCGTGGCGGGCGTGGCGCTCGCGCTGGCGGCCGTGCTCCCGGTGTTCGTGACGGAGCGCTACCGACTGGCCGCCGTGCCGGGTTTGCTGCTGCTGGGCGCGGCCGGGTTGGCCGAACTCGGCAACGCGCTGGCCTCGTTCCAATGGCGGGCGGCGGCCCTGTGGCTGGGCGCGGCGGCCGCCGGGGCCTGCGTGGTCTGCTGGCCGGTGGACGAACCGGTGCTGCTTTGGATGGACACCTACAACAGCGGGCTGAAGGCGCTGGAAACCGGCGACCTCCCCGCCGCCCGCGCCCGGCTGGAGCGCGCGTATGCGTACGCGCCCGGCAACCCCGAAGTCCTCTCCGCGCTGGGCCATTACGCCTTGCGCACCGGGAACCGCGCCCAAGCCAAGATCTTCTACCGGCGGGCGCTGGAAGCCAACCCCGCCACCGTGCCCGCGCTCAATAACCTGGCCATCATCGCCATGTCCGAAGGCCAGTGGGCCGCGGCGCAAAATCTCCTGACCGCGGCCCGGCGCATCGACCCGGACGACGCCGGGATGCGCGCCTTGAGCGACCGTTGCGCCAGCGAACTCGCTCGACAACCCCGCCCTGCCCCTTCACCCGCTCCATGAAAATCGCTTCCCGCATCGCTTGGATCGCCGCTGTCCTCCTGGTTTTCGCTCTCGGCATTACCCTGCGCACCGTCCCCTACAACGCCTTCCACGGCGTCGGTTTTGACGAAACGCTCTACCAGCAATACACCACCCAGCTTTTGGAGCGCGGCCTGGGCGGCTACCCCTCCATCGTCCACGACTACATGGAGTACCAGAAGACCCTCCCGGGCTCCATTCTCCCGCCCATGCGGTTTCTCTTCATCGGGACCGCCGCCCTCTGGAGCCACCTTTCGGGCCTGGAACCGATCCGCGCCCTGGGGCAGGTGGCCTCGGGCTTTTCCATCCTCACCCTCGTCCTCACCTTCGTCTTCATGGGGCGGGCGGCGGGACGCGGCGCGGCGCTGGCCGTCACCGCGCTCATGGCCTGCGCCCCCACGCAGATCCACATGGGCCAGCACGCGCTCGTGGACGGTTTCTTTACCTTCTGGGCTTTGCTCGTCCTCTGGCTTTTGTGGGAGAACTTGCAACGCCCGCGCAATCCCCTGCTCCTCGCGGCGTACGGCGCGGGCCTGGCGCTGATGGTCCTGACCAAGGAGAACGCCGCCTTTGTCTACGTGGCCGTGCTGGCGATCCTGGTTGCCAACCGCTGGCTGCGTTTCGGGACGGTCAGCGGGCCGCTGCTGGCCGTCACCGTGCTCGGGCCCGCCGTGGGCGCGCTGGGCCTCCTTGCGCTGGCGGGAGGCGTGGACAACCTCGTCGGCTGCTACCAGCTTTCCGTCTCTAAAAATTTCACCCTGGAGCACGCCATCCGCACCGGCGACGGCCCGTGGCACCGCTACCTGGTGGACCTCCTCCTCGTCAGCCCGTGGGTGCTGGTCCTGGCCATCGGCGCGTTCTTCCAGCTCGACCGCGAGCGGCACCGGCCGCAGCTCTACCTGGCCCTGTTCATCGTGGCGAGCTACCTCCTCATGTGCAACATCCGCTATGGCATGAACCTGCGGTACGCCAACATGTGGGACGCCCCGTTGCGCCTGCTGGCCTACACCGAGCTTTGCCTCCTGGCCGAGCGCTTCGGCCTGCGCCGCCGCAACGTCTGGCTGGCCGTGGCCGTCACAGCCCTCTGCATCTACGACCTGCGGCAGTACCGCATCCTCGCCATCGACTACAACCGGCTCTACGAACTGATCCCGGAGATCCTCCTGCGCGCCCAGCACATCATCAAGTAATACCATATCGAGCTGAGGAGCCGGCCAACTTGCTTGTCATCCCGACCGCAGGGAGGGACCCCGCAAACGTCTCAATGCTTTCCATTCTTCGGAGTCCTGATGCCTTGGCGGGATCCCTCGCAAGCTCGGGATGACACATCGGGATGCGCCGTTTCGCGAAATAAGCGACTAAAGTCTGGCCAACGTGCTTGTCATCCCGACCGCAGGGAGGGACCTCGCAAACGTCTCAACGCTTTCCATTCTTCGGAGTCCTGAAGCCATGGAGAGATCCCTCGCAAGCTCGGGATGACACGTGGCGATGCGCCGTTTCGCGAAATAAGCGACAAAAGGCCGGCCAACTTGCTTGTCATCCCGACCGCAGGGAGGGACCTCGCAAACGTCTCAACGCTTTCCATTCTTCGGAGTCCTGATGCCTTGGCGGGATCCCTCGCAAGCTCGGGATGACACGTGGCGATGCGCCGTTTCGCGAAATAAGCGACTAAAGTCCGGCCAACTTGCTTGTCATCCCGACCGCAGGGAGGGACCTCGCAAACGTCTCAACGCTTTCCATTCTTCGGAGTCCTGATGCCTTGGCGGGATCCCTCGCAAGCTCGGGATGACACGTGGGGATGCGCCGTTTCGCGAAATAAGCGACTAAAGTCCGGCCAACTTGCTTGTCATCCCCACCGCAGGGAGGGACCGCGCACACGTCTCAACGCACTCCATTCTACGGAATCCTGATGCCTTGGCGGGATCCCTCGCAAGCTCGGGATGACATGTGGCGGCGCGCCGTTTTCATGCCGCGTGGGGCGGTTCGCGAATTTAGAGAGGTTTGTCCGCAGATTTCGCGGAGGGACGCAGATTGAAAGGCTGCG
>JAQTMF010000175.1 GCA_028714515.1 Chthoniobacteraceae bacterium | reverse complement strand
CTCGGGCGGGGGCGGAGGGGGGGGCGGCGCGCCTTCCTGGGCGATGATTTCCAGCTTGGGGGCGCGGAGGAATCGGGCGAGCCCGGCTCCCTCGACTTGCCGCACGGAGATGACTTGCGCGTTTTCGCCCAGGCGCTCGCGGAGGACTTTGACGGCTTCGTCGGCGGAGCTGACGATGAATTTGAACCGCTTTTCTTTCTTTTTAAGCGCTTTTGTCATGTTCGGTTAGGCGGCGGCGGCGGCGGCGCGGTTGGGCTGGGGGAAGAGGATGATGGAGACGCTCTGGATATCGGTGCGCGGGGGAAGCTCCTGGTAGGAGAGGACGGCCAGTTTCGGGAGCGAGGGCTCGAAGAAGCGCTTGAAGGCGAGGCGCAGTTCGCTGGTGGTGATGACGGTGGGCGTGAGGCCTTGCTCGGTCATGTCGGTCATCCGGCGGGTCAGTTCGCTCATGAGGTATTGGGCGAGTTGCGGGTCGATGACGAGCCCCACCTCATACTGCGAGCGCTGGACTTTGGAGAGAAGCAGTTGTTCGAGGCGGGGGTCGAGGGTCACGGCTTTGAGGAGCCCTTCCTCGCATTCGTAGTCGGAGACGAAGTAGATGCCGAGGCGCTTGCGGACTTGCTCGGAGAGGTCGTCGGGGTTTTTCGACACGGGGGCGAAGTCGGCGATGCACTCCAGGATGACGGGGAGGTTTTTGATGGAGATGCCTTCGCGCAGGAGGTTCTGGAGGACGCGCTGGATGATGCCGATGTTGACGAGGTCGGGGATGAGTTCGTTGACGAGGGTGGCGTTGGTTTCTTTGACGTGGTCGATCATCGCCTGTACGTCCTGGCGCGAGAGGATGAGGTTGGCCACTTGCTTGAGGCTCTCGGAGAGGTGGGTGATGAGGACGGAGGCGGGATCGACGACGGTGTAGCCGCCGATTTCGGCGTTGCGTTTTTCGTCCTCGGCGATCCAGATGGCGTTGAGGCCGAAGACGGGCTCGACGGTGGGGGTGCCTTTCAATTCGACGGCGCTGTTGGTGACGTTCATGGCCAGCCAGCGGTTGGAGAGGATTTGGCCTTTGGCGATTTGTTTGCTGCGCAGGAGGAAGCGGTATTCGCTGCCGCCCAGCTCCGGGTTGTCGCGGATGGCGACGGGGGGGATGATCATGCCCATGTCGCGGGCGAAGGATTTGCGGACGCCGGTGATGCGGTCGAGCAGGTCGCCGCCGTTTTTTTTCTCGGCGAGGTGCAGGAGGCTGTAGCCGAGTTCGACGGAGAAGACGTTGACGTCGATGAGTTTCTGGAAGTCTTCGTTGAGGCTGCGGGGCTTGGCGTCGGCTCCCGGCGCTCCTTTCGCCCCGGCGGGTGGGATGAGCTTGGCGGCTTCTTGCGCGGCGCGCGATTTTTTTAGCTGGTAGGCGGTGAAGCCGGTGAGGCCGGAGAGCGCCAGGAAGGGGATGGCGGGCATGCCGGGCACGAGGCAGAAGATGAACATCATGCCCGAGGCGATGGCGAGCGCGCGCGGGTAGAGGGTGAGCTGGTTGCTGATGTGCGCGCCGAGGTTGAGGTCGCCGGAGGCGCGCGTGACGAGGATGCCGGCGGCGACGCTGACGATGAGCGCGGGGACTTGCGCCACGAGGCCGTCGCCGATGGAGAGGAGGGTGTATTTTTGCAGGGCGTCGACGAGGGGGATGCCTTTCTGGACGACGCCGATGGCGAAGCCGCCGATGATGTTGATGAGGGTGATGAGGATGCCCGCGACGGCGTCGCCGCGCACGAATTTGCTGGCGCCGTCCATCGCGCCGTAGAATTCGGCTTCGCGCTGGATCTTTTGCCGCCGCTGCTGGGCGGCGGTTTCGTCGATGATCCCGGCGTTCAACTCGGCGTCGATGCCCATTTGTTTGCCGGGCATGGCGTCGAGGGTGAACCGCGCGGCGACTTCGGCAATGCGGCCAGCACCCTTGGTGATGACCATGAAGTTGATGACGACGAGGATGAGGAAGACGACGGCGCCGACGACGTAGTTGCCGCGCACGACGAAGTGCCCGAAGGAGTCGATGATGTGCCCGGCGAAGCCGTCGATCAGGATGAGCCGGGTGGAGGCGACGTTGAGCGCGAGCCGGTAGAGGGTGACGGACAGGAGCAGCGTGGGGAAGCCGGAGAATTCGGCGGGGTCCTTGACGTAGATGATGATGAGGAGCATCAGCAGCGAGATGCCGATGCTGGCGGCGAGGAAGAGGTCGAGGGCGATGGACGGGACCGGGAAGACCAGCAGGAGCACGGTTCCAAAGAGCGCGCCGACAAAGAGGAGGTCGCCCTTTTTGAGGAGGGAGCCGAATTCCTTGGTGGTGAATGTGGCGAGCGGGGCCATCAGGCTTTGGTCTGCGGGTCGGCGGCGAGGGCCGTTTGCATCAGGACGGCGGCGTTGCGGCGATTGCGGAGGGTGTGGAAGTAGTAGCGGTGGGTCTTGTAGACGAAGGCGAGGATTTCGGCGACGGCCTTGTACATCTCGACGGGAATCGGCCTGCCTACTTTGCCGTATTTGAAGAGCATGCGGGCCACGGGCCGGTTCTCGACCATCGGCACTTCGTTTTCCGCCGCGATGGCTTTGATGCGCCGGGCGAACATTTGCGTTCCCTTGGCGAGGACGACGGGCGCTTTGTCCGCGCCGCGGTCGTAGCGCAGCGCGACGGCGTAGTGCGTGGGGTTGGTGACGACGACGTCGGCGGTCGGCACGGCGTTGAGCATTTGTTTTTGCAGGATCCGCCGGGCCATGGCGCGGCGCGCGGCGCGCACGTTGGGATCGCCTTCCGTGGAGCGGAATTCCTCTTTCACTTCTTGCTTGGTCATCATGAGGTCGCGTTTGACCTTGCGCAGCTGGTAGGTGTAGTTGGCGGCGGCGATGATGCCGAAGGCGAAGATGAAGCGGCCCAGGAGGGTGGATGCCGTCTGCTGGAGGAAGGTGCCGAGCCGGGGCATGGAGACGGGCATGTAGAAGAGCGGATCGGCGAGGATGCCTTTGACGGCTCCCCAGACGACCGCGCCGACGATGAGGACTTTGAAGGCTTCGCTGCCGAGCTTCAGCCAGCCCTGGGGGGAGAAGATGCGCTGGAAACCGGCGGCGGGGTCGAGCCGGTCGAGCTTCGGCTCCAGCGCCTTGGGGGTGAATTGGAAGCGGCTTTGCAGGCCGCCCGCGAGGACGGCCGCCCCGGCGCAGGCAAGCCCCATGGGCAGTACGAGCTGGAAGACGGTGGCCACGGAGAGGCGGCTCCATTCGCCGATCATGTGGGGCTCGATGGTGTATTTGCCGAGGTGCGAGAAGATGCTGACGGCGATTTCCGCGATCCGCGTGGTTTGCTCCCGCAGGGTGAAGAGGAGGGTGGCGAAGGCGGCGGTGAGAATGAAGACGACGTTGATGTCGGCGGAGCGCGCGAATTGGCCCTCGGCATGCGCTTCGCGCAACCGCTTTTCTGTGGGCTCTTCGGATTTATCGCCGTCGTGGGACATTCGGGGGCTTGCCGCCATTCTGTCCGCCACGGTCCTCCCCCGGGCGCACGCGCGCGCCTAGGGGATGAGTTGCAGCATCAGTTCCGGCGATTGCCGCATGCAGCTAAGCACGAGCTGTGCCGTCAGCCCCAGCGCGACGCCAAAGATTGCGATCCCGGCCAGAATCCGCACGGAAAAGCTCTCGGAAAAGACGTTGATGCTGGGCGCCGCCTTGCCGAGGACGGCGAAGGTGAAGGTGACGACGAAGTTGACGGCCATGAGGGGGGCGGCCATTTGGACGGCGATGAGGAAAATTTTGCCGGTGCTGATGACAAAAAGTTCCGCCACGTGGCGGGTGAAGCCGAGCTGGCCGATGGGGGCGATGGCGAAGCTCCGCAAGAAGGCGGCGAATACGACGTGGTGGCACCCGGAGAAGAGGAACAAGAGCGCGCCGCCGTAGAACAGGGCGATGCCGACGGGGGAGGAGGGGTTGCGCGAGATGGGGTCCACCTGGGAACTCATCATGAGGCCCATTTCGGTGGAGATGATCTGGCCCGCGCATTCGATGGCGTAGAAGATGAGCCGGGCCGCCGCGCCCATGATGAGGCCGATCATGAGTTCGCGGGCGGCGATAAAGATCAGGGTGATGACGTCGGGCGGGAAGGAGGCGGCGGCGGGAACGAAGGCGGTGACGGCGGCGGCGAGGAGCGCGGCGACGGCGACCCGGAGCTGCACGGGGATGTTTTGCCCGGAGAAGACGGGGACCAGGACCAGCAGACCGCCCGCGCGGACGAATACCATCATCCAGAGGTAAACGGAATCAAAGGTCATCGTCCGTCGCCGCGGCGGTTATTTCACCATTTCCGGCAGCCGCGTGAGGAAGGTGATGGTGAATTGCATCATGTTCCGCAAGACCCACGGGGCGGAGAAGACGAGCACGACGCCGACGGCGATGAGCTTTGGCACGAAGGTGAGGGTCTGCTCCTGGATGCTGGTGACGGATTGGAAGAGGCTGACGATGACGCCCACGGCCATGGAGGTGAGCAGGATCGGCGCGACGACGAGGAGCGAGGTCATGACGAGCTGGCGCAGGATTTCGATGGCTTGCTCGATGGTCATAGGCCGAAACTTTCCACCAGGGAGCGGACGACGAGGTGCCAGCCGTCCACGAGGACGAAGAGCAGGAGTTTGAAGGGGAGCGAGATCATCACGGGCGGCATCATCATCATGCCCATGGACATGAGGGTGGAGGCGACGACGAAGTCGATGACGAGGAAGGGGATGAAGATGAGGAAGCCCATCTGGAAGGCGGTGCGCAGTTCGCTGACGACGAATGCCGGGATGACGACGGTCATCGGGATCTGGTCAACCTTGGTGGGGCCCCGGCCCGAGATGCCGAGGAAGAAGTCGATCTCGCTGGGCCGCGTTTGTTTCTGCATGAATTTGCGCAGGGGGGCGGAGCCTTTGTCCAGGGCTTCCTCCAGGGTGAGCTGCTTGGCCATGTAGGGCTGGATGGCCTCGGCGTTGATGCGGTCGCCGATGGGGGCCATGATGAACATGGTCAGGAAGATGGACATGCCGATGATGATCTGGTTGGAGGGGGCGCTTTGCACGCCGAGCGCCGTTCGCAGGAAGCCCAGGACGATGACGATCCGCGTGAAGCTCGTCATGAGCATCATGATCGCGGGCGCGAGGGAGAGGAGCGTCATGACGAACACGATCTGGATGGCGGTGGAGACGTTCCCCTGCTCCGCCGGGGCTCCGTTGAGCCCGATGGTGATGTTGAACGGGGCGGCGGGCGTGGGGGACGCGGCGGCGGGCGCGGGAGTGACCGCGGGGCCGATGGTGATGGGGGCCTGCGCTTGCACGGGGAGGGCGAGCAGCAGGAGGAGGAGGATCAGGAGGGCGCGGAGTTTCATTCGGGCTTCTCCGGCAGGAGGGTGGCGAATCGCTCTTCCCCGGCTTCGCCGCCGCCCAGTTTGCACAGGTAGTCGATGCGGCCGGGGCAGACGCCGATGAGCATTTTCTTGCCTTCGTATTCCGCCACGACGAGAAATTGGCGGTTGCCGAGCATGCGCGTTTCGTTGATGGAGAGTTTCCGCACGCCTTTGTTTTTTTGCGCGAGCCCGCCGAGGCCGTTGCGCATGAAGAAGAGCCCGGCGGCCAGGATGCCCAGCAGCAGGAAGAAGTAGACCAGGATCTGCAGGAGCGCGCCGACGGTTCCGTTCACGCTTTGTCTCCGATCAATTCGGTGATTTTGATGCAGAAGTTCTCTTCCAGCACGACGACTTCGCCCAGGGCGATCAGCTTGTCGTTGACGTAGATGCCGATGGGGTCGTTGGCGCGCTGGTCGAGCTGGATGATGACGCCGGGGCTGAGTTCCAACACGTCGCGCATGGAGAGGTGGCAGGAGCCGAGCCGCACGGTGAGTTGCACTTTGACATCCAGTACGATGTCGAGGTTTTTGTCTTCCAGGACGTTTGCCATAAATTGAGTTATTCCGAGGTGATCCGGCGCGTGAGTTCGACGGCGACGTAGCCGTTTTCGACGCCGATGGTGCCGATGAATTCCGGGGTGTCCGAGAGCCGGACGCGGGTGTTTTTGATGAGTTCCATGGGCATCTCCAATACGTCGCCGGGGTGCAGGCTGACGACTTTGCGGATGCTCATTTCTTTGACGAGCCATTCCGCCGTGACGGGCACGGAGATTTCCTCGTAGGGCGCGCGCCATTCCATCCGCTTGACGCGCGTGTCGTTGCCCTTGAGCCGGGATTGCTGCATTTTCTTGACGATGACTTCGATCATCGAGAAGGGGACGCCCATTTGCATGTGCTCGATGCATTCGCCGAGCGTGACTTCGAGGTCGATCGTGAGGGTGACGGCTTCGGCCGCCGAGGTTTGCAGGAAGCGCCCGCTGGTGTCCGTCCCGATGCAGCGCGGCTGGAAGTTCCAGTTGTTGTCGTGCCACTGGTTGGACCATTCGCTCAAGATGAGCTGGATGGCGTCTTCCACGAGCGCGATTTCCATTTCCGTGAGGCAGCTGTCGGACTCGATGACGCGGCCTTTGCCGCCGAGGAGGCGATCGACGATGGCGAGCGCGAGGGGCAGGCTCATGTCGAGGATGCCGACGCCGCGCAGGGGCTCGACTTGAAACAGGGTGACGTGGGTGGGGCTGGAGATGCCTTCGCAGAATTTCGCGAAGGTGGAGCTGCTGAGCTTGCGGATTTTGATGACGCACTCCATGCGCAGAAATGTGGAGAGGCGCGCCGAGAGGTGCTGGACGAAC
>JAQTMF010000174.1 GCA_028714515.1 Chthoniobacteraceae bacterium | reverse complement strand
AGCCGCCGATGTAGACCGGCAGCCCGCGCGGAATGATGCCTTGCTCCTGCATCCCGGCCAGCATGGCCAGGAGTTCCTGGGTCTTGCCCAGCGCGAAGACGGGGACCATCACGGCTCCGCCCCGCGGCGGCGCATCGTGCAGGGCTTCGACAAAGCGGGCTTCCTCGCAGGCCCGGGTGAAGCCGGGTTCCAGCGGGCTGTCGCCCCGGGTGGTTTCCATGAGCAGGACGTCGAGCGGTTCCTCCGGGAAGCGGGCTCCGGCGGAGAGGGTCTGGTCGTCAAAGTTGACGTCGCCGGTGTAGAAAAACCGCCGCCCTTCGCTGCGGATCAGCACGCCGGAGGAGCCGAGGATGTGCCCGGCGTCGAAAAACTCGAAGCTCACTTCCGCCTCTTCGCGCGCGCCGAGGCGCTCGCCTTCCAGGCTCCAGCGCTGCCGCAGCGGCACCGCGTGGCAGCGCTTCATGGCGTTGTCGGCTTCGCGGTGGGTGAAGAGCGGGTAGGAGGCCACGCCCTGTTCCTCGCGGATGCGCAGCATGACGTTGACGGAGTTGTGCAGCATCACGTCGCCGATCTGCCGGGTGGCGTCGGTGGTGAAAAGCGGGGCGCGCGGGTGGCGGCGCATGAGGACGGGGATCGCGCCGATGTGGTCCTGGTGGGCGTGGGAGAGGAACACGGCGTCCACGCTGTCATCGGGCAGTTCTTCCAATGCGGGGAGACCTTCCAGACCCTCCAGGCGCGGGTGCATGCCGCAATCGAGGACGATCCGTTTGCCTGCCGTTTCGAGAGAATAACAATTGGCGCCGATCTCGATACGGCGGGTGTGGTTGGTGAGTCGCATGGGGGGATTACTCAAGCTGCCGGTAGAAAAGGAGGAAGAGGAGCAGCCCCACGGGCAATAGCAGCGGCAACGCCACCTGGCATGCCGAAAAGACCCCCAGCGCGCCCAGCAAATAAATACACAAGGCTCCCGTGCAGAGCGCGGCCGCGGCCAGCTTGCTGCGGCGGTTGCATAGCCAGCCCAGCAGCCCGGCCGCGACGATGATCGCCGCTTCCACCGGCACCCCGGCGCGCACGGGGAACGCCCCCGCTTGCAAGGTGGCGATGGCCGCCGCCGCGAGTTCGCCGCGCGAGCCCCGCCGCTTGTTGGCCAGCGGGAGGGTGCGGGATTCCTTGTCCGTGCGGGCCAGCAGCGCCAGGCCGTCTTTCAAAACGCCGACGGGCGCAAGGGCCTCCGCTTTGGCCAGGCCGGACTGGGCTTGCTCCGCCGCGAGGATCAGATCGGACACGGGGAAGCGGGTAAAGGGAACGCCGAAATCGACGACCATCGTTCCCGCCGCGTCCACCGGGATGCGCAATGCCTTGCCCAGCGCGATGTGGGAGCCGGGGACGACTTCCACTTCCTCCGGGGTGACGCCATACCAGAGCATCGCCGCTTGCAGCACGAAGGAGGGCGTTACGAGCCCCCGGTAGCGGAAGACGAGCGGCACGCGGCGGAGGGCCCCGGGCCGGGAGCCGTCCGGCGGCGCGAAGAATCCGAGCGAGGCGGCTGCCCGCAGATCCTCGCCGGGCTGCGCGCCGATCACGGAGAAATCCGGCACGCGGCTGACGTCTCCCGTCACATGGCGTAACACCGGGACTTCCTGGAGCGGGGGGAGCAGGGCCGCGTCTTCGGGGAAGCCGAATTCCGCGCCCAGCAAGGCCTTGGGCGCGCGCAAGAGCTGGTTGTGGAATAGGGCCGCCTGCGAGGAATCCGCCTCTTTCCAGGCGAGCACCGGTTCCACCGCGACCACGCGGGGCTCGAACATCAGCGCCGCGTTGAGGAAAAGGGAGCCGTCCACCGGCGTCCACGGCCACGGGTGCGCGGCCAGGTCTTCGTCGGCGATCTGCACGAGCGCAAGCGGCGCCGGGGTGGCGTGCCGGGCGGCGTTGGCGGTGAGCCACGTCTGGAAGGCGTCTTCCACGCGGCGAAGGGAGGCCGTGCGCGACTCGTGCATCAAGACGAGCCCTGCCAGAAGGATGAGAAAAAGGAACTGCCGGGAACTACAACGCATCAAAGGGGGAAAGAAATGCCTACGTTATGTGCAAATACCGTACTGGGAAAGCAGGAAAAGAGGTTGAGAGAGAAAGAGGTTGAGAGTTGAGGGAAGAAGGCAACGCCGCCGCGTCTCTCTCAACTCTCCACTCTCAACTTCTTCCACGCCCCGTGGCGCGCGATTTTTTGGAGCGCCTTCATAAGCAGGCCTCGGCCCGGTTCCGTGCGGTGCCACGGGGATGCGCCGCTCGGGTGGGGCAGCGGGACGAGGTCAAAGGAGACCCCGGCGCGTTCGCCCCGGAATGTTTGCCCGATCGTCTCCACCAGCGGCGCGGGAGGCAGGAATTGCGCGATGGCGAGCTTGCCCACGGGGATCACCAGTTCGGGGCGCAGAATCCGCAGTTCCGCTTCCAGCCAGCCGCCGCACGCGGTGATCTCGGCGGGCGACGGGACGCGGTCGCCCCCGTGCGCGTTCTTGCCCGGGAAACAGCGGCAGACCGCCGCCATGTAAACGCGTTGGCGGAAAGTGGCCTCGTCCACGCCGCATTGTTCGGCAAACCAGCGGAACATCGTTTTCCCGGCGGTCCACGCAAACGGGCGGCCCAGGATCGGCTCCTTCACGCCCGGGGCCTGGCCGACAAGAAGCACCTTGCTCCAGACCGGCGGCCCGGAAACGACGGGCTTGTGCATCGCCGGGCAGCGGGTGCAGGCGAAGAGGGCGTCCACGTGGGTCTTGAGCGGGTCGGCGGATTTCACGCGCGCACCTTACGCGGATCGCCGCGGATTTCCAGAAGAACCCTGCCGCGCCGTCTATTCAGCCGAGCCGCGTTCCGGCGGCGATGTGGTGGCCGGAAAGGAAATCGCGCACGTGCATCCGGCGTTTGCCTTCGAGCTGCACGTCGCGCAGGAGCACGGCCCCCTCGCCCGCGGCGACGAGGATGCCGCGTTTGTCGGCGCGCAGGACGGTTCCCGGTTCCCCGCCCGCGTGCCGGAAGGAGATCACGGAAAAAACTTTGAGGACGCGCGACGGTCCGCCGGCGGGATCGGGCAGCCGGGTGGAGGCCGCGGGCCACGGGTTCATGGCGCGCACCCGCCGGTCGATTTCCCGCGCCGGGGCGTGCCAGTCGATGACGCCGCTCTCGCGCGAGAGCTTGGGCGCGTAGGTCGCGCCGTCCGCTTGCTGGGGAGTGCGCGGGGAAGCCCCTTGCGCCAGCAGGTCCAGCGCTTCGGCGAGCGCTTCGGGGGCCAGGGTGGCCAGGCGGTCGTGGAGCGTGCCGCCGGTTTCGCGCCGCCGGATGGGGAGGCTCCGCGCCAGCAGGACGTCGCCGGTGTCGAGCCCTTCGTCCATCCACATCACCGCGACGCCGGTTTCGCGTTCGCCCGCCAGGATCGCGGCCTGGATCGGCGCGGCTCCCCGGTGGGCGGGCAGCAGGGAGGCGTGCAGGTTCAGGCAGGCCAGCGTGGGGAGATCGAGAACGGCCTTCGGCAAAATCTGTCCGTAGGCCATGACGACCAGGACTTCCGGCGCGAAGGCCGCGAGTTCGGCGACGGACGCCGGTTCGCGGATGCGCCGGGGTTGCAGCACCGGCACGCCGTGGGCCAGCGCGAGGCATTTGGTGGGCGGCGGCGTGAGGGTCTGTTTGCGGCCCACCGGCTTGTCCGGCTGCGTGACGACGGCCGCCACTTCGTGGTGGCGCAAGAGCCACTCGAGGGCGGGCAGCCCGATGTCGCCGGTTCCCAAAAAGAGGACGCGCATAGAGAGGACCCGGGGCGGCCCCGCCTAGCGGGGCCCCATGCAGTTGATGGCGTTGATGATCTCGCCCAACACCTGCACCGGCGATTGCGTGGCGTCGATGGTCTGGATCAGATCGTCGCCGTAGTATTTCAAGAGCGGCTTGGAGAGGCTGTCGTAGACGGAGAGCCGCTCGCGGATGACTTCTTCGTTGGCGTCGTCGAGCCGGTTGTCTTTCAACGCGCGGCGCTGGAGCCGCTTGACGAGCGCCTCGCGGTCGGGGCAGTCGAGATGGAAGACTTTGCGGACGTCGATCATTTCTTCCATGATCTCCGCCTGCCGGACGTTGCGCGGGATGCCGTCGAGGATCAGCACGTCCATCTCCGGTTTGAAATGGTGGGAGCGGACGCAATCGGCGATCCGCACTTTCCAGAGCTTGATGGTCAGCTCGTCGGGGACGAGTTCCCCGCGGCCGGAGAAGTAGAGAAACGACTGGCCCAGTTCCGTGCGCGTGTCCAGGGAGCGGAATACGTCGCCACAGGCGCAGTGGAAAAACTGGGGCAACGTCCCGAGTGTCATTCCCTGGGTTCCTTTACCGCTGCCGGGGGGGCCAAAAATGAGATAGGTTTTGTAGCGTTGCATGGGAGATATCAGCCGGTCAAACGGCCGCGAAGCAAGGCTACAACGCACCCCGGAACCGGGCAACCCAATTCCTTGTGCGGTCTCTCGTTTGTCGGATCGTGTTTTCCGGGCCGAGGGCCTACCTCGTGCCGGTCAGTTTCTCCACGGAGCGGAGGAACGGACGGGGTCCGCCGGGCTGGTAGCCCAGTTCACCCGCCTTGGAGCCGTCCGAACGCAAGACGATGACGGTGGGGAAGGCGTTCACGTGATAACGGGCCGCGAGTTTTTCGTTATGGGCCTCCTGGGCGGCAGGAAGGGCGTGGCGCTTGGGAAAGTCGGCCCGCAAGAGTACGAGGTTCTGTGCCGCGTAGTTCTTGAACTCCGCCGTGGCGAAGACTTCGCGGTCGAGCTTCATGCACCAGGTGCACCAGTCGGAACCGGTGAAGTCGATCACAACGGCTTTCTTTTGCGCTTTGGCCTGGGCGAGCGCCTGGGGATAGTCCGAGAGCCATTCTTGCGCGGAAACGAATGCCCCCACGGACAGAAGAACGGCAAGGGTCAAAAAGAAGCGTTTCATCCCCTAATCTCGGCGCTTTTGGGAAAAAAGAAAGGGGCCTCGGGTCCATTCCAAAAGAGAGAGGAGGGTCCGCAGATTTTCGCAGATTCCCGGAATGACAGAATGGAATCTTCTGCCTTCCAATCTGCGTCCATCCGCGAAATCTGCGGATAAACCTTTTTGTTACGCGGTACGCAAAAAACCCCGCCGGGAAACCGGCGGGGTCGTTGAATGGCTGCTGCCTGGGGCCGCTTACAGCGTCCGGCAGAATTCTTCGAAGCGGTCGAGCCCCTTCTTGATGACGTCCATGCTGGTCGCGTAGCTGAACCGGATGGTCCGGTCGTCGCCAAAGGCGATGCCGGGCACGACGGCCACGTTGGCTTTGCTCAAGAGGCGGTCGGAGAAGTTCTGCGAGGTGAGCGAGAGCTTGGAGATGTTGACGAGGATGTAGAACGCTCCCTGGGGCTTGACGAGGGAGATGCCCTTGATCGAGGAGAGGCGGTTGAACATGTAATCGCGGCGCATCTGGAATTCCTCGCGCATGTCCGTCACGGGCTGCTGGTCGCCTTTCAGCGCGGCGATGCCGCCCTGCTGGGCAAAGGAGCACGGGTTGGAGGTGCTGTGGCTCTGGATGGAGTCGATGGCGCGGGCCAGCGGCTCGGGCGCGCCCAGGTAGCCGAGACGCCAGCCGGTCATCGCATACGACTTGGAGAAGCCGTTGACGGTGATGGTGAGGTCGTAGGCTTCGGGCGAGAGGGAGGCGACGGAGACGTGCTTGACGCCGTCGTAGGTGAGCTTCTCGTAGATTTCGTCGGCAAGGATGATGATGCCTTCTTCGTCGGCAACGGCCACGATGGCTTCGAGTTCGTCCTTGGTGTAGACCGCGCCGGTCGGGTTGCCGGGGGTGTTGATGATGACCATCTTGGTCCGCGGGGTCATCGCTTCTTCAAATTGCAGGGCGGTCATCTTCCAGCCGTTTTCTTCGGTGGTCTGGACGAAAACGGGTTCGCCGCCGGCGAGCCGGACCATTTCCGGGTAGCTCAGCCAGTAGGGGGCGGGGATGATGACTTCGTCGCCGGGCTCGATGGTGGCGAGGATGGCGTTGAAGCAGGAGTGCTTGGCGCCGTTGGAGACGACGACTTGGTGCGGCTTGTAGTCGAGGCCGTTGTCGGCGAGGAATTTTTCGGAAATGGCCTCACGCAGCTTCGGGATGCCCGAGCTGGGGGTGTATTTGGTAAAACCGCCGTCGAGTGCGGCCATGGCGGCCGCCTTGATGTGCTCGGGGGTGTCGAAGTCGGGTTCTCCGGCGCCGAAGCTGCAAACGTCGATGCCGTCGGCTTTCATCGCCTTGGCTTTGCTGTCAATGGCGAGGGTGAGCGACGGAGTGAGAATGGTGGCGCGTGAGGCGAGGTCCATATGCTTTTTCTTTCGTTTCGATGTTCAGATGGGTTGCGGCAAGGGGTGGAAGCCTACAGGCTCCCGTAGAAGTTCTCGACGAAACACTTGAGGTTGTTTTCGTCGATCTGGATGATCTTCATTTCGCGCCGCGCGTTGTCGGTCGAGTCGGAGGCGTGCGCGGCGTTGACCATGATGGTCTGGCCGAATTCGCGGCGGATCGAGCCGGGAGGCGCTTTGGAGGGATCGGTCGGCCCGAGGACTTCGCGGATCTTGCGGACGGCGTCCGCGCCTTCGTAGACGAGGGCGATACATTTTTCGCTGCCCGGTTCCTCGCGTTTTTCGGCGGGGCACTCGCTGGGCTTGCTGCCGGACATGAACTGGACGATGGATTCCCAGTTTTCCTGTCCGTTGAGCGGCCCGAG
>JAQTMF010000173.1 GCA_028714515.1 Chthoniobacteraceae bacterium | reverse complement strand
GCGATGGTGAGCGTGGCTTTGCCTTCGGCGGCCTGTTTGTCTTCGTCGTTGTCGGCGTAGTATTCCTCGCGCATGAGGAGGCCCACGAGGTCGGCGTCCTGTTCGATGGAGCCGGATTCACGCAAGTCGCTCAACCGGGGGCGGCCTTTGGCGTCGCCGGTCCGGTTTTCAGGATTCCGGTTCAACTGGGCCAGCACGATGATGGGGATTTCGAGTTCCTTGGCCAGCGCTTTGACGCCGCTGGAGATTTCGGCGATTTCCAATTGCCGGTTGTCCTGGGCGCGTTTGCTGGTCGATTTGAGGAGCTGCAGGTAGTCGATGACGATGAGCTTGATGTCGTGCTGGGCCTTCATGCGCCGGGCTTTGGCGCGCAGTTCCAGGATGCTCAAGCCCGCGGTGTCGTCGATGAGGAGCTTGCTTTCGGAAATCTTGGCGGCGGCGTGGGTGAGGTTCTGGAAGTCGCGTTCGGCCATGAAGCCGTCGCGCACTTTGCCGAGGTTGACCTTGGCCCGCGAGCAGAGGAGACGTTGGACGAGTTGCTGGCTGCTCATTTCCAGCGAGAAGACGGCGACGGCGTGTTTGCCGTTGAGGGCGACGTGCTCGGCGATGTTCATGGCCAGCGCCGTTTTGCCCATACTGGGGCGTGCGGCGATGACGATCATTTCCGAGCCGTGGAGGCCGTCAGTCATTTTGTCGAAGTCGCTGAAGCCGGTGGGCAGGCCGGTGATTTCGCCTTTGCGCTCGTAGAGTTTCTCGATGGACTCGATGGCGGCGAATACGGCCTCCTTGATCTGGAAGGTCTTGTCGTTGAGGCGGCTTTCGGTGATCTGGAAGACTTTGGTCTCCACCTGGTCCAGGAACATGTCGACGTTTTCCTGTTCCTCGTAGGAGCGCTGGGCAAACTCGTTGCAGGTGAGGATGATCTGCCGCAGGGTGTATTTTTCCTTGAGGATCTCAAGGTAATACGCGGCGTTGGCGGCCGTGGGGACGAAGGTGAAGAGGCTGGTGACGAAGGCCGCGCCGCCGACTTTTTCGAGCAATTGCCGGTCGCGCAGCAGTTGCGTGAGCAGGATGAAGTCGATCGGCTTGTTGGCGTCGTAGAGTTCCCGCAGGATGCCGTAGATGGTGGCGTTGGCGGGGACGTGGAAATGCTCGGGCGTGATTTTTTGCTCGACGCATTCCGTCATGACCTCCCGGGGGGAAAGCAGCACAGAGCCTAGGAGGCCGAGTTCGGCATCCTGGCTCTGTGGCAACATCCGGTGGACATCCGGTGAATAAGTTCCCTTATCCCGGAGATCCGTGCGTTCTTTTGCCGATTTTCTCGGCTTGGCTGGCGAGGAAGTTGCGGCCTCGGAAGGCATCGCTTACTTCGTGTGTTTGGCCTTCGGCTTGGCTTTGAATCCGCCTTCTTCTTCGGCGGGAGCCGCTGCTTCACCGGCGGGAGCCTCTTCGGCGGCCGGCTTGAGGGTGACGTTGAGCTTGGCGACAACGTCGTGGTGCAGCTTGATGGTGACTTCGTGGGAGCCGCTTTCCTTCAGCGGGCGCTCCAGCTCGATGGCGTGGCGGTCGACTTCGACGCCCAGCTCGGCTTTGAGCTTCTCCGCGAGGTCTCTGGCGGTGACCGATCCGAACGCCTTGCCGGTTTCGCCGGTTTCGAGCGTGATGGTCAGCTTCAGTTTGTTGATGCGGCGCGCCAGCTCCTGGGATTCGTTCAATTCGGCGGCCTCGCGTTCTGCGCGCTTGGCTTTGAGCTGGTTGATGCGGCGAAGGGTTACGGGCGTCACTTCCAGGGCTTTGCCGGAAGGTACGAGAAAGTTGCGGGCATAGCCGCGCTTGACTTTGACAACGTCGGCTTCGGCGCCCAGCGACGCGATCTTTTCAGTGAGGATAACTTCAGTGGTTGGCATAATTCGTCTCCCGGCCTGGAACTTGCGGGGCGTTCTTAGTAGCCGGGACAGAGGCGGCTGTCAACGATACGGTTGAAGAATCTTTTTTTTCGCCGGAGGACCGGGCCTGTTGGGGGAGGGGGGTGGCGGCCGCGCGGGCGGGCGCGGGAGCGCCTTGGGGGGCGGTTGCCGGGACCGCCGGGACGCCGTTTTCGATGATGACGGTCATCCCTTCGGTGATCATGGTGGCGAGCCGGATGGCGTCCCAGTTGGCCAGGCGGATGCAGCCGTGGCTGCCCGCGCGCCCAATGGTGAAGGGGCTGTTGGTGCCGTGGACGCCGATGCCGGGCCGGTTGAGGCCGCACCAGAGGACGCCGACGGGGTTGGAGGGGCCGGAGGGGAGGTTGAAGAAGTGGTCGGTGCGCACGCCGTGGCTGAGGACCCCTTCGTCGTGCCGGAACCAGGGGAGGGTGGCGATGCCGAGGATTTTCCATGTCCCGGCGGGGGCGGGGTGGGCCTCGGAGCCGGGGGTGATGGGGAAGGAGGCGATCAACTTGTTGCCTTCCACGAGGTCGAGCATCTTCTCCTTGGTGTCGATGTGGAGCTGGCGGGTCTTGAATTCGGGGACGGCGGGGAGTTTGCCGATTTCCCGGACGGTTTCGATTTTGAAGGGGGCGACGTTGGGGACGAAGAGGGTGTCGCCCGGCTGGAGGGCTTCCAGGTTTTTGCCGCGGTTGATCTTGGCCAGGAAATCGGGGTCGCTATGGTAGCGCTCGGCCACGAAGATGAGGAGCGAGGGGTAGAGGAGCTTCTTGAGCTTGGCTTGTTCCGCCGGGCCGTGCGGCACGTCGCCGACGTATTTCAGGTCGTCGGGCGTGATGGTGTAGGTGGCGTAGATCGGGTTGACGGTGCCGAGCGGGAGTTTCGCGGCGTCTTGCAGCGCTCCGGTGGAGGGCAGGCCGTTGGCTTTTTCATACCGCTCCAGCGCCTTGAGGGTGAATTCCTTGGGGCGGCCGTCGATTTTCCCCGGGCCGAAGTTCTTCTGATCCAGGAAGATCTGCACTTGCACGGCGAGTTCGCGTTCTCCCACCGGGACGGCTTTTGCCACGGGGATATCCCCTTCGGCGGCGCGCACGGGTTCCGTGGGCGGCACGACGGGCCCGAGCAGGGGGGCGGGCGTTGGGGAGGCTTGCGCTCCCGGGGCGGCCGGGGTGGGCGCGGGCACGAAGCCCTCTTCCACGGAGGGGCCGGGCTGTTGGGCAAACGCTCCGGCGGCGAGGAACGTCAAGGCGGCGAGACAAGGCAATGGCTTCATACAAATGGCGGGAAAATGCCCCGGAGGGCGGAAGGTAGTGCCGGGTAGTCTTGGCGCGATTTGCGTGGGAGTCAACTTTCCGCCTAGGAAAAAATGGGGGAAACCCCGGGGGGCGGCGGCAAATCTCCTCTTTGCACGAGGGGGGAACGGGTGTATAGGGTTCCCATGGTTTTCCTCGGCTTTTTCAATAACCTGGGCGGGATGGATGGCATCATCCTTCTTTTCCTCGTGCTGCTGCTTTTCGGGGCCAAGCGCCTGCCGGAACTTGCCCGCAGCCTGGGGTCGGCCATCAACGAGTTCAACAAGGCCAAGGAAGACGTGCATCGGCAGATCACGCAGGCGGTGGAGCCTCCGCCCGCCGCTCCCGTCAACCCGGTTGTGCCGCCGCAGAGCGAGCCTTCCGCGCAGCCTCCTCTTCCGCCCCAGCAACAGCCTCCGGCGGCATAGCGCCCGCCCGTTTCCGCTCCGGCTTCCCTCGCCGCCATGAAGCGCCTTTTTCTGCTCCTCCTGGGGTGTGGCGTTTTCGCGGCATCTGTTTGGGGCCGGGATGTCGTTTTCGCGGGTTACAATTTGGAGAACTATGCCCCGGCCGCGGCGTCCGGCGGGGATGCCACGGGCAAGCCCGGTAAAACGGAGGCGGCCGCGGCGGCGGTGGTCCAGGTGGTGGGGGAGATCGGCCCCGATATTCTCGGCGTGTGCGAAATGGGGCCCGCCCCGCAGTTCGCGGAGTTCCGCCAGCGGCTCGACGCGGCCGGGCTGGGCTATGTGGATGCCGAGTGGGTGGACGCCGCCGACCCGACCCGGCATCTCGCGCTGGTGAGCCGCTTTCCCATCGTGGCCCGGCAGTCGGTGGCCGATGCTCCGTATGAATCCGGCGGTGTGCGGATGAAGGTCCGGCGCGGGTTCCTGGATGTGACTGTGGAAATCGCTCCCGGTTGCCGCGTGCGGATCGTGGGGGCGCATTTGAAGTCCAGGCTGGCGCTTCCCGGCGCGGGAAACCCGGATCTGGAGCGCCGCCAGGAGGCGCACTTGCTGCGCAAGCATTTGGACGAGATCCTCGCGGCCGATCCCGCCGTGCCGCTCCTGGTCTATGGCGATTTCAACGATACCAGGGAGCAGCCCGCGATCCGGGAAATCCTGGGCATTCGGGGAAGTCCGCAAGCGTTGACCGACCTCCGGCTGGCGGATGCCCAGGGCGACCGCTGGACCTACTATTGGAAGACGGACGATGTTTATTCGCGGATCGATTTTCTTTTCGTCAACCGGGCGCTCGCCCCGTGGGTGGTGGCCGCCCGCAGCGGCGTTTACCGTTCGCCCCTGTGGAACGTGGCCAGTGACCACCGGCCGGTTTTCGCGACGCTGCACCCTCCTTCCACCGAAACTCTTCCCGCATCCCACCAGCCATGAACCTTCGCCGCCCGCCGCTCCTGCTCGTTCTCTTGATGCCCCTCCTCGCCCTTGCCCCGGCCCGGGCGGCGGACGACGAGACCGATTGGCAGGCCGTGCAGGCGCTTGAGGCCGGGCCTTCCGTGAAGGAGATCCGCTCGCGGGAGGAGGCGCGCGCCGTCACGCTCGCACACCTCGCCCGGCAGGAGACGAGCCTGCGCGCTTATTTGCAGGCCCACGCCACCGGCTCCCACGCCCTGGATGCGCGGTTGCGGCTTGCGCGGCTCTATGCCACCCGCAGCGATTTTTCCGGGAAACCGGAGGATTTTGCCACGGCGCTGCGGATCCTGGATGAAGCCTTTCAAACGGCTCCCGTGGAGCGCCGCGCGGACATCGACTTTAGCCGGATCGCCCTCTCCATGCGCCGCGTGGCGGGCATGCAGGCCCCCGGCGGCGCGGAGTGCGAGCGGCTCGCGGCGCAGGCGGCCGCGTTCCAGGAGCGCTACCCCGGAGAACGCCGCGTGGGGGCGCTGTTTGCCGAGGTGGCGACGCTGTTTGATGCCCAGCCCCGGCGCAAAGAGGATCTTTTGCGCCAGGCGCTTGCCGCCGCGCGCACCCCGGAGCTGCGCGCCCGGGTGGAGGACGACTTGCACCGGCTTTCGCTGCTGGGCCAGCCCGTCGCGGTGCGCGGTGTGAGTGTGGACGGGAAGGCGATCGACCTCGGCCAATACCGGGGCCGGGTCGTGCTCGTTTACTTTTTCGCGAGCTGGTCCGCGCCCGCCGTGGCGGGGCTGGATACGCTGGAGGCCATGCGCAAGCCGTTCGCCGGGCAACCGTTGGAGGTCGTTGGCGTCAGTCTCGACAGTTCGCGGGATGCCCTGGCCACGCTTTTGCGCGGGCGCGGGATTACCTGGCCCGTGGCGTTTGAGGAAAAGGGGTGGAAAAGCCCGTTGGTGCGGGGGCTTTCGATCAACGCGCTGCCCGCTTTTTGGGTGATCGACCGCCGGGGCGTATTGCGGAGTCTCAATGCCCGCGCGGACGGGGAGGAGTTGGTGCGGCAGTTGCTCGCGGAGAAGGAGTAGGCGCGGCTCCCACGTGACTCACGCAAAAGTGGTTGCCTCACTAGGACTCGAACCTAGACAAGCAGATTCAGAATCTGCTGTGCTACCATTACACCATGAGGCATTCAAACGAGGCTTGGACAAGCCTCTCCGCGCCCTTTTCGCGGGGCGGGTTTGATTACCTAGCTTGAATCGGCCGGAGCCGCAATAGATTTTTCGGCAAATCGGCCGCCGCTTCTGAAAATTACACGCGGTGTGCGGTTCTCTCCCGCTTTCTCATCCGGTCTTCGCTTACCGCTTTTTCAGGTATCCCGCGTAGGTGGCGGCGTTCCGGTCTTTCAGGGCTTTGGAGATGAGGGTTTTGATTTGTCCCCATATGGCCCGGTGTTGCCGGTCGGGCGGGTGGATGCCGATGCGCAGTAGGTTGCGCCTGCGCAGCCGCCGGAAGAGATACGCGTTCCACATCCGGCTCAAGATGCGCCGCCACCAGCTTCGGCTGCTCCAGACGAGGGATTGGGAGGCGTGCCGGACGCCCGTGGCGTAGTCGAAGATGCCGCCGATGCGGGTGGTGTAGGTGAGGCCCAGGCGTTGCAGGGCGCGGTCGGCTCCTTCGCTCAGCAGCCATGCGGGGGCGACAAATCCCTCGGGTTCGAGCCCCGCTTTGCGGAATTCCTGCCGCGCCTGGCTGATGATGCGCAGTGCGTCGGCGCCCGCGATGTCGTAGAATTCGCCTTCGCCCGCGGTGTAGTAGCGGGTGGTCAGTTTTTCGCGGAGGGTTTCGCCCGCGCGCTGGTCGCGCCGGTGGTAGTAGCCGTGGATGGCCACTTCGTCTCCCAGGGTGACGCGTTCGCGCAGCCAGGCGCAAAATTCGGGGTGATCCAGGAGGTGCCCTTTGCGGTGGTGGTCGGGGACGACGAGCAGGGTGACTCTGCTGACGCCGAGTTCACGCAGTTCGGCCAGCATGGCGCTGGTGGCTTCGCGGGTGAGGGGGGAGACGTCGTGGATGGAGACGACGAGGTCGCGGTTGCTGCACATCGCGGGAGGGGTGCCGGCGGGTTGGCTTTTTGCGGGTTGGCTTTCGGCGGGAGGAGGGACGGGGGCTTCAACGGGCGCTTCCGAAGGGGCGGCGGCGGTTTCGGGGGGTGCGATCGAGGCCACCGGGGGTTCGGCGGGGGTTTC
>JAQTMF010000172.1 GCA_028714515.1 Chthoniobacteraceae bacterium | reverse complement strand
ATCCCGTAAATCCTCCTTAATCTTGTTAATCCTGTTAAAAATTCACGAGGCCCTAACCGACACGCTTGCCTGTAATTTCCCTTCCTGCCAAGTCGTGAATACCGCCTAGGGCCGCGCGACGCGCACCGCCACGTAAGCCGTCTCCGGCAGAATGAACTTGCGGACCTCCACCTCCACCCGGCGGAGCGGATAGCCCTCCAGCAAAGCCGAGGCGATCTCCTCCGCGAGCGTTTCGATGAGCCGCCGGGGACGGGCCGCGGCGAGCGCCTGGATCGCCTCGCAAACCGCCGCGTAATCGACCGTCGCCTCGATCCGGTCGTCCAGCGCCCGGAAATCCGCCCGGGGCTCCAGCGTCAGCGTCACCGTCAGGCGTTGAGGCTCCGCGCGTTCCGCCTCCGGCACGCCGATGGGAGCGCGAACTTCCAGCGCTTCAATATGGATTTGGTCGGGCATGAAAAAAAGTTATCCGCAGATTGCGCAGATTTTCGCAGAGGAAAGAAAAGACCAAAACCACGGCCTCGTTTCCCCCAAAGGATGCATTCTTTCCAACTCTTTGAAGGTCATTTCCGAAAATCTGCGTTCCTCTGCGAAAATCTGCGGATAAAACCTCTCCTACCCGACCTGGAAGCGGATCTCCCGCACGGCGCGGGCGCCGAAGCGCTCCTTGAACTTGGCCAGGATCTTCGGCTTCCAGACGCGGTCCAGTTCGTAGTGCATCGTCGGCTGGAGCACCCGGACGAAGAGAACGCCCGTCTGGAGCCGCTGCGGCGCGGCGTGTTCGGCGATAAAATCCCCCACCAGTTCACGCCAGGCGGCCAGCACCTCCTCCTGCCGGAACCGTTCCTTCAGGCCCAGGCCCGCCATCACCTTGCCGATCAGATCGGCGGCGGAGGCAAGCCGGTCCGGCTTGACGGCGGGCTCGGGCAGCCCGCGCCATTCGCTCAAGATCCGGGCGCGCTGGAAAGGGGTCATGGAAAACAAAGCCCTCGCGCCGGGCGGGGCGGGAGGGCTTTTTTGTAAAACAGGGAGAACGCTACTCGCCGTCGTTGCCGATGGCCTCCACCGGGCAGCCTTCCATCGCCTCTTTGCACAAGGCTTCTTCCTCGGGGGATTCCGGTTGTTTGTAAACGTAGGAGTGGCCGCCCTCTTCGCTGCGCGCGAAGTTCGCGGACGCGGTTTCACGGCACAGATCGCAGTCGATGCACTGGTCATCCACGTAGAACGGGCCGGGGACGTTTTCAGAATATTTGTTCGCGGAGTCTGCCATAGGGCTCCGGTTATCCGGAGAACGGGGGCCGATTGCAACGCTTTTTTTGAGGAATACCCCTGATCTTCCGCTCGGGGGGAAGTGGATTTTCTAATAGAAAGGCGCTTGCCGCCTCCGGGCTGGATATTCCGCCGCGCCGATGTTTAAATCCGGCCCCATGCCATCCTTCGACATTGTATCCGAAATCGACAAAGGAGAGATCGACAACGCCATCAACCAAGCCCGCAAAGAGCTGGCCGCGCGGTTCGACTTCAAGGGGAGCACCGCCAAGATCGAGTGGGAGAAAAACGAAATCAACCTCTCCGCCGAAGACGGCAGCCACCTGAAGGGGCTGGAAGAAATCCTCGTCGGCAAGCTGGCGAAGCGGAACATCGACTTGCGCAACGTGGACCGGAAGGACCCCGCCATCTCGCCGCTGGGCCACGCCACGCAGAAGATCGTCATCAAGCAGGGGATCGAAGGGGAGAAAGCCAAGGAGATCACCAAGGCCATCAAAGCCACCGCGGCCAAGGTCCAGTGCGCCTTGCAGGAGATGCAAATCCGCGTCACCGGCAAGAAGCGCGACGACTTGCAGGGCGTCATCCAATTCATCCGCGGCAAGGACTTTGGCGTCGCCCTTTCGTTCAAAAACTTCCGGGATTAGGGCCTGTTCACGCATTCAAAGAGGTTTATCCGCAGATTGCGCAGAGGGACGCAGATGAGGAGAGAAGAAATCTGCGTTTTTCTGCGAAATCTGCGGACTCTCTTCTCTTTCTGTCCGAACACGACATGGCGCCGGGAACGCGCGCCATAAGGCCAGCGGCGCGGCGAAGTCCGGTTCTTAGGGGAAGGCCCCCGTGGAGTGTTGGAACCGATGGCCGTGATCTTTGTTGCGAAGCGTTCCCTGCTGGTATTGCGGGGAGAAATTGATAAAGAAGCCCTGCCGCGCCTGAAGGCGGGCCTGTGGCGGTTGCTCCGGCGGCGTCCCTCGTGGCTGCTGGTGGATCTTTCGCAGGTGACATTCATTGGCAGTCCCGGCCTGGCGGTCTTGATCCAGGCCCGGCAGTACATCCAGGCTTACGGAGGACGCCTTGCCCTTTTCGGCCTGCGCGAGGCCGTGCGGACGGTCTTCCATCTCGCCCGGCTGGATCTGGTTTTCCGCATCTTTCCCGACCAGGAGGCCGCCGCCCGCGCCGTGGAGGCCGTTCCGCTCGGCGGGAATGGCTCTTCGTGAAAGCGGCGGGTTTGAGCGGATCGGCATTGCCTTTGCCCCCGTATCGGGTTCATGCTTCCCGTTTACCCTATGGCCCAGACGTTTTTTATCACCACCGCCATTGATTACACCAATGCCGCGCCGCACATCGGCCACGCCTACGAGAAAATCCTCACCGACGTGGTGGCGCGTTACCACCGGCTCAAGGGCGAGCCCGTCTTCTTCCTCACCGGCGTGGACCAGCACGGGCAGAAGGTCCAGCAAACCGCGCAGAAGCAGGGAATGGAACCGGCCGCGTTCGCCCGGGACATCACCGCCAAATTTCTCGCGCTGTGGGAAAAGCTCGGCCTGAGCAACGACGGCTGGGCCGCCACCACCGACCCGCTCCACAAGGCCGTCGTAAGCAAGATCCTCCAGCAGCTCTTCGACGCGGGCGAAATCTACAAGGCCAGCTACTCCGGCTTTTACAGCGTCCGCCAGGAACAATTCCTCACCGATAAAGAGCGCGGCCCGGACGGCGAATTCGGCCCCGAGTGGGGCGAAGTGACCGACATCTCGGAGGAGAATTACTACTTCCGCCTAGCCAAGCACCGCGACTGGCTTCTTTCCTACATCGACGCCCACCCCGGCTACGTCACCCCCGCTTTCCGCCAGACGGAACTGCGCAACGCCGTGGAGAAACTCTCCGGCGACCTCTGCATCTCGCGCCCCAAAGCGCGCCTGGAATGGGGCATCGAGCTGCCCTTCGACGCGGGCTACGTCACCTACGTCTGGTTCGACGCGCTGGTCAACTACATCAGCTTTGGCGGCTACTGGAGCGGCGAAACCCCGCACAACCCCGCCTTTGACGAGCGCTGGCCCGCCCTGCACGTCATCGGCAAAGACATCATGGCCCCCGCCCACGGCGTCTACTGGCCCATCATCCTGCACGCCGCCGGGTTCACCGACGCCGAAATCCCGCCCCTGCTCGTCCACGGCTACATCAACATCGGCGGCGCGAAGATGAGCAAGAGCCTCGGCAACATCGTCGATCCGGCCGTGCTCGCCGAGAAATACGGCCCCGGCGCGCTGCGCTACTACCTCATGCGCGAAGCCGTCACCGGCCAGGACATGGAATTCTCCGAGGAACGCCTCGTGGTGCGCTACAACAGCGACCTCGCCAACGACCTGGGCAACCTGCTCAACCGGACGCTCAACATGGCCAAGCGCTACCGCGCCAGCGTGCTCAAGCGCGTCGATCCCGCCGACCCCTGGCTGGCCGAGGCCCGCGCCGTGGCGGAGCAATACGCCGCCAGGATGGACCAATTCCAGGTGCACGCCGCGTTGGAAGCCGCCTTTGGGCTCGCCGCCAAGTGCAACGCCTACATCGAGGCGCAGGCCCCGTGGAAGCTCGCCAAAGACCCGGCCCTGGCCGACCAGCTCGACGGCGTCCTCTACCGCCTGGCCGAAGCCCTGCGCATCCTCTCCATCCTGATCTCGCCCGTGCTCCCCGACGCCGCGCGCGGCATGGCCGCACAGCTCAACGTCACCGCCGAGCCGTGTTTGGCCGGCGCGCTGAACGCCGAAGCCGCGTTGGCCGACGGCCACACGCTGGGCGCGCCCACGCCGCTTTTCCCGCGCATCGAGACGGAGCCGAAGGCGTAAAGAAAAGAGAGGGAACGCCGGGAAGGGGAGAGTCGGGATCTGCGATTCTCTCCGGGGAATTTCTTGGCTTGCAGCCCCGCGAGTGCTTCAATGGCCGCCCACTTATGAAAATCGTCGTCGCATATTCCGGCGGACTCGACACGTCCGTTCTTCTCCAATGGCTTAAACAGACCTACAGCGCCGAAATCGTCGCCTTTTGTGCCGACGTCGGCCAGGAAGAGGAACTCGACGGCCTGGAGCCCAAGGCGCTGAGCACGGGCGCTTCCAAGTGCTACATCGAGGATCTGCGCGAGGAATTTGCCCGCGATTTCATCTTCCCGATGATCCAGGCTGGCGCGATTTACGAGAACCAGTATTTCCTCGGCACCAGCATCGCCCGGCCGCTGATCGCCAAGCGGATGGTGGAGATCGCCCGCAAGGAAGGCGCGGATGCCGTCGCCCACGGCGCCACCGGCAAGGGCAACGACCAGGTCCGCTTCGAGCTGGCCGCCGCCGCGCTCGCCCCGGAATTGCAGGTCATCGCCCCGTGGCGCCAGGAACGCTTCCGCAACCAGTTCCCCGGCCGCGCCGAGATGATCGCCTTTGCCGAGGCCCACAAGATTCCCGTCCAGGCTTCCGCCAAGAAGTCGTATTCCATGGACCGCAACCTCCTGCACATCAGCTTCGAGAGCGGCATCCTGGAAGATCCTTGGTTTGACGCCAGCTCGCCCGAAATGCGCGACATGTATGTCCTCTCCGTGGGGCCCGAAGAAGCGCCCGACAAGGCCGAATATATCGAGCTTTCCTTCGAGAAAGGCATCTGCACCGCCATCGGCTACGAGGGGATCGGCGAACTGCTCAAATCCCTGAAATACCCTGGAGAACCGGTCTTCAACACCGAAGGTTACGCCACGCTTTCCGCCTACTGGGTCATGAAGGTCCTCAACAGCCTCGGCGGCAAGCACGGCATCGGCCGCGTGGATCTCGTCGAAAACCGCTTCGTCGGCATGAAGAGCCGCGGCGTTTACGAGACCCCCGGCGGGGCCATCCTCCACTACGGACATCGGCAGGTGGAGACGCTCACCATGGACCGCGAGGTCATGCACCTGCGCGACGGGCTGATCCCGAAATACTCGGAGCTGGTCTACAACGGCTTCTGGTTCTCGCCCGACCGTTACGCGCTCCAGGCGCTCGTTACCGAGTCGCAGAAGAACGTGACCGGCGTCGTGCGGCTCAAGCTCTACAAGGGCAACCTCATCACCGCGGGCCGCAAGAGCCCCGTGAGCCTCTACAACCCGCACATCGCCACGATGGAAGCGGACCCGACGCAGGCCTACAACCAGACCGACGCCACCGGGTTCATCGCCCTGAACGCCCTGCGGCTGAAAGTGGCCGCCCGCGTCCACGGCCAGGCATAGAGCGCCCCGGAAACAATCCGCCATCCCTTAAAAAAGAAGCCCGCGGTTCGCGCCGCGGGCTTTTTTGGGTAGGGATGGCACTCCGTGCCGTCCGTGACGCGGGGATGCTTCGTAACGCGGGAACGCGCCGTCAAGGGCCGCACGGAGTGCAGCCCCTACCCGGAGCCCCTTACGCCTGGACGCCGGGAGGCGTGGCCCGGGCGTGTTCCAGAAAGCGCCTCGCGACGCCGACGTATTTCTCCGCCCACGTGCGGATCTTCGCCTGCGCCTCCAGGTCGAGCGTTTTGACCACCTTCCCCGGCGAGCCGAGCACCAGCGAGCCCGGCGGGATCTTCGTGCCGCCCGTTACCAGCGCGCCCGCGCCGATGATGGAGCGCGCGCCGATCTCCGCGCCGTCCAGGATGATCGCGCCCATGCCGATCAGGCATTCGTCGCCGATCGTGCAGGCGTGGATCATCGCCATGTGGCCGATTGTCACCAATTCCCCGATAATCACAGGGTAATCGTCCGCCAGATGCACTATCGAACCATCCTGGATATTGGAGCGCGGGCCCAGGTGGATGCGGTTGATGTCGCCGCGCAGAACCGTGTTATACCAGACGCTCGATTCCTCCTCCAGAGTCACGTGGCCGATGATCGCGGCGGTCGGCGCGACAAAGGCGGTCGGGTGGATGGAAGGTTTTTGCGAAAAGTAGGCGTCCATTCGTTCATCTAATGTCATAGGCATGAAGAAACATTCTCATCGGTCCGGGGGCTTGGCAATGCCGATAAACAGGCGCTTGGAGGAAAAAAGGCCATTTTGGAAAAAACTCTTTGACATCCCAAAAAGCGAGTGCCACAACACGGGCAAGGTTTCTGGACTCCCAGAAACCAGATAGTTCAAGTAGTTCAAAAAAACGTTCAAAATCAAACCCGGAACAAACCGCTAGAAAATCCCAATCCATGAACAAGGCAGAACTCGTTGAATCCGTTCAGAAATCCCTCGGTGCCAGCAAAGCAGAAGCGGAGCGCGCCGTGGCGGCCGTGATCGACAGCATCAAGGTCGGCTTGAAGAAATCCAAGAGTGTTCAGCTCATCGGCTTTGGCACCTTCAAGGTTGCCGAACGCGCTGCTCGAATGGGTGTCAACCCCAAGACGGGCGAGAAGATCAAGATCAAGAAATCCAAGACGGTCAAATTCGCGGCGGGCAAAGACCTCAAGAGCAAGATTTAGTCCCCCTAGGGAATTTCCCCCTCGATAACAGAGACACCCCGTTTGGCCTTGCGGCAAAACGGGGTGTCTCATTTTCCGGCGGGCCCGCGTTTTTTATTTTGCCCGGGGACCGGGCCGGGTAGGATGCGCCCCCGTGACCCCGCCCATGGATGCCGCGCCGCTGGTCCTGATCGACCAACTTACCAAATGTTA
>JAQTMF010000171.1 GCA_028714515.1 Chthoniobacteraceae bacterium | reverse complement strand
TGACACGCAAGGCCTGACCTCCGGCATCAATCCCTTGCCCACACCGAAGCGTTTGCGCGAATCCCGGCGGATAAGTCTTCGGGAAAAATCCTACTAATCCTCCTAATCTTGTTAATCCTGTTGGAAAATTAGGGGCTGCTCACGAATCAAGACAGGATGTCCGCCTTGGGGTAGCGCGGGGTGAAAGAAGCCTGCCGGTTTGAATCCCGGCCGCCGTCTTTGATAACATGATTTACAGGATTCTGAGGATTGAGAGGATTTCGCTTGCAGCCTGACACGCAAGGCCTGACCTCCGGCATCAATCCCTTGCCCACACCGAAGCGTTTGCGCGAATCCCGGCGGATAAGTCTTCGGGAAAAATCCTACTAATCCTCCTAATCTTGTTAATCCTGTTGGAAATTCGGAGCATCGTCTGCCTTCCAACCTTTTCCCTTCCGCCTATCCTGTCCCTTGCGCCAGCCTGAAGGCGTGAACACGCCATTCGCAAGCCCGCGCAAGAAACGAAAACACCCGCAGCCCTAAGCGGGTGCGGGTGTTTGAAATCGGAACAATCGAGGCGGCGGTTTTTCTCCGCCCGCTCTCCGTGTCTTCCCCTTTTAGCCAAGGCGGTAGACGATCCGAGCCTTGTCGAGATCGTAGGGAGACATTTCGATTTTCACACGGTCGCCCATCGTCAGACGGATAAAGCGTTTGCGCATCCGGCCGGAGATATGGGCCAGAACCACGTGTTTATTGGCCAGCTCGACCCGGAACATGGTTCCGGCAAGCACGGCGACAATTTTCCCGTCGGTTTCAATGGCAGTTTCAGCAGGCATGATATGGATTTATAAAAGTTTACGGAACGTCCCCGCCTTTAGGCCGCTTCGGCTCCAGTGAAAGCCAATCGCGCCAGCCCCTTTCCCATTCCTGGCGGGCGGAACGGGAACCAAAAAGCGGAGTCCCCGAAAAAAGAGACTCCGCCTTGTGGAAAAAACGCCTGAGGCTTAGTAGCGGCGGCCGCCACCGGTACGGGGACGGTCTTCGCGGGGACGAGCTTCGTTCACAGTCAGCTTGCGTCCCTGGTATTCCTTGCCGTGGAGGCCTTCGATGGCCGCCTGGCCTTCGGAAGCGCTGCCCATGGTCACGAAGGCAAAGCCGCGGGAGCGGCCCGTGGCGCGGTCCATCACGAGGGCTGCCTCGCTGACGGTGCCGAACTGCTCAAAGAGATCTTGAAGGTCGTTTTCAATGGTGTCGAAGGAAAGATTCCCAACGTATAATTTCATGATGATTTGGATTTATAACGAATGCCAGCTACAGAGCCGTTCCCGGGGACCGGGTTTCAAATCACCAGATGAGGAACCTCAACCCGCGATCTTCCGCGCTACGAAACATTAACAATCGAAGACGTCTACAATGGACGCCCTCGGCGGGGAATGCAAGCCAAAAGTTTTCAGACCCTGGCGCGAGCGGGGCGGGCCAGCGCGAGGAACCGTGGGAGCAGCGGCTCCAGGAGGTCCAGATCGCGCCCCGTGAAGGGAACGGCACGGCGGCGGGGACAACGCGCGCCCGAGGCTTCGGCGTAGGCATCCAACTGGCTTTGGATGAGGCGCGCCAGGGCATGCGCCTGCAATGGAGAGAGGCTGAAAGACTTGGGCGCGGAGCACAATGCGGCGCGACGCACGCCCGCGCGCGGCGGACGTTCGGAAAATTCGGATTCGATCATGAGTTGCACTTCCTTGTGAGTTTTTGTGATGCCGGGTCCATCCGGCGGCTCGCGATAATTTTTACAACGGTTTTTGCATCCCGCGGTCCGAGAGTCCCGTTTTGGGGCGTTGGAGGCCGGAAACGGGGTATTTTGGGGTTTCTTGGAGGTTGACACCCAGCGGACCGCTCCGGTGGGCGGCAATCTCTCCCCGCGCTTTCATCCCGCGAAGAGTCTTTCGGTTTACCCCCCGCAGTATGGCTTCCTCCTGCTGCGAGAGCACAACGTAGGGGTTGATGAGTTTGACGAGCAAGAGTCCGATTTGCTCGTCCGTTAAGTGACGGTGGACCACCTCCAGCACCCTGGGGGTGATGCGTGGGCGGATGATCTCGAAGAGTTCCTGAATCATGGATCAGTGATGGACCGCGCATACATCATGCGCGGGAGTGCGAAAACAAGCACGCCGGATCGAGAAAGCAACCTCCCGCGCCATGCCCCGGCGCGATCACGGACGGAAGGAAAAAAAACAAAGACCCGCCGCCGCTACGCCGTCTTCTTTTTACGCGCGGGCCGCTTGCGCTGTTCGAACGCCTGGCGGGCCAGCGCGTCGAGATCGAGCCCCACGGGATTGCCCGCGGCATCGAGCGTAAACCCCATTTTACCGGCAAGCGCTTCCAGAATGTAGCGCGTCATGGTGGTATCGCTGACTTTGGTAACGATGCCCAAGGCGGTATAAATGTCCTTGTGCATCCAAAAGGACGCCAAGGCTTTGTTGGAATCGCGTACGCCGGGCATAAGGCGGCTTCATACACCCGGGGCGGGCGGAGTTCAATGGCGGAATCGCGCGGGGGCGGCCGGGAAGCGGAGGCGCGAATGTTTTTTATTCCGCGCAATCGCCCTGGAATTTGTGGAAAAGCGCTTTTAGAATGGCCGACTCCCATGCCGGAACCCCACTCCATCCCCCGCGTCACCCAAGCCTTCGTGCTGGGGGCCGGGCTCGGCACACGCTTAAAGGCGCTCACCCGCGCGCGCCCCAAACCGCTCATCCCGGTGGCGGGGAAGCCGCTCATCACCCACGCCTTCGACCACCTCCTGCAAGCCGGCGTGGAGCGGCTCGTCATCAACACCCACCATTGCGCGGAAGCCTACCAAAGCGCGTTCCCCGGCGGCGTCTATCGGGGCGTCCCGCTCACGTTCCGGCACGAACCGGAGCTGCTGGAAACCGGCGGAGGCATCAAAAACGTCGAGGACCTGCTCGGGCAGGCTCCCTTCCTCGTCTACAACGGCGACATTCTGGCGACCCTCCCGCTCGCCCCCGCGCTGGAGCGCCACTTCGCGGCGGGCGACGAAGTAACGCTCGTCCTGCGCAGCCACGGCGGACCGCTGCAAGTCGCCTTCGACGCCGCCTCCGGGGCCGTCCTCGACATCGGCCACCGCCTCGGCCGCGCCCCCGGCAAGTATCTTTTCACCGGCATCTACGTCGTCAGCCCCGCCTTCTTCCAACGGCTGCGGCGGGAAAAACGCTCCGTCATCCCCGCCTTCCTGGAAATGATCGCGCGGAAATCCCCCCTCGGCGCGGCCGTCATCGACGAGGGCGAGTGGTGGGACCTCGGCACGCGCGAGCAATATCTGGCCGTCCACCGGCAACTGCGGGAGAACGCCCCCGCCGCCTGCTGGGTGGACCCCACCGCCCACGTCGCCCCCTCCGCGCGCCTCACCGGCGCCACCTACATCGGCGCGGGCGCGCAAGTCGGCGACGGCGCGCAGTTGCACGATTGCATCCTGTGGGACGGCACGGCGGTTGCTCCTCAATCCGCCCTCTCCCGCTGCATCGTCACCGCCCCCCCGGCCGTCCAGGGCCGCCACACCGACGCCGACTTTTAATCCCCCCGTTTTTCATGATCCCCGACGCCCTCCTCGACCAAACCGCCGCCCGCTTTCCCCGCTACCTCCGCGAAAGCATCCGCATCGAGCCCTTGGAAAAAGGAGGCTCCGACCGCAAATACTACCGCATCGCGCTGTGCGGCGAAGGCTCCCTCATCCTCGTCAAATACGGCAACCAGCGCGAAGAGAACCGGCATTATTGCGACATCGCCGCATTCTTGAGCGCGCTGGACGTACGCGTCCCCGCCATCTACCACCACGACAGCAAAGAAGGGCTGATCTGGATGGAAGACCTCGGCGGCAGCGACCTGTGGCAATTCCGCGAAAGCCCGTGGGAAACCCGCCGCCCGCTCTACCGTAGCGCCCTGGAGCAAGTCGTCCGCCTGCACACCCGCGGCCACCGCGCCACCGCCACCCCGCCACCCCGCTTCGAGCTTGCCTTCGACGCCGAGCTTTACCGCTGGGAACAGCGTTATTTCTTTGAAAACTGCGCCGGGCGCTACTTCGGCATCCCGCCCGCCACGCTCGACGCCGGGTGCGGCCGCGAGCCGCTGGACGCCATCGCCGAACGGCTCGACGCCCTGCCGCGCGTGCTGGTCCACCGCGATTTCCAGTCGCAAAACATCATGATCCTCGGCGGCCAGGCGTGCCTCATCGACTTCCAGGGCATGCGCCCCGGCCTGGCGGCCTACGACCTCGCCTCTCTGCTCTACGACCCCTACGTCACGCTCACCGCCGCCGAACGCAACGAACTCCTCGCCATCGCCGAGCGGCTCTACGCCGAAGCGGGCGCGCCCGTGGAGCCCGGTTTCCGCGAAATCTTCGATCTCTGCGCCCTCCAGCGCCTCATGCAAGCGCTCGGGGCCTACGGCTTCCTGGGGCTCGTCAAAGCGCATCCCCATTTCCTCGCGCACATCCCCCCCGCCCTCGCCTCCCTGCGCGAAGTCGCCGCCCGCATCCCCGGTTTGGAGGCGTTCCGCACCCTTTTGGAACGGCTGCCTACGGCAAAACATTGACTTCAGACTTGAAACGCAGGCGGCTCTTCTTTGCAATACCGCCCCGAAATGTCTGTTGCCAACGTCTCTCAGCCGCAGGCGGTACAGGAACCCGCCGCCGATCTTCCATTGCCTTCCCGTCTCCTCGGCTGGGGCATCGTCGCCCTCGCCCTGGTTTTGCGCCTGCTCTGGCTGGGGATCAAGCCGCCGCACTTTGACGAAGGCGTCAACGGCTGGTTCGTGGACCAGATGACCAGGCAGGGGTATTTCTCCTACGACCCCACCAACTACCACGGGCCGTTCCATTTCTACGTCCTCTTCGTCATGCAGACGCTCTTTGGCCGGAGCATCGAAGTGATGCGGATGCCGCTCGTCCTCATCAACACCGCCAACGTCTGGCTCCTCCTGCAATTCCGCCGCTTCATCCCCTGGCGCGCGTGCCTCTTCGCCGCGCTGGCGTTCGCCGTCTCGCCCGGCATGCTCTTTTATTCCCGCTACGCCATCCACGAGGCATGGCTCGTCTTTGGCATGACGCTGGGCCTGTGGGGCGCGGCGGAACTCTGGGCGCGCGGCACGGCGCGCGGATTGTGGGCAGCGGGCGCGGGCGCGCTCCTGATGCTCCTCAACAAAGAGACACACATCATCCACTTCGCCGCATTCGCGCTCGCGCTGGCCACACTCGCCGTGCTGGAGTTGATCTTGCCCTCCGCCAAAGACGGCGTTCCCACCCGCCCAGCCGCCCGCCAGTGGTCCTGGGCCATCCTGGGGGATATCGCCGCCGGTTCCCTCTTCCTGCTTGCCTTCTTCTACTCCGGCGGATTCCTGGAACCGGCCCCGGAAGGCGTGTCGGCCGCCCAATTTCACGGCGAGCAGTTCGCCCGCTTTTTCAGCGCCTTCACGGCGTGGTCCCACACCGGCCTGCATGGAACCGACCACGCCAAGCCGTGGTACTACTGGCTCCAGCTTTTCGTCCGCTACGAAGTCCCCGCGCTCATCGGGCTCTTCTGGAGCCTTCGCGCGCTTTGGCCGGGGATGAACCGGCTCGCCCGGTTCGTGGCCATCTACGGCTGCGGCACGCTGGTGGGATACAGTATTGTCCCCTACAAAACGCCGTGGTGCGTCATCTCGCTCCTCTGGCCGTTCTTGATCCTCTTTGGCTGCGCCGCCGATTCCGCCATGCGTTCCGTGGAAAAGGAGTGGAAGTCGTGGATACTGGGCGCGGTGGCGGTGGTGTTGTGCGCCGCATCCCTGGCCGTCGCGGCGAATTTGAACTACCGCTACCCGACGATCCCGGGCGAAACGGCGCTACCCTCCTGGGCGGCCAGCAGGCTGCCCTTCCAGGTCCAGGAAGTGTGCGAACTGCCCACCTACGTCTACGTGCAGACCACGACCGACTACTTCCAACTCACCCGCCCGCTCAAAGCGCTCCTCGCCATGGACCCGCGCGCCCGGCACATGCCGGTGAACATCCTCCTCTCCAGCTACCACCCGCTGCCGTGGGAACTGGGCGACATGACCAGGGTGGGATACTATGAAAAAGGCGTGCCGGCCGCTCCCGACGCGGGGGTGATCGTGGCGGAAAACGACCGGACGGCCGATTTGGAATCGCAGCTCAAGCAAACGTATTTCGTCGTCCCCTTCCACCTGCGCGACGCGATGGAAGGCGGCAAACTCTATTTGAACGCCGCGCGGTTCGCCTCCGTGTTTCCCGGCCGCGCGCCCGATTTCACGCCCGCCGCCGCTCCCCAGCCCACCCCGGAACCATGAGAGCGCTCGTCTCGGGATTGATCGCCGTTTGCGTGGCGACGGTGGCGGGGTTGCTGCTCGGCTTTTTCGGGGGATTGGACCCGTTGCGGGCACAGGCCGCGCTCGGGCTGGGGGCCCTCGCGGGCGCGGCGGCGTGGCGTTCGCTGGCGGATCTCCCCAAGGGAGAGCCGGTGCGGGGCTGGGCGGCATGGAGCGCCGTCATCGTCTTCGGGCTCTTCACCTTCCGCGCTTTCTGCTGGCTGATCTCCACGCAAGCGGGCGAAATCTCCTTTCTCTCGCCCAACAACCTCGGCGATCTCTCCCTGCACCTGACGTATATCCGCTGGCTCGCCCACGGCGTCCCGTTTTGGCCCGCCAACCCGATCTACGCCTCCGCGCCGCTCCATTACCCCTTCGGCGTCGATCTATGGAACGCCCTGCTCCTCCTCGCCGGGGCGGACTTGCAGCGGGGGCTGGTCTGGACGGGGCTGCTGGGCGCGATCGCGGCCGCCGTCGCGCTCTGGCGCTGGGGCGGCGCATTCACGCTGGCCGGGTTTCTCTTCAACGGCGGCCTCGCCGGGTTCGCCTTCCTGGCCACCCTGCGGTTCGCCG
>JAQTMF010000170.1 GCA_028714515.1 Chthoniobacteraceae bacterium | reverse complement strand
ACGAAGCTCGGCTGGGCGTTTCTCCACGCAGTCGAGAAAGAGCTTTTTTCCCAGATGATCGCCACTTCTCTGCTATCGCGCCACCGGGTCCTGACCCAGGTGGCGGGGCACGGCATGGACGCGATCAAGATTTTGCCTCCGCTCATGATTAGCGAGAAGGAGGTCGATCTGTTCGTCAACGCTCTGGATGCGGTGCTGGAGACGTGCCGGAGCTTCCCGGGGCCCATCTGGGACCTCGGCGCCAACATTGTCCGCCACTCTTTGCGGAAGGGGTAGAAAGCGGGGGGTGAAAAACCGCGCCTTAACGCCAGCTTCCCACAATCGCCACGGGCGTGCCGGGTTCCACCCAGTCGTAGAACTGCCGCGCCGGGTTGCTGCCCGAGAGCGGCACCCGGATGCAGCCGTGCGATGCGGGATGATCCGGCACGGAGAAGAAGCCGTGGATAAAGTAATTCCCGGCGATCTGCACGCTGTAGGGCATCGGGGCGTTGTCGTAGAGCCGCGAATAGTGCATGAGCGACTTGGACTGGGCGCGGAACCGCCCATTGGGGGTCTCCCGGCCCCGCCGCCCGGTGCTGATCCGCGTTGATAATACGAGCCGGTTCCCCTCATAGGCGCGCAATTCCTGCCGCCCTTTATCGACCACGACAGACTTGGGACCGCCTGCCTGCGGCTGTCCACGCCAGAAAGCGGCCTCCGCTCGCGGTGTGCCGATTCCGGCAACCAGCGAGGCAAAAACCGTCGAATAGAGCCAATATTTTGTCCTCATTCTGCGCCTCCTGAAGGGAGAAAAGGCGGGAGAGAGCAGTTCCCCTCACCTTGTTTACGGAAAAGGCGGCAGGATTGTCCGCCCCGGGGCGATTTTGGGAAGGAATACCCCGGGGAATGCCGGAGCGGCAGATTTTTTAACAAAACCGTTGCAAGTTGCGCCGGGCTCCGGCATTTTTCTCGTCCCTTCATCTCATGAAGGCAGTCAAGCGGCGGGATAGCCAAGTGGTAAGGCAGAGGTCTGCAAAACCTCTATTCGCGGGTTCGATTCCCGCTCCCGCCTCTCTCTTTATTCATCACGGTTTCAGGTTTCCCGGCCGTATACCGATCCGCTCTACGATCCCGGAGGAGGACTGGCGATGTTCCGACGACGGCCCGTGTTGTTGGGGGAATTCGGCGACGCCACCAATTCGCCGACTCCCGCGCTGTCGCCTCCGCTATCGCGGTTGGCTACGGGCGAAACGGGGCCAAGGCGCGCGGCGGATTCATCAAAACGGATGACGCCGTATTCGCTGCCACGCTTCAAGGTGGCGATGGTTCTTCCGACGGCGTCGGACCACGCTATGCTGGCGATGGAGATGCCGTTGTAGGTTTCGCCTGTCCGGAGGGTGAACCGCTGGCTCTGGTCGCGCGAGGATACGGTGATGTACTCGCCACGCCCGAGGCGCACGGCTCCTGTCAATACGAGGTCTTTGGTGAATCCCGCGCTCTCGGTGGCCGCGGCGGCGGGCGCGGTTTCCGTGGCCAGGGCAAAGGGGGTGCGCTCGATCATCGCTTGGTAGCGCGAGAGCGGGGCGGGTTCCGGCTTGGCGCTTTTTTCGTTGGCTTGCACTACCCACGGCAAGGCCAGGAACAGCAGAAGCGGAGGTTTTATTTTACGGGGCATACCATTTGGCGATTTTGAGCCGGCAGGTCATCCGCTTTGCGTCGGCCGGGTCTACTTGAAGTGTGGCGGATTCGCATACGATGAAGCGCTCGGGGGTTTGAAGTGCGTGCAGAAACCGGACGAGGCTGCTCCAGGAGGTTTTTGCGGTGAGTTGCACGGATACGGCCCGGCAGGCGGGCTGTGTTTCCACGCTGCCCAGTTCGGGGTTTTCCAGGAGGACTTCGTTGGCTCGGGCGGTCTCTTTGATTTGATCAAGAAGTTGCACGCCGGCTTGGCCGGGGTTGGTCAATTTCGGCTGGACGCCGCTAAGCCATGCGTCCCGTGTCAGCGCTTCCGCATTCCCGGCGACGAGGCTCCGCAGGGAGTGGACTTCGGACCGCTTGGCCGCGAGATCGGCTTTCAGCCTGGCTTGGCGGTTGACTAGTGATCCGAGCATGGCCCAGTTGCCCAGCAGGAATAGGGCTCCGGCCAGGAAGTAAATCAGGAAACGCTCGCGGGTGTTCAGACGGTTCATTGTTTTCCAAAAATCCGGAATTGCGCGTGTTCGTTGGGCAGGAGGACGGGGGGGGCGGACTCAAACCGGTAGTCGCTCAATTCCGGCTGCGTTTTGATTTTTTCGGCGAAGGCGATGGCTTGCTGGGCGTCGGGCGCTTCTCCTTCCACCGCGATCTGATCGCGGGCGAGTTCGAAGCGGGTGATGCGGGTTTCTTCCGAGGGCAGGCATTGCCATGTTTGGAAGAGTAATTCGACGGCGAAATGGCGTTGGTCGATGGCGGGGGCGAGTGTCTTCCAGCGGGCCTGGCGTTCGATGATGGCGTCAACTTGGGGCTGCAAGGCGGCGGCTTGTTTGCGCAAGGTTTCGAGTTGCCGGTTTTGGTGATACGAATAGACGAGGCACGTTACGAATACCGCTATGTAGGCGACGGCGGCGAACAGGATCCGGCGGCGGAGGGAGAGGCGGCGTTTGCGGCGCGCTCGCTCGGCCCGCCATTTCTCCGGGGTCAGATCCACGGCCGCGACTTCGCCTCCTTCGAGAACGATCGGGCGAAACGGCACGCGAAATAACCCGGCCAGCGCTTCCTCTTCTGCCGCCAATGCCGGGTCGAGCAGTACCTCGGCAAATTCCGTGGGAGCGCCCGCGATTTCGGCTCGCAGCATGGCTCCGGGCATCGCGGAACAAAGATCGTTTTCTCCGGCGATGGCTTCCACAAATCCCAACCGCCTGTTTTCAAATATACCGAAGACGACTTTTTCTTCCTCGCGCCAAAGGCCGCATGCCACGGTTCCGGCCCGCGCTTGGGCGGCGATATGCATCGCCCAGAAGGTTAGCTGTCGCGGGATGTTGTCTTCGAGTAGAGGCGAACACAGCGCGGTCAAATCCGGCTCATGGACGGCGCACGCGAGGAGCGTCGTTTCCGTGCCGGTCTGCGACAGGATTTGGAATCCAACGGAGGTTTCCTCAACGGGATACGGAAGGTTTTTCTCAAATTGCAGCGTCACCATGGAGCTGAGTTCCTTCGTGTCCGTGGATGGGAACGTGAGCCGCTCAAAAATGCCGCAGCGAACCGGAAGCGCGATGTGCGCGGGAAGGCGCCGGAGATCGCTTTTCCCAAGCTGCGATTCCCCTGCCCCGTTTACTGCATCAGCAAAGGACGCTCTTTCTTCCACGTTCCAGCCGCCGCGCTCCGTGACCGTCATGGCGCGCCAGCCACACGGAGCCGGCGCGATCAACAATGAGGAGGTAGTTTTCCGGGCGTGAGTCATTTTTCGTTCCAGTATAGAATTTGGGCGCTTGCTCCGAGCGCTTTGCTGACGATGGCGTCCGTTTGCCGAATCACATTTTCCGATTGCCCAATGCTCCGAATACGGACGACCGGGTCCCGAAAGCCCAGAAAGCCGGAAAGTTGAACGCCTTGTTCTTCTGACAATCCGAGAATGCCGATCGCCTCGGCAACGTTCTCAAACGGATACCCGGCCCGATCTCCGCCCGCGCGTTCCCGCTCTTCGCGGAGCTTCACAAACCGCCGCGCCCGCTGCTCGCCGACGCCCGGGATCAATGCAAGCAGATCCGCCGGGACGCTTTCGAGATCGAGCGGTCCGGTGCTAAATAGCGTCAGGCCGTCCTGCCAATGGGGACGGGAGACAAAGGGCGCGCTGCCCGCGATGCGCCGGATCTCATCCAGACTTTGCAGAGGGCGGTGCGCGGGTTGGTAGGCGGGGCTTTCGGCTACGCCGTTGCGCAGCCGCGTTCCGCCCGCGGGGCTGACCCAGTCCCGAAGGTTATCCAGAAACACTTCCCGCTCATGGATAGTCAGCCCGCTTTGCGCGAGGTAATCTTTGAGAAAGGCGATCTTTGCCGGGTCCCCGCCCGCGAGAAAATAGTTCAGGTTCAACCGGCCGCCCTCGCTTTGGATCGTGACGCGGTAGGAGCGATTCCGCTCGTACCGGGCCTGCAAATGCGGACTGGCACGCGTGATGTTCGGGTGCAGGGCAACCGTAATGCCTGAATGCGCCAGGGCGCGCGCCTCCATGGCCCGGTTGGCTGCGTTCATCGCGTCGATGTCGCGGTCGAGCGAGCGCACCCAGGCAAAGACGACGGCGGAGAGCAGCACCAGCGCCCACAACGCCAGCATCAGCGTGGACCCGCTTACGCCGGAAGCCGCGCGTTTCATCCCGCCCCCCCTGTTTTCGTCGAAACGGGCAGCACGACTTCGTATGCGTCGGCCGCCGGATCGCGCCAAAGTTTCACGCGAACGAGCGCGGGCCGGGTTTGCGGGTCTGTCCATTTCTCCAACCATTGCGCGCGCCCCCTGTCGAAGTAGCGGACCTCGAAGCCGCGCACGCGCCGGAACAGCGGAAGCCACTCCGCATTCCGCCGCCGCTCCATATCCTGGCGTCGCATTCCCAGTTCATACTCGCCGTTTTCAAGCTGTTTTGCCGTGAGGGTCACGGCCCATTCGTCCTCGGCATGGCGCGTCAGCAGGCCGCTCCCGGGCTGGGCGATCCATCGCAGTTCATCGCTGGAGATCGCGTCGAAGCGGTGCGGTTCGCCCGTGATCGCCCCCGCACGCGCCCCGGGGAGCGCCTGCATTTCTCCGCGCAGATAACCGGCGAATGCCGTGACGAGCGCCCGCTCGCGCGCGCTCTCCGTGGAACTGTGCACGGCTATCAGCGCCGTCTCTACAAAGCGGTAAACGCTCACGCTCACCACCGCCAGCACGCACACCGCCAGCATCACCTCCAGCAATGTGAATCCTGTATGTCTAGCGTTGCGTCTGTTGTACATAAAACGTCAACGCCTTGAATTGCCGGGTCCCCGCTTCCTTCCAGACTGCCTCCAACCGGACTTGATACAAGCCCGCCAGTTCTTTGTTGTCCGCGTCCACCAGCCGCGATGGCGTCCGGGTCTGGTTCAGTGTGATTCCCCGGAACATTCCCTCCAATTTCTCCTCGTTGCCAATCTCGAAAACGACGGCTCCCGCCTCGATCTCCGCCATCCGGTTTTCCAAAGCCAGACGGGCGCGCTCGTCCCAAAGCTGCGCCTCTTCGGCGTCGAGGCAGCGCTCGACGGACCGCGCCATTGCCAGGATGCCGATCGCAAAGACCGTCACGCCTATCATCGTTTCCAATAGCAGAAACCCGGCGTTACGGCGGCCCTCAAAGCACCTACTCATACCGCACCTCCGCCCGGGCCGTGAACGGGTTGTAGACCGCCGACCATTTTGTCTCCCTGCCCTTGGAGCGCACCTCCGCAGGCTCGCACACGCCGTTCGTCCAGAATGTCCATATCGCGTCCGGCACCGCGCCGTTCGCGGTGAGGGCCGCGGGAAGCCGCAACTCCACCTCTCCGCCCGCCGTCATTTTACGCCGTTGTAGTCCTTCCGCCTCCGCCCGGTTGCCTGGCTCTTCGGGCCGCATTGAGACGGTGTTGTCCCGCCCCCAGACGATCACATAGTTGCGATGCTCGGCCACGCTTCGCCGGTGTGCCTCCCGCACCATCGCGTCAAATTCGGCGAAGCTCTTTTGGGCCTTGCTCTCCCCAAGCGCGGAAGTGACGCTTGGAATCGCCACCGCCATCACTACCAGCGCGATCATGATCGCCAGGATGACTTCCAGCAATGTAAAGCCGGATCGAATATGGAAACAGCGCGATGCCATGGCAACGCCGTCTCAAATACTATATTGGCCGCCCGACGCAAGGAGGGAAATTCCCGGCGGCGGCCGCCGCACTGGACGCGATAGGCCCATTCCTTCTGTTAACTAGCTTTCTCCCTATAAACTGACATCATATTGTAACATTGCTGACACAATAATTTCATAATCGCCATCTTTACAGACAGGGGCCGCGCTCCAAAATGAACCCCGTGCAATTCCTGACCCGCCTCGTTATGGCCGTTGTTTTCGTGTTTGTCGCAGCCGCGGCGGCGAAGGATACGGGGATGCCCGCAAGAATGGTTCCCCAGGGTGCGGATGACGATACCATTCCCTATATCGATTTCCCCAATACAGACATCCGGCAGGTGTTGGAGTTTTACGAAACGCTTACGGGTAAGAAGGCGCTCTACGACAACACGGTGCAGGGGAATATCCACGTCCGCGTGACGAAACCGGTGGCCCGCGCGGAAGCCGTCCGCATCCTGGAGACCGTTTTTTCGCTCAACAACTTCACCTTGATTCCCGGCCAAGGGGATATCGTAAAGGTGATCTTCACGACGAAGAATGTGCGGCAATTCGATATTCCGATTTTCTCGGATATCAGCCAGCTTCCACAGGGCAGCCAGGTGGTATCGTTCCTTTTTAAGTTGGAATACGCGGACCCGCAGGAGGTGAAAGCGGCGCTCGACCAGGTGGTCTTTTCCACGGCGTCGGTGACGAACATTGTGCCGCTGCCAAAGTCGCAGGCCGTTTTGGTTACGGAAAACTCCGACATGATCCGGAATATCGCGCAGATTATCGCCAAAATGGATTCCAAGCCCGCCGATGTGGTGAGCGAATTTTTCCCGCTGGAACGGGCGGACGCCAATGAGGTGGTCGAGAAATTGAACAAGCTGTTCGATAAATCGCCGGACGGAAGCAACGGGAGCAACCCGACGAATGCGATGCGCGCCAAGGCCGCCCCCGTCTCCGAGGATTCGCTCGTCGTCGGCAAGATTAGGATTGAAGCCGATCTGCGAACGAATCGCGTGCATGTGGTGCCGCGGCCGGTCAATCTCCCCTTCCTCCGCACGGTGATCGCGAAGATGGACTCGAGCCTGCCGCAGGGCGTGCCGGCGACGCGCCCGCTGCGGTTCGTGTTGGCGGGCGATGTGCTGGATGTGGTGG
>JAQTMF010000169.1 GCA_028714515.1 Chthoniobacteraceae bacterium | reverse complement strand
GGGATCGGCCGCTCGGCGATCCGCAACCCCCTGAGCACCAGTTGAACGATGGTCTCCGTATCGAAAGAAAAGCCATTCGCATTGCGCTCAAAAGGGATCCGCGCCAGCGCCGCCACCGAGTAAAGCCGGTAGCCGGAATGGAACTCCGAAAACCGCGTCCCGAGCAGCGCATTCTGGAACCGCGTCAGCGCCTGGTTGCCCAGCCACTTGTAAAGCGGCATCCCGCCCTTGAGCGCATCCGCCTTGCGCAGCATCCGCGATCCGAACACCGCGTCCGCCTCCCCCGTCACCAGCGGCCCCAGCAAATCGGGCAGATTCTCCGGCGCATACTGCCCGTCGCCATGGATCAGCGCCACCCAGTCAAACCCGTGATCAATCGCATAGCGGTAGCCCAGCTTCTGGTTGCCGCCATACCCCTGGTTCTCCGGCGTCCGCAAGCACGTCACCCGCAACCCCTCCCGCCGGAACCGCCGCCCGGCCTCGAACGTCCCGTCACTCGAAAAATCGTCAATCACCAGCACCTCCACCCCCGGCTGCCGCAGCCCCTCGGGGATCCGTTCCAGCACCCCCGCCAGCGTCTTCTCCGCGTTGTAAGCCACAACGAAAATGAGAAGGCGTTTTCCGCGGAGGTCGAAGAGAGAAGGCATGGGAAGCGCGCGCGCGTTACTCCGCTTCCTTCTTGGGAGGCAGCGGAGCGTTGAAGATCGCCTCGTACAGGCGCAACGTCACCAGGAAATAAAGCGGCAGCGTCAAAAACGCCCCCACAAAGAAAAACACCCCGCCCATCGCCCCCAGCAACCCGGCCACCACCAGCAGCAAGCTCACGCGCCACGGGTGTTGAAGCACCTTATGGCGGCTCAACTGCATCGCGGGCCAGAAAGGCAACCCCTTGTCCACAATCAGTGGGACACTAAAGACCCAGCAAAACGAGAAATAGGCCGCCGGGAGCGAACAAGCCATCTTCACCACCAAGAGCACCATCAACGCCTGCGGATCCAGCAGATCCTCCACCGCCCCTGTCGAAATCGCCGCCATCATCTTCTCCGGCGTCAGCCCCATCTTCTGCATCGTCAGCATCACCGGGATGGAGCAAACCATCCACACCGTCGCGCTGGCCAGCGTCTGGAGCGCCAGCGGTTTCAGCAGCGGCGGCTTGAAGCCCTCCAGCAAATCGTTGATCCCCGACGGCTCCCCGCGCAGCAGCCGCAGGCAGAGAAGAAAAAGCCCGCCCAGGATCACCCCGCCCAGCACCAGCTCCAGCAGCGGGATCATCCACACCAGCAACGTCAGCGCCATCGCGCAAAACGTCGTCACCACCAGCGGCAAGAAATGGGCGCGGAAACAGTCCCAAGCCCCGGCGACACACTGGCCGATATCCACCGTGTAATCCTCCGCCGCCACCCGTTGGGCGAAAGCGAGCGGGGTCTCCCCCGGCTCCTCTTGCAATTCCTCATCCCCATCCTCTTCCTCCTCCGGCACTTGCGGCGGCTCCTCCGGGACCTCCGGCGGCGGCAACCGGCCAAAGGGCACCCAGCGGTCGCCCATCCCCTCGTGCCACACCAGCGTTTCCGGCAGAACCTTGCCCGTGCGCACCGCCTCCTCCCACTCGGCCTCGCCGAGCGGGCCCACGCGGCGCGAAGCCTCGATATAGTACCACTTCATGGGTTTCTATGGTCCCGGTGCGCCCCCCAAAGCGCAAGCCAGAACCGCATTCGTTTGCAACCGGGCGCGCACTGTTTGGCGAATAGGTCTTGCGGGCCGGGGCGCACTCGGCTTTTCTCTTACCCTCATCCATTTTTTCCAGCGAACATTCCTTCCTTTTCCATACTATGAGCGACGTATTCCACACATTGCGCACTTTTGAAGCCGGGGCCGGACGCGAGGGCCAATTCCACTCCCTGCCCGCCCTCCAGGAAGCCCTGGGCGGCGCGGCCCGCATCAGCCGCCTCCCCGTCAGCATCCGCATCGTCCTGGAATCCGTCCTGCGCAACTGCGACGGCAAAAAAGTGACCGAGGAAGCCGTTCGCCAGCTCGCCGCCTGGAACGCCAAAGCCCCCGCCGCCGAAGAAATCCCCTTCGTCGTCGCCCGCATCGTCCTCCAAGACTTCACCGGCGTCCCCCTCCTCGTCGACCTCGCCGCCATGCGCAGCGCCGTCGCCACCCTCGGGCGCGATCCCAAAATGATCGAGCCGCTCGTCCCCGTCGACCTCGTCGTAGACCACTCCGTACAAGTCGATTACGCCGGGAGCGCCGAAGCCCTCGCCCTCAACCTCGAAATGGAATTCAAGCGCAACCGGGAGCGCTACCAATTCCTCAAATGGGGCCAGCAAGCCTTCCAGACCTTCGGCGTCGTCCCCCCCGGCATCGGCATCGTCCACCAGGTCAACCTGGAATACCTCGCCAAAGGCGTCCTCCAGCACAACGGCCTCTACTACCCGGACACCCTCGTCGGCACCGACTCCCACACCACCATGATCAACGGCCTCGGCATCGTCGGCTGGGGCGTCGGCGGCATCGAAGCCGAGGCCGGCATGCTCGGCCAGCCCGTCTACTTCCTCACCCCCGAAGTCGTCGGCGTCCACCTCACCGGGCGCATCCGCGAAGGCGTCACCGCCACCGACGTCGCCCTCCACGTCACCCAAATGCTGCGCGCCAAAAAAGTCGTCGGCAAATTCGTCGAATACTACGGCGAAGGCGCCGCCTCCCTCCCGCTGCCCGACCGCGCCACCATCGCCAACATGGCCCCCGAATACGGCGCCACCATGGGCTACTTCCCCGTCGACGCCGAATCGATCGCCTACCTGCGCGCCACCGGCCGCACCGAAGAACAATGCGCCGCCTTCGAAGCCTACTTCAAAGCCCAGGGCATGTTCGGCATGCCGCGCAAAGGAGAAATCGACTACACGAGCGACCTCGAACTCGACCTCGCCAGCGTCCAGCCCGCCGTCGCCGGGCCCAAGCGGCCCCAAGACCGCATCCCGCTCCCCGAGCTTGCCACCACCTTCACCAAAATCTTCACCCGGCCCGTCCCCGAAGGCGGCTACGGCAAACCCCTCAACGACCTCTCCTTCCGCGTCCCCGTCTCCCTCAACGGCAGCCCCATGGAAGCCGCCGCGCGCCAGCCCTCCACCGACGACAAACAGAACCACCCCCTGGAAGGCGAGCCCCGCTGCAAAACCGAGATGGTCACCAACCGGCCCACCGCCGACGCCGTCGAAGACTTCCCCGAGAACCCCTTCCGCACCGGCCAGAGCGCCGTCGGCAACGGCAGCGTCGTCATCGCCGCCATCACCAGCTGCACCAACACCAGCAACCCCAGCGTCATGATCGGCGCGGGCCTCCTCGCCAAAAAAGCCGTCGAACGCGGCCTGCGCGTCGATCCGGCGGTCAAAACCTCCCTCGCCCCCGGCTCCCGCGTCGTCACCGACTACCTCGCCAAAACCGGCCTGCAACCCTACCTCGACCAACTCGGCTTCCAAATCGTCGGCTACGGCTGCACCACCTGCATCGGCAACTCCGGCCCCCTCCACCCGCGCATAGAGGAAGCCATCCTCAAGCACGACCTCGTCACCGCCGCCGTCCTCTCCGGCAACCGCAACTTCGAAGCCCGCGTCCACCAGAACATCCGGGCCAACTTCCTCATGTCGCCCCCCCTCGTCGTCGCCTTCGCCCTCGCGGGCCGGGTCAACATCGACCTGGACAAAGAGCCGCTCGGCCACGGCCGCGACGGCCAGCCCGTCTACCTGCGCGACCTCTGGCCTAGCCTCGAAGAAATCGCGCAAGCCATGCAAAGCTCCCTCGCGCCCGAAGTCTTCCGCAAACTCTACACCGGCTTTGCCGACCAAAACCCGAAGTGGAACGAAATCCCCTCCACCCCGGGCGACGTCTACGCCTGGGACGAGCAGAGCGACTACATCCAGGAGCCCCCCTTCTTCCAGCACTTCGGCCGCGAAGCCGGAACCATCGGCGAAATCAAAGGAGCGCGCCCCCTCGGCATCTTTGGCGACTCCGTCACCACCGACCACATCTCCCCCGCCGGAGCCATCAAAGCCAGCTCCCCCGCCGGCCGTTACCTCGTCCTGCGCGGCATCGCCCCGTCCGACTTCAACTCCTACGGCAGCCGCCGCGGCAACGACCGCGTCATGACGCGCGGCACCTTCGCCAACGTCCGCATCAAAAACCTCATGGTCCCGGGCGTCGAAGGCGGCGTAACGAGGCTCCACCCGAGCGGCGACCAGCTCTCCATCTACGACGCCGCCGTCCGCTACCAAGCGGCTGGAACCCCGCTCGTCATCATCGCCGGGCAGGAATACGGCACCGGCTCCAGCCGCGACTGGGCCGCCAAAGGCACGCGCCTATTGGGCGTCAAAGCCGTCATCGCCGCCAGCTACGAGCGCATCCACCGCTCCAACCTCGTCGGCATGGGCGTCCTGCCCCTCCAATTCCCGGAAGGCGTCAACGCCCAAACCCTGCGCCTCGACGGCTCCGAAACCTTCGACATCACCGGCATCGGCGAAGGCCTCCAACCGCGCCAGAGCGCCGGGCTCGTCATCCAGCGCGCCAACGGCGCCAGCGAAACCGTCCCCGTCATCGTCCGCATCGACACCCCCATCGAGATCGACTACTACCGCCACGGCGGCATCCTGCCCTTCGTCCTGCGCGAAATCCTCGCGAAGTAGAAAGAAGGAGCGGCGAGGGGGGGCATAGTAGAAAGAGGCCGGCGAGGGGGGAAGACATCTCGTTCCCAAGCTCCAGCTTGGGAACGCCCTTGTCCTCGAGGCTCCAGCCTCGCAAACCGTGCCGATGCGCCCGCGCGAGCAAGGCAAAAAAGAGGCGCGGCCATATGGTTTGCGCATCTCGTTCCCAAGCTCCAGCTTGGGAATGCCCTTGTCCCCGAGGCTCCAGCCTCGTAAACCGTGCCGATGCGCCCGCGCATGCGAGGCAAAAAAAGAGGCGCGGCCTTATGGTTTTTCTCCGAAGAGTCTTTCCACAAAGTCGCGTCACTGAATGTATCGCACCCGCCCGGCAGAGCGGATGCCTCCTCTGTGCTACGGCAGCGTCAGCGCCCCCGTAGGGCAAGCGGCCGCGCACGCGGCGGCCGTCCTCCGAAGCCCCTCGGCAACCCCCTCGCCAAACGGCGCGGCCAGCCGCACCTGGAACCCTCGTCCCACGAACGCCAGCCCCAGCGTCTCCGCCTCGGCCTCCGTGATCCGCACGCAAATCCCGCACAAAATGCACTTCCCCGGCTCGAACACCACCCCGCCGGGTTGCGCCTGCCGCTCAAAATCGCGGCGTTCCCCCCGGAACCGCGTGGCATCCGCCCCATAGCGCGCCGCCGCATCCTGCAACCCGCACTTCCCGGCCGAAGCGCAGCCGCAACGCAGGCAGCGCGCCGCCTCTTGGGACGCCTCGGCGGCCGAGAACCCCGCGCGCGCATCGCACGGCGCCAGCGGCTTCGCCGGGCTCGCCGCATCCAGGAACCTGCGCAACTCCCCCGCATTCAGCCGCCCCATCACACTCGAAAAAGGCTTTTCCCTCCGGCGCGGCGTCTCCCCGCGCAAAAAGCGGTCCATACACTGCGCGGCATTGCGGCCCTCCGTCATCGCCCGGACGATCTGCCGCACCGGCTTCACCGCCGCTCCCGCCGCAAACACCCCGGGAACCGAAGTCAACGCCGTCGCGGCATCCGTCTTAATCCCAGCCGCCCCGGCCGCCACCCCCAGCGCCTCGCAAGCCCCCGCGCCCCGTTCGCCCACGGCCAGCAACACCGCCCCGTAATCGCCCCGCAGCGTCTCCAGCGTCACGCCGTCCGCGCCCAGCTCCACCTTGTGCTGAATCTCCACCCCCAGCCGCTCCAGCCGCGCGATCTCCGCGTCCAGCACCGCGCGCGGCAGCTCCTCCTCCGGCAAAGAACGCAGCGAACCGCCCGCGCGTTCATGGCGATCCAGCAACGTCACACTGTGCCCCAAAACCGTCAGTTCAAACGCCGCCGCAATCCCCGCGGGCCCGGCCCCCACCACCACGGCGGACTTCCCCGTCCGCGCCTTGCACGCGGGCAGGTGAGGGGAGGGGAGCGCCAGATTGGCATCCGCCGCGAACCGCTCCAGCCCGCGAATATCCGCCGCGCCGTCCGCCGCGCCCCGGCGGCAGCCCTGTTCGCACGGGTGATGGCACAGCCTTCCCAGCACGGCCGCCAGCGGGAGCGCCCCGCCCACCGTCGCCGCGGCCGCCTCCGTCTTCCCCGCCTGGACTTGCAGCAGCAGCGTGGGAATCGGCAATTGCAGCGGGCAAAGCCGTTCGCAAGGCGAGAGGCAATCGCCCAAGTGATCGCTAAAAAGAAGCTCCAGAGCCGTCCGCCGCGCCGCGTGCACCTCCTCCGTCCCGCTCTCCACCGTCATGCCCGGCTGCGCCAGCGTCCCGCACGAGGGGATCAACTTCCCATTCACCTTCACCAGGCAAACCAGACACGAAGTCTGCGGCCCACAGCGCTCCAAGTGGCAAAGCGTCGGAATCTCCACGCCCGCCTGCCGCGCCGCGTCCAGGATCGTCATGCCCGGCCGGATCGCCACTTCCCGGCCGTCGATAGAGAGAGAGGATGCGTTCATGCGGAAACCTTTGTGTTCAAGCCGCCGCGCACCTCAATCGCGCCATGCGGGCAAACCTTGCGGCACGTATCGCAGCGCGTGCAAAGCGCGTCATCCACCGCATGGCGGCGGTAAGGGGAATACGGAATCGCCGCCACCGGGCAGCGTTGCGCGCAAAGCGTACAGCCCGTGCAGCGGTCATTCACGCGGTAATGGATCAGCGCCGTGCACTTGCCCGCCGGGCATCGCCCTTGCAAGTGCGCCTCGTATTCCTCCCGGTAATAGCGCAGCGTCGTCAGCACCGGGTTCGGAGCCGTCCGGCCCAGGCCGCAAAGGCTCCCGGAGCCCACCTGGTGCGCCAAGTCCGTCAGCTCATCCAAATCGCCC
>JAQTMF010000168.1 GCA_028714515.1 Chthoniobacteraceae bacterium | reverse complement strand
GCGCTGGTGAAATTGGCGGTGGTGACGAGGGTCAGCACGTCTTCGAGGATCGCCTGGGCGAGGGCGGCGCCCTGTTGAAAGCCGAAACTTTCGAGGCTGCTCTCGCTGTTGTTGATCGCGTCGAGGTCGGTCTGGCCGATCGGGACGATCTTGTGACGGTTGATGGTGACGGTCACGACGGACTTCGCGAAGGTCGTGATGGCGTAGGTGCCGCCGAAGGTGGTGGCGACCAGGCCGCCGATGAGCGGAACCAGGACGATGTTACCGCGCAGGCGGCCGACGGCTTCCGGGGAAAAGCTGGTGGAGAACACGCTCAGGGGGAGGAGCTCTTTGACGAAGCCTTCCAACGCGGAGTTCGCGAGGCGGGCAAGATTCAGGTTTGTATAGGCCATAAAAAGCGGGTGACTGGATTAGTGGATTGGTGGAGTGCGGGGTTGATTAGTCGCGGAAGGTCGCGTCGATCGCGGTTTTGTTTTTCCGGTAAAAGGCGATGCGGTCGCCCGGGTGGGTGATCGCGTTGTAGGCTTCCACGACGGCGGAGTTTTCCGACTTCTTCGCGCCGGGGGCGGCGGCGGCGGGGATGGTCTTCGGATCCACGCCCAGGGCGGCGAGGGTTTCGTCCGTGCGCTGGGTTTCCGTAGCGGCCGCGGCGGTCACCGTGGCGAGGGCCGCGGTGGAGGCGGTCAGCGCGCCGTTCGCGGTGGCGAGGTCGGCGGTGAGTTTCGCAATGGTTGCATCGCGCACGACCAGGAGGGTGTTCGCGCTGGCCAGGTCACCTTGAGCCGTTGCCAGTGAGGCTTGGGCGGTGGCGACTTTGGTTTCATTGTCCGCCTTGGCGGTGAGGAAATTCTTGAGTTCAGCGAGGGCGAGTAAAATTTTATCCATGGCGTCGTTTTCGTTTCGTTTGCTATTCAGCGACGCGGCGGTGTCAACGCGGGGAAGGCGTTGAAGTAGGAACTCAGGAACTCAGGAAGCCGAAACGGCCTTTTCCTGAGTTCCTGAGTTCCTACTTAAAACAGATTCGGAAGGCCTCTTTCTCACTCATCCAGCACGTCCTCGGAATCCACGTTGAGGACGGAGGCGACGTCTTCGATCAGCTCGTCCACGAGGCCGGCGTCGTAGGCTTGTTCGCCGATGAAGACCTGGCCTTGCATGGATTCGTCGTTGGTCGGGCGATACCGGAGGACATGGGCGCGGAACATCTTGAAATACGCATCCACGGTGCCCTGCAGATACGCGCGTTGTTCCGGGCTTAACGTGGTGCCGGGGAAGCCGGTGCCTTTGAGCGGTCCGCTGGTGATGAGGTCGCGGCTGAGTCCTTGCATCTCGTAAGCCAGGCTTTCGTCGAGCAGCGCAATGATGACGCCAATGCTGCCGACGACGCTGGTCTTCGTGCAGCTAATGGAATTGCAGCCGGCCGCCAGGTTGTACGCGGCGCTGCAAATTTGGGAATCGGTTACCGCTTCGATCCGGACGCCGCTCTCGCGGATGCGGGAAATTTTGTCGGCGACTTCCTGGCTGCCGCTGCAGGTGCCGCCGGGGCTGTCAATATGCAGGACGATTTTTTGCAGGGCGCGAACGGTCAGGGCGGTGTCGAGGTCGTGGCGGATGTCGTCGTAGCTGCAGGCACCGCACATTTTTTCGAGGAGGCCGGCATGGTTCATCAGGGTGCCGCAAATTGGGATGATGGCGACGCCGGCGTCGGTGACGCGCATCTTGGGCAGGGGGTTGCCGAAGAAGTCAGTGGCGGGATCGGCTTCGAGCTTGGGCACCGGTTGGCCGATCGCGTGGGCTTTGATGATCTGGTGGACGGCGCTCCAGCCTTCACGGGTGATCGCCCAGGGCGAGGTGTAAACGGCTTGCAGGATGTGGGGCAGTTTCATGGTTTGGCGAGCGCGGGGTCGGTGATTTCGTAAATGGGCCGGTGGGGCGAGGGGACGGCCGAGCCGATGGCGGTCAGGTCGCAGAGCTGGACGGCGGCGCGCAGTTGGGCGGCGGCCGCGCGGAGTTGGGCGGCGTCTTTTTCCCAGGCGGCGCGGGCGCTCAGATCGCGGGCGATGCAAAATTCCTGGAGTTCGATCTGGCGCTCCAGGAGGCGAATTTCGGCGGCGCGACTTAACCCTTCCAGGCGGCGGATGTCCGTCAGGAGCTCCGAGAGGACGCTAATGGGAGTTTGGGGAATTGTGGGACTCATGGCTTCGCGGGGGCGGACGCGGGTTTCTGGCCGGGGTTGGACGCCAGGGCGCCGTTCGCGGTCCGCTGTTCGCAGAGTTCCATCGCGCGGTCGAAGGTGATCTTGCCGGCGCTCGCGGCGACGATGGTTTCAGCGTCGGCAATGAGGGCGACGAGTTCTTCGGTGCGCTGTTTCCGGATGTCCTGCCAGTAAAAGCCTTTTTTCTGCGCGATGTGGGCTTTGCTCGTGATGCCCATTTTCAGGGCTTCGCGGTCCGCGGCTTCGTCGTTGCCGGCGTCGACGCTGAGTTGTTTGGGCAAACCGAATTCCCAGGCGGTGTAGGCGTCCATGCTGTCCGGGTTGCGCGGGATGAATCCATTCTTCATCCCTTTCGCGAGGGCGTAGCGGACGGCGGTGGTGGTGCGGCGCCAGCCGATTTCCTGTTGTTGCCAAATGCTGGTGTTCGCGCAGTCGCAGACCTGGCGGCTCGCGGCCCGGCCGGATTCGCCCAGATAAAGGAGTTCGTAAAACCAGCCGACGGCAGCGAGGCCGCGGCGCTCGATGCGTTTGATGAAGTTCTCGACGTTCGGATGGGGGCTCTCGAATTTCAGGCCTTCGAGTTCCTCGCCGTCCTTGTTGAGGTAATACATTTCGCCGCCTTCGATCTCTTCGAGGGTAACGGTGCGGGTGGTGCCGTCGGCGTCGGTGACTTCTTCCTCGGTCATGATTTCGTTGCCGTGGCCGGCTTCGCCTTCGGCGGTTTTCGAGATGAGCCCGACGCTGGCGGCGCGCTTGATGCCGCGTTTCAGGAAGACGTCGATGTCCTGGAGGTCGAGCCAGTCGAGGACGACGCGGCCGATGAGGGGGATGCCGCGGACCTGGTCGCACCATTCGGGCTGATACGCGAGGTCGGCGGTGCCGCCGTAGCCCAAACTGAAATCTTGATATTCCTGGGTCTGGAGTCGGGAATCGGGATTCGTGAGGCGGCCGAGGACCCGGACGCCGATGGGTTTGCCAGCCGCGTTGAAGATGACGCCGTCGTAGATTTCGTCGCCGTCGAAGCGGCCGCCTTTGACGAGGTTGTCGTTGCTGTCGCCGTTCCCGATGCGCGTGGCGGGGATGATTTCCACTTTTGGAAAGCCGCTGCCGGAATCGTCTTCGGTCAGGAGCATCAGGTCGTCGCCGTCGCGATCCCAGGCCATGCCGCTGAGTTTCAAGAGGGTTTTCGAGTTGTAACGGCCGTGGCGGTCGCAGTTCGGGAAAAACTGTTTCGTGAGGAAGGTGGTGGCGGCTTTGCCCCAGGCGGTGTTGGTGCCGGTATAATGGGGGTCCCAGGCATCGCCAAAGGCCCAGGCGTTTTTGTCGCGGATGGCGGTGCCGAGGTTGCCGAGTTGCGCGAAGAGTTGACGGCTGAGTTCGAGAAGTTCGGTGCGATCGCAGGCGGTGATTTGCTCGCGGGTGTCGCGCGAGAGTTTGCGGCGGGGACGATACTGGCCGGGCTTGTTGCGCAGGCTCGGATAGAGGCCGAGGGAAAGCGGTTTGTTGTTCGGGCCGTAAAGCAGAGGGCGGCGCGTGGGGGAGGAGGTGGGCATGGGGAGGTAGTGATCAGTGATCAGTGATCAGTAATCAGTGTAATTTACCCGCGTGCGTTTGATGGTGCTCGTCCAGGGGTTTTGGTACGGGTTCACGGTGATGCCGCTGGCGGTGTCGGCGACCTGGGTTTCGCCGATGAGCCAGAGGGCATACTGGACGCGTTTGAGGGTCGTCACGCGGCTGCCGCCGCTCGTGGCGAATGGGGCTTTTTCGACGCTAACGCCGGCAATGCTGGTGCGCAGGACCTGGCCGTTCACGCTCTGGCCCTGGAGGCTTTTGCGGAGGATCAGCAGCTCGGCTTCCGACCAGCCCTCATAGTGATTCAGCATTCACCGACGGGGAGGGGTCAACCAGCCTTCGCTCGGAGCTACGGCTCGGCAAGCGGCGGGGAGCGGCTCGGCTCAGGCGCGGAGCTGGGGCCGGGCGGTATCAAATGATACTTTTTCGAGCGCGATCGGCGTGACGAGGTCGAGTTCGCCGGCCTGGGCGGCGTGGAACAGGAGCTGGAGGCCGAGGGCGCACAGGTGCTTGTCCGGGCCGCGGCATTGTTCGCACGTCTCCAGGTGCAGATGGAATTCGAAGAGGTGCGGATCGAGGCGCTCGGGCATCGGTCGGGAAGCTTACCACGACTCGCCTGATCACTCACCAACGGGTTCCGCCGGTTCCGCAGCGTCGTCGGCGGCCGGCTGGCCGATGATGCCGGCGATGGCCATGAAGACGATGAGCATCGCGGCGCAATCCCAAAAATGGTTCGGCCGGGTTTCCTTCACGAGTTCCCAACGGCTCTTTTTTCCTCTCGGGGTCCACTCTTCTTTCCGGCGTTCACTCCGCATTTGCGCGAAGTAGGAGTTGGGATCCGTGGCGGGGAGGGTGTCGGGCAGGGTGCGAAATTTCGCAACTCCCGGGTCGGCGTCGCGCCTGGCGCGCAGCATGTCCTTACAATGTAAATTGCTCCACTCATACCACGGGGCGCGCGGATGGTGTTCGCTGCTGCCGACGTTCACGTTGTACATGTTGCGCCGGCTGAACACGCGGAGGTCTTTGGCGCCGGTGCGGGGGTGTTCGTGGACGAAGAGTTCCTTGCCGCTGCCTTTCAGCCCGCGCCAGCAGAGCCAGACTTTCGTGAGTTGCCGGCCGTGCTTGAGGGTGCCGACGTGGCCACGTTGCACGCATTCGCGCAGGACCTTGGTCATCTCGTAGCCACAGTCCACGAAAACGTGTTGGTCTTTGATTTTCCACAGTTTTTGGATCGCGGCGATTTCATCGAAGCTCGCCGCCTGGCCGCGGGCGAGTTCGCGGGCTTCGCCGTCGAGCGCGATCGCAAAGGCGCTGTAATAGAATTTCGCCAGGTCGCGCTGGCAGTCCACCAGGAGGGTGCGGAATTTTTCCTCGGGCCATTCGACGTTCACGTCATACGGCTCGTGCGTGACGGCGCGGTAGCTGGTTTCTTTGTCCTCCGCCCAGGGGACGCCGCGGTCGCGCTGGTAAAACATCTGGAGCGGAATCTTGTAGCTGAGTTCGGCGGCGGCGGTCTTGGCGCTGAGGTAGCGGATCACCAGGTCTTTGAAGGGGATGCGGGTGGAGGCTTCAGCCGGCCAGTGGAAGCCTACGCTGCCGCGGGCGGTTTCGGGATCCCAAACCTGGCCGCCGGCGTCGAGGTAGGTGTAGGAATCATTGAGCGCGCGACGGATCGCGGGGGTGTCCTCGATCCGATGGTCGCACGCGTAGCACCGGTGGTGCGCCGTGCGGCCGACTTCCTCGAAATTCCAGCGGCCGTCGGGGCGCGTAAGGTCGGTGGTGTCCCAGGAGATGCCGGCGTAGGTGCCGCGAAGTTTGTCTTTGGGGAAATCTTCGGGGCGGAGACGGTTCAGCTCGAAGGGTTGGAGGTGGGCACAGTTCGGGCAGGCGTAGTGCAGTTCGTATTGACGCGTTTTTTTGTGCTCGCGATCGGCGTCGTCGTCTTCCGTGCCGCCCTGGCCGAGGAGCAGAATCTTTTTGGTGTCGGGGTATTGCTTCGTGCGGTCGATCGCGTGGGAAAGCAGGCCGTCACTCCCGTGCATCCAGCCTTCATCCACGATCACGCGGCGCCAGCTCGCGGACTGCACGTTGCCGAGGTTGAGGCCGGCCACCATGAGCTGCATTCCGGGGAGCTTGATGGAGGTCGTGGTTTGATCGAAGCGTTGCCCGTCGCGCAGTTCGGCGGCAATTTCCGGGACGCTCGTGAGCAGCGGGACAATGCGGGTTTTTGCCATGAGCTTCGCTTTGCCGTCGTCCTCGAATAGCCAGAGCGTGTCGCCGCGGTCGTGCTCGGACCAGTAGCAGGTGGTGAGGTCGGCAATGATGGATTTGAGGCATTGAATCGCGCCCATCACGGAGACGAGCAGGACGGCCGGCCGGCGGATGGCTTGCAGCGGCGCGATGATGTGGCGGGCAGTGGCGATGTCGAATTCGCCTTTCACCGCGTACCCGGCCTGGAGGTTTAACTTTTTCGCGTAGTCGTAAATCTCTCCGCGGAACGGCGGCAGCCAGGCGGAGCGGATCGTGTCGGCGAGGAAGGCGAGGGGAAGGCTCACAGGGACGGGGAATCCGATCGGAATCCGATCGGAGTCGGATCGGATTCTTTTGCCGAAACAATGGCATTCTTATCGGCGGCGGGCGCTTCCATCCAGCCGGAGACCCCGTCGTGGAATACGGCGCAGATTTCGTCCACGGCGGTGGCCATGTGGGCGGAGATTTCCAGCGTGGTGAGGCCCGCGAGTTTGGGGGCGAGTTCGCTTTCGAGTTTCCGCTGGAGCACCGCGCGCTGGTTGAGGCTGATGTTCCGGAGGGCGGGGCCGATGTCTTCCTTGGGCACGTACCTTTCGCGGAGAATCGCGAGCTGCTCCTCGCCCGTCTGGCGCTTCACCTTGGCGAGCTTGAGCTTTTCCTTTTTCTCGCTCCCGTCACCTTGGGAATACAGACCCTGGTAGTGCTCGATGAGGCCGAGCAGCGTGGCCAGGAATTCGTATTCCTCCAGGACCGGCTTCGGAAAGAGGCCTTTGTCCGCGAGCTGGCCCAGCCGGCGCGGTGTGAGTTGAACGCGATGCTTCCCGAGCAGCTCGACGAGCTTCTTTGCGTGAATTCTCTGGGGATCGGCCATTCACCTACGGCCGGCCGTCAAACCCGGCCCGGAAACGGAAATGGGATTTTCGCCCACCAGTCATGAACGCACGATGCGAGCTTGGTAACCAGATCGGAAGAGCGTCGG
>JAQTMF010000167.1 GCA_028714515.1 Chthoniobacteraceae bacterium | reverse complement strand
CGCAACGTGGCCGAGCGCCGCAGCCTCCGCCCGTTGGGCCGCCGAAAGCGCCGGGCCCATCACCGCGAGCAGGATCTCCGCCCCGCCGGCCCCCAAAGCCCGGGCCAGCGCCATGGCATACGTCCAGACGCCCGGCGTCGCATCCGCCGTCATCAGGACCCGCAGCGGCGCGACAGCGTCTTCGCATCCACAATCCTCAGGGAAAAAACCGTTCATCGGCGTTAAAAAAATACCAGCGCTTTCATCAACCCCGCCGGACGCTCCGCCGCCAGCCGCAGCGCGTCGTCCAGCCGCTCCAGCGAAAAGCGGTGCGTGTAGAGCGGGCCAGGCCGGAGCAGCCCGCAAACCACCGCCGCGGCCGCCTCGCGCATCCCCTCGCGCAAAATCGCGGGGGCGGACTCGTGCGCGTTGACCACGTCAAAGCCCCGCCGGTTCCAGAGCCCCATATCCACCGAACGCAAGCCGCCACGGTGCGTCCCCGCCACCACGAGACGCCCGCGCTCGCGCGTCAGCTCCGCCGCGAGGTCCAGCCCCTCCTGCGTGCCGCTCGTCTCGATGACCACGTCGCATTGCCTGCCTTCGTTGACCTCCCGGACCGTCTCCACCACGCGATCCGTCTCCCCATCCTGCCGCAAAACCGCAGCGCACGCGCCAAGTTGCTTGGCGATCCGCAGCGCATAGGAGCGCCGCCCCACCGCCACCACCCGCGCCTCCGCCAGCACGGCCAATTGCGTCAGCAACGCCCCGAGAAATCCGAAACCCACCACCGCCACCGTCTCCCCCTTGTCGATAAAGCTGCGCCGGAACACATTCACCGCCCCGCCCAGCGCCCGGGCGGGAAACGGCTCGTCTTCGAGCGCCTCCGGCAGCACCACCACGCGCCCGGCGTCCACCGCCGCGTATTCGGCAAAGCCGCAGTGCGTCAAAACCCCGACGCGGTCCCCGGGGGAAACCCCGTTCACCTCCGCCCCCACGGCCTCCACGCGGCCCCACGCCTCGCAGCCCGGAGCGCCCGGCGCATAGGGGAATACTCCCTCCCCGCGCCACGCCGCGACACTCGCCGGGCACACTCCGCAGCCCTCCAGACGCACCCGCACCTCGCGCGGCCCAAACGCGGGCACCGGCACCTTTCGGAAGACAACGGAACCACGATTGAGAAACACCGCCGCGGCCATCGCCGTGCGGCCTGCACGGCCCGACGAAAGAGCAGACAGGGGAGAGGATGTGCTCATACCTATCCCCGAATCGCGCCTCAGCTTCCCCTCTGTCGTAAAATTGCCATATTCGCGCCGTTTTTTGGACTTTTTGGCCCAAAAATTGCAGGAAATGACGTTTTCTCTGGCGCATCATTGATGTTTCCGGCGGTTTACGATCAAATCATCCGGTTTCTTTTTCACCCATTTTTTCCCACTCCTTTTCCATGAGAATCTTAGTCACAGGCGGCGCGGGCTACATCGGCAGTCATACCGTGCTCGCATTACTCCAGGCGGGCCACGAAGTCGTCGTCGTCGATAATCTCTCCAACAGCAAAGAAGAATCGCTCAAGCGCGTGGAGCAGATCACCGGGCGGCCCGTGGCGTTCCACCCCGTCGATTTGCTCGACCGAGAGGCGCTCGCCGCCGTGTTCGCGCAGGCGCCCATCGACGCCGTCATCCACTTCGCCGGGTTGAAAGCCGTCGGGGAATCCGTCCGCATCCCCCTTCGCTACTACCACAACAACCTCACCGGCACGTTCAACCTTTGCGGCGTGATGGCCGAAGCCGGCTGCCGCAACATCGTGTTCAGCTCGTCGGCGACCGTCTACGGCGACCCGGCCAGCGTACCGATTTCCGAGGACTTCCCGCTTTCCGCCACGAATCCCTACGGCCGCACCAAGCTGTATCTGGAACAAGTCCTGCGCGACCTCCACGCCGCCGATCCCCGGATCAACGTCGCGCTCCTGCGCTACTTCAACCCCGTCGGCGCGCACCCCAGCGGGCTCCTCGGCGAAGACCCCAACGGCATCCCGAACAACCTCGTCCCCTACATCGCCCAAGTCGCCACCGGCAAACTCAAAGAGCTTTCCATTTACGGCAACGACTACCCGACGCCCGACGGCACCGGCGTGCGCGACTACATTCACGTGCAAGACCTGGCGGAAGGCCACGTCCTCGCGCTGGAGAAACTGCGCTCCAATCCCGGCGTCGTCACCTACAACCTCGGCACGGGCCGTGGCTACAGCGTCCTGGAAATGGTGGCCGCGTTTGAGCGCGCCTGCCAACATGCGATCGCGCACAAATTCGCCCCGAGGCGTCCCGGCGATATCGCGGCATGTTACGCCAACCCCGCCAAAGCCACGGCCGAACTCGGCTGGAAAGCGACGCGGGGCATCGACGAAATGTGCGCCGACACCTGGCGCTGGCAATCGCGGAACCCCAACGGGTTCTAGTGTCCTGTCAGACAAATGAACTGCATAATTCCGGCCGCTTTTCCGATTTTTCGGCGTTGCCTCCTCGGGCAATATCTTCAGATATTGCCTCTCGGTCGCGTCTTCGTGACTTCGTGAAAAGAACAACCCGGGGGTGTATTCTACAGAAAGCATCGGACACCAGCCGAAGCGAGACAACGTCCCGGCGCTTGGTGGAACGTCTCGGGGCCATCTCGTTCCCATGTCTCGAGATTGGGAACGAGGTGCGCGCGCTGGACGGTGGCAATGCGCTGGGAGGTGGTGTCGCCCCTGGGCAGTGGTGCGCCCTAGGGCGGACGGCACGGAGTGCCGTCCCTACCTCGCTCCGTTCTATGCCTGCGGTTCTTCCGGCGCGGCGTCTGTGCTGTTGTCGTCGTCGTCTTCGTCGGCTACGACGGGGGCGATGGCTTGCAGGTTTTCGCCCGCGTGGAGGTCGATCAGCTTGACGCCCATGGTGTTGCGGCTCGTTTCGCGGATTTCCCGCACGCGGGTGCGCACCATTTGCCCCTTGTTGGTGATGAGCATCAGTTCGTCCTTGTCGGTGACGGTGAGCGCTCCCACCACGTCGCCGGTCTTGTCGCCGGTCTTCATGGTGATGATGCCTTTGCCGCCGCGGGCCTGGACGCGGTAGTCGTCGAACGGGGTGCGTTTGCCGACGCCGTTTTCACCCGCGACGAGCAGTTGCGCATCGGGGTTGACGAGCGCCATGGCGACGACTACGTCGCCCTTGGTGGGACGGATGCCCCAGACGCCGACGGTGTCGCGGCCCTGGTCGCGAAGTTCCTCTTCGTGGAAGCGCAGGCTCATGCCGGTCTTGGTGATGAGCACGACTTCGTTCTGGCCGGCGGTGAGGTTGGCGTCGATGAGGCGGTCGCCGTCCTCGATCTTGATCGCGATGATGCCGCCCTTGCGGATGTTCGAGAAGTCGCCAAGGTTGGATTTCTTGACGATGCCGGACGCGGTGACGAAGACGATGTGCAGCTCGGGGTCCCAGGTGTTGTCGATGGCGGCCGGGCCCGACCCGCTGCTCTTGGCCTGGATGCGGATGGTGGCGGCGATGTTTTCGTCGCTGCGCAGTTCCAGGAGGTTGGCGATGGAGCGGCCTTTGGCGGCGCGGCCCATTTCGGGGATCTCGTAGACGCGCTCGATGTAGCAGCGGCCCGTCTGCGTGAAGAACATCAGGTAATCGTGCGTGGTGGCGGTGAAGAGGTGTTCGACGAAGTCGTCTTCTTCCTCGTCGGTGGCTCCCTCGCGGGTGATCATGCCTTTGACGCCTTTGCCGCCCCGGCGCTGGGCGCGGTAGGCGCTGACGGCGGTGCGTTTGATGAAGCCCTTGTGGGTGATGGTGATGATGGCGCCTTCGTTGGAGATCAGGTCTTCGAGCGAGATTTCGCCTTCGTCGGGGATGATCTGGGTGAGGCGCTGGGTGCCGTGCTTTTGGGCGATGGCGCGCAGTTCGTCTTTGATGATCTGGAGGACGCGGGCTTCGCGGGCCAGGATATCAAGGAGGTCTTTGATGCGCTCGATGAGGGCTTTGTATTCGGCTTCGATCTTGTCGCGCTCCAGGCCGGTGAGTTGGTAGAGGCGCAGGTCGAGGATGGCGTTGACTTGCGCTTCGCTGAAGCGGTATTCGCCGTCCACGACCCGCTGTTCGCTGCGGATGAGGATGCCGAGGGCTTCGACGTTGCGGCGGGAGAATTCGTAGGCGAGCAGTTTGACTTTGGCTTCGTCGCGGTTGGACGATTCGCGGATGATGCGGATGAAGTCGTCGAGGCGGGAGAGGGCGAGGAGGTAGCCCTCCAATGTCTCGGCCCGGTCTTCGGCTTTGCGCAGTTCGAAGCGGGTGCGGCGCAGGATGACTTCGCGGCGGTGCTCGATGTAGGCGGTGTTGGCGTCCTTGAGGGTGAGGAGCTTGGGCCGCCCGTGGTCGATGGCGAGCATCGTGACGGCGAAGGAGCTTTCCATCGCCGTGTGTTTGTAAAGGTTGTTGATGACGACGTTGGGGTTGCCGTCGCGCTTCAGCTCGATGACGACGCGCGTGTTCTCGTCGGATTCGTCGCGGATGGCGCTGATCTCGGTGAGGACTTTTTCGTTCACCAGTTCCGCGATCCGCTCGACGAGGACGGCGCGGTTGACGTTGTAGGGGATCTCGGTGATGACGATCTGTTCGCGGCCGTTTTTGAGCGGTTCCACGCCCGCTTTGCCGCGCACTTTGATGCTGCCGCGGCCGGTTTCGCTATAGCTTTTGATGCCCGCCGTTCCGCAGATGGTGCAGCCGGTGGGGAAGTCGGGGCCTTTGATGAATTGCCGCAGTTGCTCGACGGTGATGTCGGGGTTGTCCACCTGCGCGCAGATGCCTTCGACGACTTCGAGGAGGTTGTGCGGGGGCATGTTGGTGGCCATGCCGACGGCGATGCCGGTGCCGCCGTTGACGAGGAGGTTGGGCCACGCGGCGGGGAGCACGGTCGGTTCCGTGCGGGTTTCGTCGTAGTTGGGGACGAAATCGACGGTGTCCTTGTCCATGTCGTCCATCAGGGCCGCGCCCAGGTGGGTCATGCGGGCTTCCGTGTAACGCATGGCGGCGGGCGGGTCGCCTTCGACGGAGCCGAAGTTCCCCTGGCCGTCCACGAGACAGTCGCGCATGGCCCAGGGCTGGGCCATGTGGACGAGGGTGGGGTAGACGATGGCTTCGCCGTGGGGATGGTAGTTGCCGCTGGTGTCACCGCAAATCTTGGCGCATTTACGATGTTGCCGGTTGGGGTAGAGCGACAAGTCGTTCATCGCCAACAGAATGCGCCGCTGGGAGGGCTTCAGGCCGTCGCGGGCGTCAGGCAGGGCGCGCGAGATGATGACGGACATCGAGTAGTCGAGGAACGACTTGCTCATCTCCTCGGCTACGTTGATCGGCTCAACTTTTTCGTTAAGGGTATACATCGGGAAATGGGAATTTTAGACAGGATAAATGGTGAGTTTTTTCCGTCAGCGCGGCGTCGATTTTTTAACAGGATTTACAGGATTAGAGAAGATTAACGGGATTCTGATACAGAAATTTTGGCCTGATCCGCAATCGGAAGGCTCTTATGGAATCTCGTAAATCCTGAAAAATCATGTTAATCCTGTTGAAAAATTCTACGTATGAAGGTCCGGCGGTTCATTATCTGATATGCGCCGTTTATATTTTCTTTTCACTTGCAGGCTTTTCGCGCCGAAATTGATCAAGAGCCCGAACTCGTGGTTAACCGCGCTTAGGTAATTAATGAGCTGTATCTCGTGGTCAATAATAAGTGTGCTTACCGCTTTTAGTTCACATATGAGCCAGTTAGCGACCACTAGATCGGCGTTGAATTCGCCAACGATCACATTTTCGTAATGAACCTTTAGCGGTTTTTCAGCTTCGACGGCGATGGCGGCTTTCCGCAGTTCATGGATTAGCGCGTTGCGGTAAACAAACTCCACGAATCCCGGCCCCAGGGCGCGGTGAACTTTCATCGCGAGTCCAATCACTCGTTCTGTCAGTTCATCGCGGGTTTCCGTGGTCATTGATTTTGGGAATCCTGTCGCCTACACGTCCAAGTTCCGCACGTTGAGCGCGTTGTCTTCGATGAAGGCGCGGCGGGGTTCGACCAGTTCGCCCATGAGGATGGTGAACATTTTGTCGGCCTCGACGGCGTTGGTTTCGTTGAGTTCCACGCGAAGCATTTTCCGTTTGTCGGGGTTCATCGTGGTGTCGAAGAGTTCCTTGGCGTTCATTTCGCCCAGTCCCTTGAATCGTTTGATTTGGACGCCGCGCCGGCCGATGTCCCGGATGTTTTGCAGGATCTGCGGGATGGCGAAGATGGGCGTGACGCTGGCTTTTTCCCCGTCGCCTTCGAGGAGTTCGAAGATGGGGTGGTCCGCGTCGGAGTAGTGCTCGATTTTGAACCCCTTGTGGGCGAGTTCGGCGATCAGTTTCTGGAGCGAGGCGGTTTCGTGCAGTTCCACGAGCCGTCCCCGGCGGCGGTTGTGCCCGTTGCCGCGCGGCGTTGGCGTGGCGGCGTTGGCGTCGCCCTCCGTTTCGCCTTCGGTCTCGTCGTCAAAGAGGCCGAGGTCGAGGTTTTGGAGGTGGAAGCCGCGCACTTCGTCTTCGTCGTGGAAGTAGAAGACGCTTTCTTCGTTGCCGTCGCGGACTTTGACGATGTAGGTGGGCAGTTTGCCGGTCTTGAGGTCGCGCTGGGCGAGGTAGTCCTCGAAGGTGCCGCCGTGCCGCCGGACGGATTCGCTGAATTTGTCGAGCTGCCCGAGCAGGTCGAGGATTTCTTTGAGCTGCGTGGAGCTGAATTCTTTTTTGTCGGACACGCTGCGGAGGCGGACGTCCTCCAGGGCGAGGGAGATAAGGATCCGGTTGAGTTGCACGTCGCCGTCGACGTATTCCTCGCGCTTGCGGCGCTTGATTTGGTAGAGCGGCGGCTGGGCGATGTAGATTTTGCCTGCCCGGACGAGTTCGGGCATCTGCCGGTTGAAGAAGGTCAGGAGCAGGGTGCAGATGTGGGAGCCGTCGACGTCGGCATCGGTCATGATGATGATGCGGCCGTAG
>JAQTMF010000166.1 GCA_028714515.1 Chthoniobacteraceae bacterium | reverse complement strand
AAGAACGTACCAGAAGTCAAACGTTCCCAAGTTCAACTTGTGAACGAGGCAAAGAGAACTTTTTCGCGCCTCCCCTCTCTTGCGGATGCCTCCCGGGGGCGGAAAACAGAATTTCGGGGTTGAACTTTGGACCCCGCTTTTCCATCTTTGCCGGACCTATGAAAGCCAGAGTCACCGTCATGCCCAAAAAGAGCGTTCTCGACCCACAGGGAGTGGCGGTAAGGAACGCCATCGCCACCCACGGCTTCCCCCAGGTCAAATCCGTCCGCATCGGCAAAGTCATGGAGATCGAACTCGATGACGCCGGTCTCGACGCCAAGGCGGCCGAAGCCCGGCTGCACGAGATTTGCGCCGACCTCCTCTCCAACCCGGTCATCGAAGACTACACCCTGGAGATCCAGGGTTAAAAAAACACCCCGCGACACTTCCGCCATCCGTGGTATTGTTGCTCCCTTTCCCATGAAAGCCGCCGTCATCCGTTTTCCAGGGTCCAATTGCGACCAGGACTGTCATTATGCCTTGCAGCGCGTCTTCGGCGTGCCCACCGACTACGTTTGGCATAAGGAATCCAGCCTCAAAGGCTATGATCTTGTCGTCCTGCCCGGCGGCTTCTCCTATGGCGACTATCTGCGCTGCGGAGCCATCGCCCGGTTCTCGCCCATCATGAAGGCCGTGGTGGATTACGCCGAAAACGGCGGCCTCCTCATCGGCATCTGCAACGGCTTCCAGGTGTTGACCGAGTCCCGGCTCCTCCCCGGCGCGCTGGTGCGCAACCGCGATCTCCACTTCATCTGCGAACACCGCTTCCTGCGCGTAGGCGCTTGCGACAACCCCTTCCTCAACCAGGCCAAGCCGGGCCAGGTGCTCAACATCCCCATCGCCCACGGCGAGGGCAACTACACCGCCGACGAAGCCACGCTGGAGGAACTCAACGCCAACCGGCAGATCCTCGTCCGCTACTGCGACGCCCAGGGGGTCGTCTCCGAGGCCGCAAACCCGAACGGTTCGCTCAACAACATCGCGGGCATCTGCAACGCCAAGCGCAACGTGTTCGGCCTGATGCCCCACCCCGAGCGGGCGTGCGAAGCCCGGCTCGGCAGCGAAGACGGCAACGTCATTTTCCAATCCATCCTCAACCATTTGGGCGTTCGCGCCGTCGCTTAAGACTTTTAACCGCAGATTTCGCAGATTTCGCAGATTTCCGCAGATTAAAAACAAAACCTTATTCCGATGCGCTTGAGCTTCCTTTTTCCTCCTTCCGAAAAATCTGCGTCCCTCTGCGTCATCTGCGGATAATCCCTTTCTTTTTCCCGTGAACACCACCGCCGTCAGCCTTCCGCCAGACCCAGAAATCACCCCGGCCGTCATCGCCAAACACGGCATCACGCCGGACGAATACGCCCTCATCCAGAAAATCCTGGGCCGCAAGCCGAACTTCACCGAGCTGGGCATCTTCTCCGTCATGTGGAGCGAGCATTGCTCGTATAAAAACTCCAAGCCGGAATTGAAAAAATTCCCCACCACCGGCCCCACCGTGCTGGTCAAGGCAGGCGAGGAAAACGCGGGCGTCATCGACGTGGGCGACGGCTGGGCCATCGCGTTCAAGATGGAGAGCCACAACCACCCGAGCGCCATTGAGCCCTTCCAGGGCGCGGCCACCGGCGTCGGCGGCATCATTCGCGACATCTTCACCATGGGCGCGCGGCCCGTGTTCAACCTCAACTCCCTGCGCTTCGGCTCCATCACCGGCGACAGCGCCTCCGCCAAAACCAACCGCCGCCTCTTCTCGGGCGTCGTCGCGGGCATCGCCCACTACGGCAACTGCATCGGCATCCCCACCATCGGCGGCGAGGTCTACTTTGACGACAGCTACGAAGGGAACCCGCTCGTCAACGTCCTCTGCCTCGGCGTCCTGAAGCACGAGGAAATCGCCCGCGGCGCGGCCAAGGGCATCGGCAACCCCGTCTTCTACGTCGGCGCGGAAACCGGACGCGACGGCCTCGCGGGCGCGGCCTTCGCCTCGCGCGAACTGACCGAGGAATCGAAGCAAGACCGCCCCGCCGTCCAGGTGGGCGACCCCTTCAAAGAAAAACTTCTCCTCGAAGCCTGCCTTGAACTGCTCACCACCGACGCCGTCGCGGGCATCCAGGACATGGGCGCGGCGGGGTTGACCTGCTCCACCTGCGAAACCGCCAGCCGAGGCAACACCGGCGTCGAGATCGACCTGGAGAAAGTGCCCAAGCGCGAAGTCGGCATGACCCCCTACGAGATCATGCTCAGCGAGTCGCAGGAGCGCATGCTCATCATCGTCGAAAAAGGCAAAGAGGACATCGTCCGCCGGATCTTCGAGAAATGGGACCTCCCCTACGCCGAAGTCGGCACCGTCAAAGACGACGGCATGATGCGCGTCAAAGTGGGCGAAGTCACCGTGGCCGAAATCCCGGCCCGCCAGCTCGCCGACGAAGCCCCCATTTACCACCGCGAGACGCAAGCCAAACCGGCTCCCGCGCCGCTGTGCGAAATCCCGAAAACGGATGTCAGCCTGGCCCTCGGCAAGCTCCTCGCCGATCCCTCCATCGCCTCCAAGGAATGGGTCTACCGCCAATACGACCACATGGTGCGCGACGGCACCATGGTCCTCCCCGGCTCCGACGCCGCCGTCTTCATCGTCCGCGAGGCCAATAAAATCCTCGCCTCCACCAGCGACTGCAACGCCATCTACTGCCTGCTCGATCCTCGTGAAGGAGCCCGTCTCGCCGTGGCCGAAGCCGCCCGCAACCTTGCCTGCTCCGGAGCCATCCCGCTGGCCGTCACCGACAACCTCAATTTCGGCAACCCGCACAAACCCGAGAACTTCTGGCAACTGCGCGAGTGCGTCGAAGGCATCGCCGAAGGATGCGCGGCTTTTAACACCCCCGTCACCGGCGGCAACGTCAGCCTCTACAACGAGAACCCGGCGGGGGCCATCGACCCGACGCCCACCATCGCCATGGTCGGCATCATCAAAGACGAGAGCCACGTCACCACCAGCTCCTTCAAGAACGCGGGCGACACCGTGATCCTGCTCGGCGAGCTGGGCGACGAAATGGGCGGTTCCCACTACTTGAAAGTCCTTTTCGGACGCAAGGAAGGGATTCCCCCGCGCATCAACTTCGAACGCGAACGCGCTTTACACAATACCCTGCGCGGATTGATCGGGCGTGGTCTCCTTGCAAGCGCCCACGACTGCGCCGAAGGCGGCCTGGCCGTCACACTGGCCGAAAGCTGCTTCTGCGGCACGCAAACCATCGGCGCGGAAATCGACTTTGGCACGACGGGCCTCGCCCCGGAAGTCCTTCTCTTCAACGAATCCCAGACGCGCGTCGTGGTTTCCGCGAAGCCAGAAGACGCGGAGGCTGTTCTCGTCTTCGCGCACGAAAAAGGCATCCCGGCCCGCCGCATCGGCACCGTCGGCGGCGCGCAGCTAGGGCTCAAAGCCGACGGCGCGGAAACCCGCTGGAACGTCGCCGACCTGCAATCCACGTGGCGCGGTTCCATCGCGGCCTGTATGGCGTAACCTTTATCTCAAGCATGTCCCAACAACCCATCCGGCCCAAAGATGAATGCGGCGTTTTTGCGGTGTTCAACCACCCCAATGCCGCCGTCCTGACCTACTACGGGCTCTTCGCCCTGCAACATCGCGGGCAGGAGAGCGCGGGCATCGTCACCGCCAGCGGCCCCAACGCCCCGTTCGTCGTCCACAAAGGCATGGGGCTTGTCTCCCAGGTCTTCACCCCGCCGGATCTCGAAAAACTCAAAGGCAACCGCTCCATCGGCCACGTTCGCTACTCCACCACGGGGTCCAGCAACATCAAAAACGCGCAGCCGCTGGTCGTCGATTGCGCCCGGGGGCAGATCGCCATCGGTCACAACGGCAACCTCGTCAACGCGGGCGTCCTGCGCGACGAATTGGAGCAGGACGGGTCCATCTTCCAGACCACCGTGGACAGCGAGATTATCGTCCATCTGCTGGCCCAGCCGAGCACCCAGGGCGGCGTGCTCTCCGCCCTGCGCCGCGTCCAGGGAGCCTTCTCCCTCGTCATGATGGGCGAGCGCGAGATCATCGGCGTGCGCGATCCGTTCGGCTTCCGCCCCCTCGTGTTGGGCAAGCTCGACGGCGCCTACATCCTCTCCTCCGAGACGTGCGCCTTTGATTTGATCCACGCGGAATTCATCCGCGAGATCGAGCCCGGCGAAGTCGTCATCATCGACGAAAACGGCGTCCGCTCCGAATTCCCCTTCCAGGCCGCCAAGCGCGCGTTCTGCATGTTCGAGTACGTTTACTTCGCGCGGCCCGACAGCATCATCGACGACATCAACGTCGCGAAAGTCCGCACCGCCATGGGGCGCGAACTCGCCCGGCTCCACCCCGTCGAGGCCGATCTCGTCGTCCCCGTGCCCGACAGCGGCAACTACGCCGCCCTCGGGTTCGCCGAGGCCCTGGGCATCCCCTACGAGCACGCCTTCGTCCGCAACCACTACATCGGGCGCACCTTCCTGCAGCCCACGCAGTTGATCCGCGACTTCAACGTGCGGGTGAAATTGAACCTCATCAAAGAGGCCGTCAAAGGCAAGCGCGTCGTCGTCGTGGACGACTCCATCGTGCGCGGCACCACCGCCCGCGCCCGCGTCGTCAACCTGCGCGAAGCCGGAGCCGCCGAAGTCCACATGCGCATCTCGTGTCCGCCCCACCGGCACGCCTGCCACTACGGCATCGACTTCCCCGATCCTGCCAACCTGCTCGCCAACCAGTGCACCATCGACCAGATCCGCGAATATCTTGGGGCCGATTCCATCGGCTACCTCGATATCGAAGGCATGGTCCGCGCCACCGAGAAAACCGCCTCCCGCTTCTGCCTGGCCTGCTTCAACGGTGACTACCCCGTGCCCGTCGATCCCAAGCTCGACAAATTCATCATGGAACGGCGGCAGAACCGGAGAAACCAGCTCGTCGAACCCCAGCCCCAACCGGAACTTTTTCCCCAGCAGTAAAGAAACCGTCCGCAGATTTCGCAGAGGAGCGCGGATTTTTCAAATCCGTCTCTCGCGCCTGTTTTCTTCCTTTCTGAATCGGCGAAAATCTGCGTAATCTGCGGATAACTCTTCTTCTTATATGGCCAACAAACCAGCCAAACAGCCCGCCACCCCCTCCAAGAAAGCCTACGCCCAGGCCGGAGTGGACGTTGACCTCGGCAACGCCGTGAAAAGCCGCATTCAGAGCATGGTGAAAGTTACCCATGGCCCGGAAGTGCTGAGCAAGATCGGCGCCTTCGGCGGTCTCTTCAAAGCCGACTTCAAGGGGATGAAAGATCCCGTCCTCGTCTCTAGCGTGGACGGCGTCGGCACGAAACTCAAAATCGCCTTCGCCACCGGCCGCCACGACACCGTCGGCGCGGACCTCGTCAACCACTGCATCGACGACATCGCCGTGCTCGGCGCGCGCCCCCTCTTTTTCCTCGACTACATCGGGGCGGAAAAACTGGAGCCCGACGTTTTTGAACAAATCCTCTCCGGCTTCGCCAGAGCGTGCAAGGCGGGCGGATGCGCCCTCATCGGCGGCGAAACCGCGCAGATGCCCGGCATGTATCACCCCGGCGAATACGATCTCGCGGGAACCATCGTCGGCATCGTGGACCGCAAAAAGATCATCGACGGCTCCAAGATCAAGCCCGGCGACGTCGTGATCGGCCTCCCCTCCAACGGCCTCCACACCAACGGCTACTCGCTGGCCCGCAAAATCCTCTTCGAGACCATGGGCCTGAAGCTCGACGCCAAACTGCCCGGCGTCACCAAACCCATCGGCGAGGAACTCCTGCGTGTCCACCGCAACTACCAGCCGCTCCTGGCCACGCTGCCCGAGGGGCTTGTCAAGGGCATCGCCCACATCACCGGCGGCGGCTTGGTCGATAACTTCCCGCGCGTGCTCCCCGAGGATTGCGACGCCGTGATCGACACCAAAAAGTGGAAAGTCCCCGCGCTCTTCCAGGTCCTCCAGGAGAACGGCAAAGTGGACGCCGCCGAGATGTATCAAGTCTTCAACATGGGCATCGGCATGACGCTCGTCGTCTCCGAAAAAGACGCCCGCGAGACCGTCCTGCTCACCCGCGGCCGCCCGATCGGCAAGATCGAGAAGGGGAGCAAAAAGGTGCGCCTGGTTTAGGCGTTTGCCCCATGGGCAGGGCTCCTCAGAAAATACTTGCCGTAGCGGCGTGTGTCGCGGCTTTCGGTTCGACCGCCATCCATGCGGTGTATTTCTGCATAGCGCGCGCCCTGCCGGTGTATCCAAGCCAGGGAGGCATCACCTTTACGCTGAGCATGAGGGGCTGGATCGTGACCAGCGCAGCGCTCACGCTGGGCGCGTTGGGCGCGGCGTTTTTGATCACCTCCTGCATTGCCCGGCCCCGCGAGGCGGCCTCGCTAGTCAACACCGCCACGGTCGTTTTTCTGATCCCGGCCGGTTTCACCTTCTATCATTCCGTGGCGCTTTTGCTCGGCTTGATGTAACGCCGTCACGCTTTCGAGGCATTGCATCGGGAAGCGGGCGCCGGTTCGGGCTGCATTCTCTTGAGGACCCCTTTCCCAAGGCCGATGCCCGGCAGCTCCACCCAGCGGTAGAAAAGCCAGGAGACGGCAAAGAGGGCCGCGCAGAAGAGCGCCAGGCAGCCGCCCATTTCCACGGGCGAAAAGCCGTGCGCCGGGAACGCCGCGCGGAGGGCTTTCGCCGCGAACGCGAGCAGCGGCCCGTGCAGGAGATAGATGCTGTAGCTGATGACGCCGATCTCTCCCAGCACCCGGCCCAGGAACCCGGGCGCGGTGGCCGGTGCGGCGGGGCGGCTGGCGAGACGGGCGACGACGGCCGCCGTGGCGAGGGAGACGCAGGGGAAGACGAGAAAAAAGAAGGGCTTCACCGTATAGGCAAGGGCCGCCATGCAGGGCCAGAAAACCAGGGGACACCGGGCCAGCGGGAGG
>JAQTMF010000165.1 GCA_028714515.1 Chthoniobacteraceae bacterium | reverse complement strand
AGGTAGGCCCCCGCCATCAGGAAGCTGCCGAGGTAGGCGGCGAGGATGATCCCGTTATCCGGGTGCCCCAGGAAGTTCACGGTGAGGACCATCGGGAACGTGAGCACGAGCGCGAGGCCGAGAACGGCCCACGCGGCGAGGAACTTGCCCGCGATGGCCTGCCACGGCGTGATCGGCATCGTCAAAAGCAGCTCGATGGTTCCCAGGCGGCGCTCCTCGCTCCACATCCGCATGCCGACGGCCGGGACGAGGAACAGGTAGAGCCACGGGTGCCACATGAAGAAGCCGCCGAGGCTTGCCTGGCCCATGGAGAACCAGCCGGAGACCATGAACGTGAAGAAGCCCGCCAGGAGCAGGAAGATCACGATGAAGATATACGCGATGGGCGAGGCGAAGAAGCCCGCGATTTCGCGTTTGGCGATGGTCAATATATGACGGAATGCGCTGGGGTTCATTGGGCCGCCTCCTGGGTTGCCGCTTGGGTCGCTTTATCGCCGAGGGTGATGTTGTGGAAGACTTCGTCGAGACGGCCTTCCTCCGTGTGGAGTTCCTCCACTTCCCACGCCTCGCGTTTGGCGAGGTCGAAGAGGGAGCGGGCGAGCGCGCCGCCGGCGGCGTTGCCGTCCTTGCACGGCGTGACGGAGAGCGCGAGCGGCGTTTCCGAGAGCGCCGTGCTGGTTTGCACGCCGGGCAGGGCGTTGATCTTGGCCGCCACGGCCGGCGCGGAGAGGTTCCCCGCGAGCCGCAGGGTGACGTTCCCGGCTTTGCCGGAGCGGCGTTTCAGCTCGGCGGGCGTTCCGTTGGCGACGACCACGCCGCGGTCGATGATGATCGCCCGCGAGCAGACCGCCTCCACTTCTTCCAAAATATGCGTCGAGAAAATGATCGCCTTCTTTTCGCCCATGGCGCGGATGAGCGTGCGGACTTCGTGCTTCTGGTTCGGGTCGAGGCCGTCGGTCGGCTCGTCCAGGATGAGCACCTCCGGGTCGTGCAGGATCGACTGCGCGAAGCAGGTGCGGTGCTTGTAGCCTTTGGAGAGCGTCTCGATGCTCTGGTGGATGACCGGCTCCAGGAAGCACATCTCGATGACGCGGTGCACCGCCTTGCGCTTGGCCTCGCCAAAGAGACCGCGCAGTTCGGCCGCGAAGCCGAGGAACCCGGCCACCGTCATGTCGGAATAGGCCGGGGCGTTTTCGGGCAGGTAGCCGATCAGCCGCTTGGCGGCGATGGGGTTTTCGCTCACATCAAATCCGCCCACGCTGATGTCGCCATCGGTGGGGGGAATGAATCCGGTGATCATGCGCATGGTGGTCGATTTCCCGGCGCCGTTGGGCCCGAGGAAGCCGAGCACCTCGCCTTTTTCGACCGAGAAGGAAACGCCGTTGACGGCGGCTTTCGGTCCGAAATGTTTTTTGAGGTTTCGAACTTTAATCATGCCTTGGGAAGGAAAAGCACCCCGGAATGCGGCAAACCTCCAGAGAGGCGCACCGCCATGGGGCGCATTTGGTTTTTTTCGACAAAGCACTCCGGGAGATGTTCGAATTTTTTGGGAATTTTTTTCCCGGAGGCGGAATACCAGGTATTTACACAAGAGCGGCCGAAGGGGCCGGGGATAGGGTGTTGCAGTTGTTTGACATTATGCAACAGTAGGCTCAATTCTGATGCGCCGGTGCTTTTTCCCGGATTGAATAAACCGGCGGCCCGGCGCGTCTAGTTCATCAAAATCACTCACCTATGCGTTTCCTCAAATCTGTTTCCCTGACGGTGGCGGCACTGGGCCTTCTGGCTCTTCCGGCGATGGCCGACTGGCATGGCCACGGCGGTTATCGTGGCGGCTATCACGGCGGCGGACGCTGGAGCGTCGGGATCGGATTCCCGCTCGTCGTTCCCGCGCCCTACTATGGCCCTTATTACGGGCCTTACTATGGCGATCCTTACTATGGCCCTTCCTACTATGACTCGGCTCCCGTCGTCGTGGGCCGCCCGGTGGCGGGCAATAGCGTCGCCGTGGACGCCCAGCGCGTCCTGGCCGGGAAAGGGTACTATCGCGGCGTGTGCGACGGCGTGCTGGGGCCGCAATCCCGCGCGGCCATCCGCGCGTGGCAGGCCGACTGCCGGCTCCCCATCACGGGAGACCTGGACGCCCGGACGCTGCGTTCGCTTGCCTTGCTGTAGTATTCCGGGTTAACTGCCGGAATGCGGCAGGGGCTCGATAAGCTGTTGGCGGCGGTATCCCGATCGTTTTACCTGACGATCCGGGTGCTGCCGCCCGCTTTGCGTACGCCCGTGGGCCTGGGATATTTGCTGGCGCGCGCCAGCGATACCGTGGCCGACAGCGCGGAGGCTTCGCCCGCCGCCAGGCTGGAAGCTTTGCGTTGCATGGGCGAGGCGTTGGCCGCCCCCGGGTTGCCGCCCCCGGATCTCTCTTCCTTCGCGTCCGGCGTGCCCGATCCCGCCGAGCGCGCCCTCCTGGCCACGATTCCCTCTCTCTGGGAAGCGCTCGCGGAGGCCTCGCGGGCCGACCGGGAGGAGATCGTTGCTGTTTTGCGGGTGATCCTGGAGGGGCAGGCGCTGGATTTGACCCGCTTTGCGCTGGGCGAGGGCCCCGCCGTCCGGGCGCTGGCCACCGCCGGGGAACTCGAAGACTACACCTACCGCGTCGCCGGGTGCGTCGGCGTTTTTTGGACCCGGATCTGCCTGCTCCACCTCCCCCGGTATGCCCCCGGCGTCGAACCCGAGGCGCTCGCCCGGCTGGGGGCCTCCTTTGGCCAGGGGCTGCAATTGGTGAACATTCTCCGCGACGCCCCGGCCGACCTTGTCCAGGGGCGCTGCTACCTTCCCGCCGCCGAATTGCCCGTTTCTCCCGAGGCGTTGCGCGCCGATCCCGCCGCCGCCCGGGCCGTCTGTGACCGCTGGATGGAGCGGACCCGCGAGCGGCTGGCCGACGGGTTTGCCTATATCGAGGCCATCCGTCCGTGGCGGATCCGGCTGGCCTGCTTCCTGCCGTGGGCGCTGGGGGTGCGCACGGTGGCGCGGATGGAGCGTTCCCGGCCGCTGGAAACGGCCGTTCGGGTCAAAGTCCCGCGCCCGGAGGTCCGCCGCATTTTCTTTTGGGGAATCGTGGGCGCGCTGGGCAACGCGCCGTTGCGGTGGGCCGCCGGACGGGTCCGGAAGGCGTAACCGCATCATTTTCACCCACTTTTCACGATTTTCGGCAAATATCCGCTTGCTCGGAAGCCCGGAGCGGCAGTAATTTTCACCTTGCTATGGGGAATTTGACGAAAAGGGATTTGGTAGTTCGGATCAGCAACGAAACCGGCGTGGTGCAGACCCAGGTCTTCGAAGTCATCCAGAAAACCCTCGACTACATTACGGAGTCACTCGCCGACGGCAACGACGTGGAACTGCGCAACTTCGGCGTCTTCGAAATCCGGCTGACCAAGCCGCGCGTGGGGCGCAATCCCAACGAGCCCGGCAGCCGTTATGACATCCCGGAGCGGGCCACCGTCAAATTCAAGATGGGCAAGGTGATGCGGCAGAAGGTTGCCAAGATGACCTCCGTCCTCAAGCGCACCGGCAAGTAGGAACCCCAAGCGAGCCATGGCTGCGGGCATTCTGAAAATGCCGGGCACTGGCTGCTGTTTACCCGTCGCGAAGCTGGAGCTTTGAAGACAAGCGCGTTCCCAAGCTGGAGCTTGGTATCTGTTTAGCGGGAAAAAAGGAAATCAATCCGAAGGATTGAAAGAGGGTAGCCGGGGGTCGAGCGAAGCGACACCCCCGGTATGCTTGAGACGTTTATCTCACCCCGGAAGGGGTGGTAGAACCGCTGCCACCCCTTCCGGGGTGATTTTCATTGCGAACCTGTTCCGGTGGTGTCGGCGCGTGGCCGCGCCTCAACCACCGGCTAACGTCTGGAACCCCTTCGGGGTTCTTTCTCTTGATTCGCGCTTCCTACCTCCTGGCTAAACAGATACGGAGCTTGGGAACGAGAATGCCGCAATGGAATGCCGCCAAACGTTTCCTGGGGGGGTTAGTCCCCGGAAAGTTGGAGGGGCGGGGGGACTACGATTTCCGCCGATGTCGCCGCGCTTGCTTTTTTGGCTCCCTTGCCTTTTTTCTCTCCCAGGACCGGGAAGGCTTTTCGCATCGCCTCGATCTCTTCCGGCCGCAGCCCGCGCGGAATCGTTACGACGCCGTCCGCCACTCTCCGGTCAATCAGCATGGCCGCCACGGGCCGGGCGTTGACAAAGGCGAAGAGGAGCGTGCCGTGGTATTCCTGCGAAAGCGAATCGAGGGCGATCCGGCCGTGGTTGTCGAGCCTGAACGAGCAGCCGATGGTGCCGTCGGAAGCCGGGAAGGGGAAGATCGCCACGACGTCGTTCTCGGAGATTTCGGCGAACTTTGAGAGCGTGATCGGCCGCGAGGAATCGGGATCGGTGGCGGATACGGTGAATTGGGAGCCCGAACTGGAATGGGCCTCTGTGTGGAAGCGGATCGTGACTTTGGGTTTGCTGGTGCCCGCCATCAGCGCGAGGGCAAGCAGGGGGAGGAGGAAACGCAGAGAACGCATGGCGGGCAATCTGCGCTGTGCAAATGCGATTTGCAACTCCGTGTTGCATTGTTTATGACTGTGCGCGTGCGTATGCGTTATGATTTGTTGGCTTTGGGCGTCGCCATGGGGATCGGCTTGTCGGGATTGGCGGGATGCCAGACTGCACGCGGTGTTGCAAACCGCGCGGTGAGCTGGGTTCCCGGCTTTCACAGCGGTTCCAGGTCTTCAAAGGACCTGGCGGCGCAGAAATCTCTCAAGACACGCGGGCTGGAGTTGACCCTCCGCATGGAGCCCTTCCCCGTCAGCCTGGGCGAAACGCGGCGGATCGAAGTTTCCCTGCGCCTGACCAATGTCTCCAAGCGGTTCGTGCAACTGGAGTTCCCGACCACGCAGCGCTTCGAGCTGCTCCTGCGCGACGTGGCGGGCAATACGCTGGTGCAATGGAGCGAAGACCAGCTCTTCGAGTCCACGCCGAGCATCGTTGGCATCAACCCCGGCGAGCACGTGGAATACCGGGCCTCCCTTGCCACGCGGGACTTGCATTCCGGCGGGCACTACACCGTCACCGCCTTTTTCCCGAGCCGCGAGGATCTCAAAGTGGAACTCCCGCTTGTGCCCGGGAAGTAGGGTGCTTCGCCGCCGGTTTTACTGGCCCGTGAATCGAAGCAGCAGCTTCGCAAACAGCGGCGTGTAAAGCTCGTTGCCCCAGAGATTAAACCATGCGGCGTAGAGGTAGAGCACGATCACCGGAAGGAAGATGATCCGGGCGTAGGGCCGCCACAAGATGGTCACCGCGACGAGAGCGGCGTATTGAACAACCTTGCCCAGGAGGGGGCCCAGAAACGCCCCGAACACGTGGCTCACGAGGCGTATCGCCGGATGCAGTTCGCTTTCGACCCCGAGGGACAGCATCGTGGCGTAGGTTGACCAGAAATCCGCGGCCGCCGCGAAAAAGGCAACGGCGAGATAGGGGGCGAAGGCCCTGAAATAGCCGGGGGTGTTCGCGCGCCACCGTGTGGAAAACTGTTCCGTGAATGCTCGCAGGATGCCGGTCATGGGCTGACGCCGTATCACAGCGGCTCCCGCGAGTCGAGCGCGGACCCGTTCGTTGCTCTTGGTCCCCCTCGCTGCGCCCTTGCACTTTCCCGACGGGCGGTTACACTGCCGCCCCGCTTTAGCCCATGCCCAAAGTCCTCATCAAAACCTACGGATGCCAGATGAACGAGCGCGACTCCGAGCAAGTCGCGCAGATGCTCGTCGCGCGCGGTTTTGAGATGACCTTGGATGAAAACGCGGCCGATGTGATCCTGCTGAACACGTGCAGCGTGCGCGACATGGCCGAGCAGAAGGCCCTGGGCAAGATGCGCCTGCTGGCCCATCAACACAAAGGCGAGGGGAAGGTGTTCGGTTTCCTGGGCTGCATGGCCCAGAGCCGCGGGGCCGAGCTGGCCCGCGACGTGGGGGTGGACCTGGTTGCCGGAACCCAAAAATTCCACCGCGTGGCCGATTACGTGGAGGAACTCCTCGCCCGCAAGCGCTCGCAGTCCATGGACGACGCCCGCTCTTCCATCGTGGATGTCGGCCTGGAGGAGGGCTCGCAAGAGGCGATCCGCGATCACGCCGTGCGCTCCCATCAAAGCTCCGCCTTTGTCTCCGTGATGCAAGGCTGCAACATGCGCTGCACCTTCTGCATCGTCCCGCAGACGCGCGGCCAGGAACGCAGCCGCGCCATCCCGGAGATTGTCCGCGAGGTGGAGAGCCTCGTCGCGCGCGGCGTGCAGGAAGTCACGCTGCTGGGCCAGATCGTCAATCTCTACGGCCGCCACGAGTTCCCGGCGGCGGACGGGAAAAGCCCCTTTGTGCAGTTGCTGGAAGCCGTCCACGCGGTGGAGGGGCTCCGGCGGCTGCGGTTCACCTCTCCGCATCCCATCGGCTACCGGGCCGACCTCATCGAAGCCTTCGGGCGGCTGCCCAAGCTGGCCGAGCACGTTCACCTTCCCCTGCAATCCGGCTCCGACCGCATTCTCAAAGCCATGCACCGGGGATACACCGCTTCCGGCTACCTGGAGCTGGTGCGCAAGATGCGCGCCGTGCGGCCCGACCTGGCCATCACCACCGACATCATCGTCGGCTTCCCCGGCGAGACGGATGCCGACTACGAAGCCACCCGGCGCGTCGCCGAGGAGGTCCGCTTCGACAACGCCTTCATTTTCCGCTATTCCCCGCGCCGCGACACGCCCGCCGCCGCCCTCTCCGATCAAGTGGAGGAGCCCGTCAAGGAGGCGCGCAATCTCGACCTGCTGGAGCGGACCAACGCCATCATTAAAGAGAAGCTCGATACCCTTGTCGGCTCCCGGCTGGAGGTCCTCTGCGAAGGGCCCAGCAAGCACAACGCCGCCCGTCTCACCGGACGCACGCGCGGCAACAAAATCGTCCTCTTTGAGGGCGACGAGAGCCTCATCGGCCGCATGGTGGACGTGGATATC
>JAQTMF010000164.1 GCA_028714515.1 Chthoniobacteraceae bacterium | reverse complement strand
GGTGGCGACGCCCCGCGCGCTGCGGAGGTCCAGGAGGAAGGCGCCGTGGATGTTGTCGGTGAGCGGGATGCCGTAGCGGGTGAGGAGGTAGCTGCCCCAGTCGCTGCTGTAGCCGGGGGTGAAGTTAAAGCCCGCGTCTTGTTTGAGGGATTGGTAGATGTAGGGGAACCAGAAGACCCGGGTCGCGCCGACGTACAGGGAGACGTTGGAGAGGGTGATGTATTCGTTGGGGTGGATGCGGGCGGTGCCGGCCTTGATTCTGTAGTCCGGCTTGCTGGAGTCGCTGGTGGTGACGATGACGTCGCGGGCTTCGTAGCCGCTGCCTTGCGTGAGGGAGTTGACGGTCTCCCCCTTGGTGAAGAAGGGGTGGCTGCTGGTGCGGAAGCCGTTGCTGCGCAGCACCTTGGTCTCCAGGTTGTAGAGGACGCGGTCGCCTTCGACGAGTTTGCCGTCGCGGTAGAGCCGGACGTTGCCGATGGCCAGGACGTCGCGGGTTTCGGGGTTGTATTGAACGTAGTCCGCGTAGACGGAGATGTCGCCGTAGTGGATGATGACGTTGTTTTCGGCAATGGCGACGCCGCCTACGAAGCGGGTTTCGCCTTCGCAGGTGATTTCGATGGGGATATCTCCAAAGCTGCCAAATTGTGCGCGCGCCGAGGGTACGCTCCACCATACGCTCGAGAGCGCCAGGGCGAGGAGCAGGAGACGGTTCTTCATTGGAAGGAAGTGACCCTAGCCAAGGGGGGAATGGGTTGCCAAGAACAATTCAGGGTTTCGCGGAGATACCCGGGGCGGGAGAGGCTCCCGGGAAGCGAAAATCAGTCTTTCCGGTGCACCCAGACGCTATTGACCAGCCCGAGGCCGAAGACGATCATGAAGACGAAGGAGCCGCTGTAGCTGATGAGGGGAAGGGGGACGCCGGTGACGGGCAGGAGGCCGAGGTTCATCCCGATGTTCTGGAAGGTGTGGGCGAAGAGGAGGGTGAGCACGCCGGTGCACAAGAGGAGCCCGAGCCGGTCGGCCGCGCGCGTGGCGATGTGGAGGCAGGACCCCAGCAGGAGGCCAAACGCGCCGACGAGCGTGGCGCCGCCCAGGAAGCCCCATTGTTCGCCGATGGCGGAGAAGATGTAGTCGTTGGGGACGGTGGTGCTGGGGACGTAGCCGAGTTCCACCTGGCTGTTTTTGGCGAGGAACCCCTTGCCGCTCCAGCCGCCGGAACCGATGGCGATGAGGCATTGGTTGACGGCCCAGGCGGCTCCGCGGGCGTCGATCTCGGGGTCGATGAAGGTGACGATGCGCGCTTGTTGGTAGGGCTTCAGCTTAAAATGGTAGGCCACGGGGAGGGCGGAGGCGACCAGGAGCACGATGACGACCAGGTAGCGCAGGGGGATCCGGCCGATGAAGAGCATGGCGAAGACGACGGGGATCCAGACGAGACATTCGCCCAAGTCCGGCTGCATGAGGATGAGCAGGCCGGGAGCCCCGGCGATGAGCCCGCACGCCACGAGCTGGAGCGGCGGGGAGATGCGGGCGTATTGCGTCAGGAAAAGGGCGATGATGAGGATGCCCGAGACGACGGCGAGCTGGGCCGGCTGGAAGAGGATGGGCCCCAGGTGCAGCCAGCAGCGCGCGCCGTCTTTGGAGACGCCCATCGCGAGGGTCATGACGAGGAAGACGACGGAGATGCCATAAAGGGGGAGCGCTCCCCAGCGAATCCACCGGTAGGGGGTGAGGCTCGTGGCGATGAAGACGGGGATGCTGGCGGCCACCCAGACGGACTGTTTGCGCCACATGGAGGCGTAGGCCGCGTTGTCGCGCAGGTAGGTGCAACTGTAGATGGCGATGACGCCAAAAACCGCCAGGGCCAGCATGACCACGAAGAGAAGCCAGTGCATCCCGAGCAGTTTTTTGAGCAGCGGCGTCATGGAAAAAAGCGCGCTTCCCTGCACGCCCCGGGAAAAGAATCGTATGGTGCGGGCTTGCCGAACGGCTCGGTTCTGGCGATGGTTGCGAACTTGTTCTTGTTGACCCATGCATCTGTCGCCTGATCACCCGCTCGCCGGTATTCTCGCTCCGCTCTTCGCCCTCCGTTCGGAAAAGGATTTGGGGATTGGCGATACCGAATCGCTCCGCCAATTTGCCGGTTGGGCGGCGGAAAACGGCTTCCGGCTGGTGCAACTTTTGCCGGTCAACGAAACGGGGACGGACAATTCCCCCTATAATGCGATTTCCTCCGTGGCGATCGAGCCCTCGACGCTCGCCCTTTCGCCGGAAACCGTGCCGGATCTGACGCCGGAGGCCTGCGCGGCGGCGCTGAAAGGGGTTTCGCTCCAGGCGCTCCGCAAGGGGCCGGTGCGCTACGGCGTGGTCAAGCCGCTCAAACGGCGGCTGCTGGAGGCGGCTTTCGAGGGGTTTATGGAGCGGGAGTGGAAGCGTTCAACGGCCCGCGCGCGCCAGTTCCGCAAGTGGGCGAAGGAGCAGGCGGCCTGGCTGGAGGGCTACGCGCTGTTCCGGGCGCTGATGGATGAAAACGGCGGCTCCGAGATGTGGGATAAGTGGCCGGAGCCGCAGCGGACGCTGGCCGGGGCCCGGGCCTGGCTGGACGAACAGCGGGCGGTGTTGCGCCGCGCCCTGGAGCGGCGGACGCGCTATTTTCAATACGTCCAGTGGATCGCCTTTGGCCAATGGGCCGCCGTGAAGGCGGATTGCGAAGCGCTGGGGGTGGCGCTGATGGGGGATGTGCCCATCGGGGTGAGCTATTACAGCGCGGACGTTTTCTGCAACCCGGAGATTTTCCATCTGGACTGGTCGGGAGGCGCGCCGCCCGAGCCCGCCTACAAGGACGACCCGTTTATCGAAAAATGGGGGCAGAACTGGGGCGTGCCGCTTTACCGCTGGGAGGCGCTGCGCGAGAGCGGCTTTGCCTGGTGGCGGCAGCGGGTGCGCCGGGTGCGGGAGATTTTTCACCTCTTCCGCATCGACCACGTGCTCGGGTTTTACCGGATGTACGGCTTCCCGTGGCGGCCCTCGCGCAACGCGGAGTTCCTGCCGCTTTCGCAAGACGAGGCGCGCGCCCGCACGGGGGGGGCGCTGCCGCATTTCGCTCCGCGCGACGATTCCACGTGGGAGAACCGGGAGGCCAACCGGCGCGAGGGGGAGGAGACGCTGCGGGCGCTGTTGGAGGAAGTGGGCGAGCACCGGCTGATCGGCGAGGACCTGGGGGTCGTGCCCGACTACGTTCGCCCAAACCTTGCCTCGCTGGGCATCGCCGGGTTCAAGATTCCGCAATGGGAACGCCGCCCCGATTGGCAGCTCACGCGCGGGAGCGATTACCCGAGGCTTTCGGTGACGACCTACGCGACACACGACCACCCGCCGCTGGCGGCGATGTGGGCGCGGATGTGCGCGGCGGCGCAGGCGGGCGACGGCCACCAGCGCTGGGAACTGGAGCAGTTGTGCGGCTTCGCCGGGTTCGGTTTTGAGGGGCCCCGGCCGATGGACGACACGATCCACGAGGCGCTGTTGGCGGGGCTTTTCCAAAGCAACGCCTGGCTGGCCATCGTGATGATCACGGATGTTTTCGGCGAAACGACCCGGTTTAACGTGCCGGGCGCGGTGGCCGATTCGAACTGGAGCGAACGGGTGGCCGGGACGCCCGCCCAGTGGCGCAAAGACGGGGCGCGCTGCGCGAAATTGCAGCGCCTCGCCGCGCTGATCCAGAGAAGCGGCCGGTAGGGGCGGCACGGGTATCTGTTAACCCAGGCGATGGGAGTCGCGGTTCAAGAGAGCGAGAGAACCCCGGAGGGGTTCCAGACGTTAGCCGGTGGTTGAGGCGCGTCCACGCGCCGACACCACCGGAACAGGCCCGCAATGGCATTCACCCCAAAGGGGTGGTAGAACCGCTGCCACCCCTTCGGGGTGAGATAATCGTCTCAAGCCTACCGGGGGTGTCGCTCCGCTCGACCCCCGGCTACCCTCTTTCAATCCTTCGGATTGATTTCTTTTTTGCGCGCTAAACAGATACTCGGATTGATGCCTTTTTTGCGCCCTAAATAGATACGGGCACCCCGCAGATACCGCCACTCCGTGCCGCCCGGGAAGAGCCGCGCGCTACTTCTGGATGAACAGAAGTTCGCGCTGGGCCTGGCGGGCGTAGAGACTCTGCTGAAAGCGGCTCGCCACGTCCATGTAGGTGCGGCGGGCGTCGTCTTTCTGCCCTTTGAGCAGGTAGATCCGGGCCTGGGCCATCATCGCGATGGGGGTCGCGTAGGCGTCGGGATATTTGGAGATGGCGCTGTTGTTGGCGTCGAGGGCTTCGTCCAGTTTGCCCTGCGCTTCATAGGTGGAGGCGAGGCTCAGCCAGCCGCCCGCGGCAAGGGGGTGGGTGGGGTATTTCTCCACGAAGGCGCGCAGGACGGCCACGGATTCGTCGTATTTCTTGTCCGTGCGCAGGAGGTCGGCCAGCCGCAGGGCGGCGTTCCCGGCGGCGATGGTGCCCGGGTATTTTTGCAGGACGGCCTGAAATTCTTCGGCGGTTTTCGCGTTGGCGTAAAGGGCCAGGGAGCCGTTGGTGCGCAGGGTTTCGCGGAGCTGGAAGCCCCCGAAAATCACCAGGGCGGCGACGAGGATGCCTCCGTAGAGCAGGATTTTGGACTTATAGAGGTACCAAATCTCGACGGGGCTGAGGTGGACGATTTCGGCGGGCTCGTTCGGCATAGGGAAAATGGGGAAGGGAAGGGGGTAACTTTTCAGAGGCGGCGCGAAAACTCAAGGGATTTGCGCGCCGGGGCGGTCGTTTATTCGCGGCGAGGGACGATGTCGAAGGTTTGTTTTTGTTTGACGATGCTGCCTTCGGGGGCGACGCCGCGCCATTGGCTGCCGGGGTAGAGGACGGTGCCGCGCCCGATGAGCGAGCCGGGGCTGAGGACGGAGTTGCAGCCGACTTCGGCGTAGTCTCCCAGGATCGCGCCAAATTTCCGCAGGCCGGTGGCGATGAGTTGACCGTCGGGCCCTGTGACGGCGACTTCGCCGTGGTCGAGCTTGACGTTGGAGAGGATGACGCCCGCGCCGAGGTGGGATTTGAAGCCGAGGATGGAGTCGCCGACGTAGTTGAAGTGGGGCACCTGGACGCCGTCGAAGAGGATGGAGTTTTTAAATTCGCACGAATTGCCGAGCACGCACCCGTTGCCGACGATGACGTTTTCGCGGATGTAGCAGCCGTTGCGGATTTCGCAGTTGGCGCCGATCCACGCGGGGCCTTTGATCATGGCTCCCTGCTCGATAATGGTGCCGGGGCCGATGTAGACCATGGTGCTGATGAACGGTTTGCCGATCAGGCGGCCATGGATGCCCGGTTTGAGCCGGAACTGGAGGTAGGTGGGGATTTGCCGCAGGGCGTCCCAGACGTTGGCGGCGTTTTCAAAGAGGGCCCGGTGATCGGTGCGGCTCAGGTCGAGGTAATCGGAAGGTGCGAAGGGCATGGCGTTATTTGCGGGACAGTTTCTGGCCTTCCTTGGAGTCCTTGACGCTCCATCCGGCGGCGTCGATTTTCGCGCGGAGGGCGTCGCTTTCGGCCCAGTTTTTGGCGGCGCGGGCGGCGGCGCGGGCTTCCACCAAATCGAGCACGGCTTGGGAAATGGCTTCCTCTTCGCGCTGGAATTGCAGGGTGGCGTTGATTTTTTCCCACGTATTGAGGAGCGCGCGGGCGTCGGCGGGCGTGAGTTCGCCCCGGTCGAGCGCGCGGTTGGTTTCGCGGATCATCTCGAAGAGGACGCCGAGCGCGCCGGAGATGTTCAGGTCGTCGCCGAGGGCCTCGGCAAAGCGGGTGGGATCGGCCAGCGGATGGGCGGAGGCGTTCTGCCCGCTGCCCGCTTTTTCGGCAAGCCGCGCGATCCATTCGTCGATGCGCCCCAGCGCGCTGCGGGCGGCGGCGAGGCTCTCGAAGGTGAAGTTGAGCGGCAGGCGGTAGTTGACGCTGAGCAATACGTAGCGGATCTCGCGGCCGCTCCACCCCTTTTGCAACAGATCGCGCAGGGTGAAGAAATTTCCGGCCGATTTGGACATTTTCTGCCCTTCCACCATCAGGTGGGCGCAGTGGAGCCAGGTGCGCACGAATTTGTGGCCCGTGCAGCATTCGGCCTGGGCGATCTCGGCTTCGTGGTGCGGGAAGATGTTGTCCACGCCGCCGCAGTGGATGTCGATTTCGTCGCCCAAAAGGCCGGTGGCCATGGCGCTGCACTCGATGTGCCAGCCGGGGCGGCCCTTGCCCCACGGGCTTTCCCAGGCCACGTCGCCGTCGGCTTCGTCCCAGGCTTTCCAGAGGGCGAAGTCGCCGACGCTCTCTTTTTCATACTCGTCGTTGGCGATGCGGCCGGTGGGGCGGAGTTCCTCCAGGTTGAGGTGGGCGAGCTTGCCGTAATCGGGGAATTTGTTGAGCCGGAAGTAGACGGATTTGTCCTCGGCCTGGTAGGCGTAGCCGTGTTCGACCAAGTGGCCGATCATGCCGATCATCCGGGCGATGTAGACGGGATCGGTGGCGGCGGGGAACGTCGTGGCGGGTTTGATCCGCAGCGTTTTGAGGTCCTCGAAGAAGGCGTCTTTAAATTTTTGTGTGAACTGGGCCAGCGGGAGCCCGGCGGCGCGGCAGCCGCGGATGGTCTTATCGTCCACATCCGTCAGGTTCATGACGCGGTTGACCTGGTAGCCGGAGGCTTCGAGGTGGCGCTGGAGAAGGTCTTCGAACAGGTAAGCGCGGAAGTTGCCGATGTGGGCGTAATTATAGACCGTGGGGCCGCAGGTGTAGATTTTGACAGTCTTTCCGGCGGGGTCGAGGGGGCGGAACTCTTCGAGTGCGCGCGTGTAGGTGTTAAGAAAGCGAATCGCCATGGCAGGCGGGCAAGCCTAACGGGTTTTGTTTGGCAGAAAAGGAGGAAGTTTAACCTCGTTCCCAAGCTCCAGCTTGGGAACGGCTAACTTTCCGGTGGGTTCTTCGGGGAGGGGGGCGGGTCAGGCGGCGACGGATGACGAAGCTAGAGCTTCGAAAACAAGCGCGTTCCCAAGCTGGAGCTTGGGAACGAGAGGCA
>JAQTMF010000163.1 GCA_028714515.1 Chthoniobacteraceae bacterium | reverse complement strand
TGGGCGCTGGTCGGCTTTGCCCTGGCGCTTGGCTTTGGGATTATCACCCTCCAGCGCACGACGCACGCGGCGTTCGACACGGTGATCTCGCTGAGCATGTCCTTTAGCGTGGCGCTCGGGGTCGTCCTGCTTTCCCGGGGGGGCAATTTCGCCAAGTTCAGCCATTATCTCATCGGCGATCTGCTAAGCATCACGCCCGCCGAGGTGGGGCGGCTGCTGGTGACGACGCTGGTCGTGGGCGGCGGCCTGCTGTGCGGCTACAACCGGATTTTGCTCCTGGGCCTGAACGAATCGCTGGCGCGCAGCCGGGGCATGAGCGCCTGGTGGACGCAGATGCTCTTTTGCGCGGGCGTCGTGATGGTGGTGACGATGAATCTCTCCTGGGTGGGCATTCTCATCGTCAACTCGCTGCTCATCGTCCCGGCCGCCGGGGCGCGCAACCTGGCCCGCAACGCCCGGCAATACGTGGCGCTCGCGGTGGCCATCGCGCTCTTTTCGGGCGTAAGCGGGTTGCTGCTTTCCTACTACGCCAACACCGCCACCGTGGCGACGATCGTGCTGGTGGCGATGGCCTGTTACGCCGCCACGCTGGGCGCGAAGGCCGCCCGCAACCGGGCGTGACGCGCCCCCCCTTGCGCGGCGGGAAATCGGGGTTATTTTAACCTGAGGAAGGTGCCGCTGGTTCTTCAAGAGATCGTAGCGGATTCTTGAACAACTGGATCCCTGGAGGCAATGAAAGGGTAAAAAACAACGACGCCTTCCGGTTTTTTTTGTACCGGCAGCGGGCGGCGTCCGTCACCGCAGCACGGTCTGCATGGCGAAAAAGATGGCGGAGCCCCTTGCGCGGGAGGAAACCTGTGCGAATGTATTCGTAGGAAGACGCCGCTGGTTTATCAAAGGATTGTAGTAAATCTTTGAAAAACTGGTTCCCAAAAGGCAACGAAGGGAAAAAACAACGACGCCTTCCTCCTTTTTTGTACCGCACGCTCCGCGCGGCGAAAAGGTGTGGGCGTTTCGCCCAAAATAGGCGAGAATGCCGCTTCTATGCGCCCGACGCCCGCGCTCCGCAATCCGCTCAACCGGTGGGACGACCACCCGTTCATTGTCATCTGGGAAGTGACCCGCTCGTGCGCGCTCGCGTGCCGCCACTGCCGGGCCGAGGCGCGTCCCCGGCGCGATCCCCGCGAGCTTTCGACGCGGGAGGGCAAGGCACTCATCGACCAGGTGGTCCGCGCCACGCCCGGCTACTTTATCCTCACCGGGGGCGACCCGATGATGCGCCCGGACGTTCTCGAACTGGTCTCCTACGCCCGGGGCAAGGGCCTGGAAGTGGCCTTGAGCCCCAGCGCGACGCCCAAGTTTCTCAAAGCCGACCTGGCGGGACTCCACGCGGCCGGGCTGCACCGGCTCTCGCTGAGCCTCGACGGGGCCAGCCGGGAAACGCATGACGCTTTTCGCGGCGTGAAGGGGACGTGGGACTGGACGCAGACGGCCATGGAAGCGTGCCGCCGTCACGGGCTCGATTTCCAGATCAACACGACGCTGACCCGCCAGAATTTGCACGAGTTCGACCGCTTCGTGGCGCTGATGGAGACGATCCGCCCGGCGATGTGGAACCTCTTCCTGCTCGTCCCCACGGGACGCGGCAAAAACGGGGATTTGCTGGACGGCGCGGAGCTGGAGGCGCTTTTCCACCGGCTCTACACGCTTTCCAAAACGGTTCCCTACAAGATCAAGACGACCGAGGGCCAGCATTACCGCCGCGTGGCATGGCAACGCTGGCGCGAGGAGAAGGCCGGCGGGCCGCCCCCGATGCTGGGCAACACGAACGACGGCAAGGGGTTCATTTTCGTCTCCCACATCGGCGACATCTGCCCCAGCGGGTTCCTCCCCATGGCGGCGGGGAACGTCCGCGAGGAGGAGCTGCTCGCAGTCTACCGCACCTCCCCGCTCCTCAAGAGCTTGCGCGATCCCGGTCTGCTCAAGGGGAAATGCGGCCGGTGCGAGTGGAACCGTATCTGCGGCGGTTCGCGCGCGCGGTCCTACGCGATGACGGGCGACTATCTCGCCGAGGAGCCGCTCTGCGTCTACGAGCCCCACTCCAGCCCGCTCGCGCCGCCCTCCGAAGTGGCGCATCCCGGCGCGGTGCTGGGGAAATAATCGCGGGAAATGCCTAAACGTCTCCGGGAAACTGCCGATAAAAAGGCAGCAAGGAGATCTATCATGAGCATTACTTCCGTTTTTTCCGGCGCGGCTGGCTACTCCGTGGGCAGTAGCAGCAACGACGCCGCGACCATCAAGGCGCTGCAAAAGCAGATCCAGAGCCTGCAAAAGCAGATTTCCGCCGAGAACTCCAGCAAGACCGACGACGCCAAAACCAAAGTGCAGATCATCAAATTGCTGGAAGCGCAGATCCAGATGCTTCAGACGCGCATCCAGCAGCTCCAGGCGCAAAACAGCCAGGAATCGGTGAAAAAGACGGCGCAAACGCAAACAGCGCAGGCGGGCACAAATAACTCGTTCGTCCAGTTCGCCTAAGCGGTGTTCACGCCTTCAAGAAGATGAGGAAAAGACAGGGATGAATGAGGAAGCCAGGAAACAGAGCCACCGCCGCCGCGTTAGGCCGTGTTCGCGGATATTTAAAACCGGAGAAAGATCCGCAGATTACGCAGATTTTCACAGATTACAGAAAGGCTCCGCTGCCTTCCAATCTGCGTTCATCCGCGAAATCTTCGGATAAACCTCTTTGAATTCGGGAACCGCTCCACGTGGCAAGTTAGAGAATGAAAACGGCGCGCCGCCGCGTGTCATCCCGAGCTTGCGAGGGATCTCTCCAAGGCTTCGGGATTCCGAAGAATGGAAAGCGTTGAGACGTTTGCGAGGTCCCTCCCTGCGGTCGGGATGACAAGCACGTTGGCCGGCCTTTTGTCGTTTATTGCGCGAAACGAGACGGTGTTCACGCATTCAAGACGATGAGGAAAAGACAGGGATGAATGAGGAAGCCAGGAAACAGTTTTGATTCCCCGGCAACTTCTCTTCTTCCTGGTTTCCTCATTCTTTTTAGTGAATTCGTGAACAGGCTCTCGCGCCACGGAGGCAGGGAGGCCGCGAGAAAGGGACTATCTTCTCCGCGGAGTTCCCTCTATAATCCCTTCCTCCGCATGATCAACCTGACCCGTCTTCTCTGCGGCGTGGCCCAGCCCGCCGACGCGCTCCGCTATGGCATGGGCCACGGCGCGCCCGCTTCCGCCGCCCAGCGCCGCCCCATCGTGGTCTGGAACATCACCCGGCGCTGCAATTTGAAGTGCGTCCACTGTTACTCCGACTCCGACGCGCACGACTACCCCGGCGAACTGACGTGGGCCCAGAGCAACGCGGTCATCGACGACCTGGCCGCGTTCGGCGTGCCGGGATTGCTTCTTTCCGGCGGCGAACCGCTGATCCACCCCCGCTTTTTCGATCTCGCCCGGTACGCCCGGGAGAAGGGCTTGCGGCTCACCATTTCGACCAACGGCACGCTGATTACCGCCGACGTGGCCGCGCAGTTGCGCGAGATCGGCTTTGCCTACGTCGGCATCTCCCTGGACGGCATCGGCGAGACGCACGACCGCTTCCGGGGCAGGCCCGGGGCGTTCCAAAAGGCGGTGGCGGCGTTCCACCACTGCCGGGCCGTGGACCAAAAGGCGGGCCTGCGCCTGACGCTGACCCGGCACACCGTGACGGATATCGACCGCATCCTCGACTTCATCGAGGCCGAGGAAATCCAGCGCGTCTGCTTTTACCACCTCGTCTACAGCGGGCGCGGCATTAACCTCTCGCTGCTGGAGCCGGGCGAAATCCGCACGGCGCTGGACAAGATCATGGACCGCGTGGAGGCGTGGCACGCCGCCGGGCTCGATCGCGAGGTGCTGACGGTGGACCAGCCCGCCGACGGCCCCTACCTGCTCCAACGCCTGGCCTGCGACCCGGAGCGGTACACCCGCGCCCTGGAGCTGATCCGCTGGAACGGCGGCGGCAACCACGGCAGCGGCGTCGGCATCGGCAACATCGACACCCAGGGGAACGTCCACCCGGACCAATTCTGGCAGGGCCACACGCTCGGCAACGTGAAGGCGCGCCCTTTTAGCGAGATCTGGAGCCGCGAAGACGACCCGGTCCTCAACGGCCTGCGCACCCGGCCCCGGCCGGTCGGCGGGCGTTGCGCGGGGTGCAAACACCTCGACCTTTGCGGCGGCGGCTTCCGCGTCCGCGCGTGGCAACGCTTCTGCGACCCGTGGCGCGAGGACCCGGGGTGCTACCTCTCCGACGCGGAGATTGTGAAATAGAGCGCCGGTAGCGGTTGCTCAGGCGTTTTTGTTTTTCCGCTGGTGCAGGATCAGCTCGTTCCCCTCGGGGTCTTTGATGGAGGCTCCCCGGCATACGGGGGTGTCGAAGGGGCCGCTTGACCAGGCGATCCCTTTCTTTGCGAGGAGCGCCGCGACCGCGTCCAGGTCTTTGACCTCGATCCCGAGCAGGGCCCCCTTGGCGCCGGGTTGCCGCTCGGGGAACGAGTTGGTAATCGCCAGGGTCCCGTGGCCGATATCGTACTCGACCCAGATATTCTCCCAATTGGACGTTTCCTGGAGTTCCAGGACGTCGGCGTAGAAGGCGCGGGCCCTGGCCATGTCGGAAACGGGGTAAACAACGAAGGCAACATCTTCAAATTGCGTTTTCATAGTGAGGATCGCGTGGGAATCGATTGGAAACCGCCGGCGAGGGGCAACGCATTCGCTGCCCGCCGGGAAATACGGTCCCCGTGATACCCTCAAGGGCTCCCTTTGGCCCGTTCTTTTTTTAAAGGGGGAAATTTATGCCTACGGGAATGATTATGCCGGGGATGGAGGAAGTCCGGCGTCACTGGGGCTGGGTGCTTGCACTCGGCGTTTTGCTCTTCCTTCTCGGGTTGTTCGCCACGTCCGCCGCCGTCACCACGACGCTCCTGACGGTGCTGGTGATCGGTGCATTGCTCTTGATCGCGGGGATCTTTGAGCTGGGGAGCGCGTTCCGCAACGCGCACTACGGCGGGTTCTGGATGCACCTCTTCACGGGGATCCTGGACCTCGTCTGCGGCGCGCTGCTCATGGCCTACCCGGGGGTGGGGGCGCTGACGCTGACGTTGATTCTGTCGATCTTCTTCCTGGTTGGCGGCGCGATGCGCGCCATCTCGGCGCTGATGATCGACCTGCCCAACGGCGGCTGGGCCGTCTTGAGCGGCGGGGTGGATGTGATCCTGGGGATTATGCTGCTGGCAGCGTGGCCCGCGTCGGGGTTGTGGTTCCTGGGGCTGGCGGTGGGGATCGGCCTGATCTTCCGCGGAGCCTGGTGGTCAGCCTTCGCGCTGGCGGCCCGCAAGGCACCCAAGATGCCCGTCTAGCCGCGCCCGCTGGCGGCTTACGCAAAAATGCAAAGGCGCGCAGAGGGAGCGTTTTCCCGGAGCGCCTTTGCGGCTTTGCGTAGGGGGGCGTTTTTCCCGTCCCGGGCCTTTTGCTTCTGGTTTCGCGCTCTTTTTTTGACAGAAGGCCCCTCTGGCGTCATTTTGAAGGCCATAGGATTTTGTTTGATTCTGCGACTGATTCTCAATACCATCTTTCCGTCATCATGAACCGCTCCGCATCCCGCTCCAACGCCCCGGGTGTTTCGCTGGCAACGCTGGCCGCTCGCCAGGCTGCCAGGATCACCGGGTTTGATCTCCCCCCCGAGCGCCGCGCCCGCTTGCTGGAAATGGGGATGACCACGGGAACGGAGATCGAAGTGATCCGCTTCGCGCCGCTGGGCGACCCCATCGAGATCGAGGTGCGCGGCTACCGTCTCTCGCTCCGCAAGCGCGAGGCCAGGGGGATCCGGGTCGTCTGTATATGAGTACGACGACGCTTGAGACTACAGCCGCCGTCCGGCACATCGCCATCGCAGGCAACCCCAATTGCGGAAAGAGCACGATTTTCAACGCCTTGACGGGCCTGCGCCAGAAGGTGGGCAACTACCCCGGCGTGACGGTGGAGCGCAAGGTGGGCCATTTCCGCGGCAGCCACGGCGAGCCGATGACGCTGATCGACCTGCCCGGCAGCTACAGCCTGCAGGTCCGCTCGCCCGATGAAGCCGTCTCCCGCGACGTGCTGCTGGGCCGCGAGCCGGGCACGCCGCAGCCGGACGTGGTGATCGCGGTGGTGGACGCCTCCAACCTGGAGCGCAATCTCTACCTCGTGGCGCAATTTCTGGACCTGAACATCCCGGCCGTGGTGGTGCTGAACATGGTGGACATGGCGGAGCGCGCCGGGATCAAGATCGACCTGCCCGCGCTCCAGGAGGAGCTGGGCGTGCCGGTGATTCCCGTGGTGGCGACGAAAGGCAAGGGGATCACCGCGCTCAAGGCGGCGATCTCGCGCACGCCGCTTCCCAAACCGGCCCAGCGCCCGCCGATGCCCGAGGCCATCGAATGCGAGGTGCGCGCGCTGGCGGAAAATTTGCCCGTGGACCCGGGCGCGGCCTTCCCCGAGGCGCTGCTGCTCCTGACGCTGCACGACCACGCTCTGGACGACCTGGCCGAGCACAACCCCTCCACCGTGGAAGCCGTGCAAGCGGCGCAGGAACGCCTGCGGGCGGGCGGGCTGGACCCCCTTTGCGCACTGGTGGAGGCCCGCTACGAATGGATCAACCGCGTGTGTGCGCGCACCGTCCGCAAGCCGGACGGCGGCACGGAACTCTCGACGACGGACCGCCTGGACCGCGTGCTGACGCACCGCATCTGGGGCTGGGCGGCGTTCCTGGGGGCGATGACCCTCATGTTCCTGGCCATCTTCACGCTGGCCCAGATCCCGATGGAATGGATCGACGGCGGCATTCACGCGCTGGCGGGCTGGGTGGAAGCAACCCTGCCGGAGAGCCAGTTGCGCGCGCTGCTGGCCGACGGCGTGATCCCCGGCGTGGGCGGCGTCATCATCTTTCTGTCGCAAATCCTGATCCTTTATTTCTTCCTGGGCCTCCTGGAGGACAGCGGCTACATGGCTCGCGCCGCTTTTATGATGGACCGCGTGATGTCGGCCGTGGG
>JAQTMF010000162.1 GCA_028714515.1 Chthoniobacteraceae bacterium | reverse complement strand
CGGCAAGGGGCTCCTCGGCCGCGTGGTGGACGCGCTCGGCCAGCCGCTCGACGGCAAGGGCCCGATTCCCTCCGATGTGCTTTACCCGGTCGAGAAAATCGCCCCCGGCATCATCAAGCGCAGGAGCGTCAACCAGCCCGTGCAGACGGGCATCATGGCCATCGACGCGATGATCCCCATCGGACGCGGCCAGCGCGAGTTGATCATCGGCGACCGCGCCACCGGCAAGACCACCATCGCCATCGACGCGATGATCAACCAGGCCCGCATCAACAAAGCCAACGCGGGGAAAGAGGGCTTCCGCCCGATTTACAGCATCTACGTGGCCGTGGGGCAGAAGAACTCCAACATCGCCCGCGTGATGGGCGTGCTGCGCGAGCAAGGGGCTCTCGAATACAGCATCATCGTCGCCGCCGCCGCATCGGACTCCGCGACCAACCAGTACCTCGCCCCGTTCTCCGGCGCGGCCATCGGCGAGTGGTTCATGGATAACGGCATGGATGCGCTCATCATTTTTGACGACCTCTCCAAGCACGCCGTCGCCTACCGCCAGGTCTCCCTCGTCCTCAAGCGCCCGTCGGGCCGCGAAGCCTACCCCGGCGACGTTTTCTATCTCCACAGCCGCTTGTTGGAGCGCTCCGCGCGCGTCAACGAGAAGAACGGCAACGGCTCGCTCACCGCGCTCCCGATCATCGAGACCCAGGCGGGCGACGTTTCCGCCTACATCCCTACGAACGTCATCTCCATCACCGACGGCCAGATTTACCTCGAAACCGACCTCTTCTACCAGGGTGTGCGGCCGGCCATCTCCGTGGGCCTCTCCGTCAGCCGCGTCGGCAGCGCCGCGCAGATCAAGGCCATCAAGCAGGTGGCGGGCAAGGTGAAGGGCGAGCTGGCCCAGTTCCGCGAACTGGCCGCATTCGCGCAGTTCGGCAGCGACCTGGACGCGGGCACCAAGGCCAAGCTGGAGCGCGGCTCCCGCATCGTCGAACTCTTCAAGCAGCGCCAGTACAACCCGATGGCCGTGGAGGAACAAGTCGCCGTGTTGTGGGCGATCCAAAACGGTCACATGGACGACGTGCCGGTGGACCGCATCAAAGAGATGCAAGCCAAGCTCCAGCAATTCCTGACCACCCGCAAACGGAAGCTCCTGGATACGATCCGCGACGCCGGAGCCATCAGCAAGGAACTCAACGACGAACTCGCCGCCACGCTCGTCGAATTCAAATCCACCTGGCGATAGTATGGCCGCTAACACACGCGATATCCGGCGCCGGATCAAGTCGATCAAGAACACGGCGCAAATCACCAAGGCGATGCAGATGGTCGCCTCCTCCAAGATGCGCAAGGCGCAGGGGGCGGCGCTCGCCGGGCGGCCCTACGCGGAGCAGCTCAACAAGGTGCTCGTGGACGTTCAGCGGCACGCCGACGTCACGCTCCACCCGCTGCTCGAAGTGCGCCCCATGCGCCGCGAACTGGTCGTTGTTCTTTCCACCGACAAGGGGCTCTGCGGCGCGCTGAATACGAACCTCCTGCGCGAAGCCACCGCCTACGATGCCCAACGGACCTACTTCGTCTCCGCCGGGCGCAAGGGCCAGCAGCATCTCGCCCGGCTCAAACGCCGCCTTTTGGCCGACTTTCCCCTCCCCGACGCCCCGGCGTTGCGCGATACCCGGGTGATATCGAAATTCTGCATCGAGCAGTTCCTTTCGGGGAAAGTGGACAAAGTCACCGTCCTCTACACGCAGTTTATCAATACGCTGATCCAAAAACCGGTGGCCCGCACGTTGCTGCCCATCAGCCCCTTCGACCTCCCCTCCGCCCCCAAACCGGGCGAAGCCGCGCAGCCCGGGGAAGCGCAACCCGCCAAGGAAACGGCGGCGGAAGCCCTGGATCACAACGACTACCTTTACGAACCGGGCCCCATGCAGGTGCTCAACCGCATCCTCCCCCACTACCTCCACTTCGAGGTCTACCAGATGGCCCTGGATGCCCGCGCCAGCGAGCACAGCGCCCGGATGGTGGCCATGAAGAGCGCGAGCGATAACGCCCAGCAGCTCATCAAAGACCTCACTCTGGAATACAACAAAGTCCGCCAGGCAGGCATCACCACCGAACTCCTCGAAATCTCCACCGCGCAAATCGCACTGGGGTAAAAGCCATGAAATGCATTCACTGTGAAGAAGAAGCGCAGGCTGTCTGCCAATTTTGCGGGCGGGCCGTCTGCAAAAAGCATCTTTCGACCGGACGCTTTGTCTCCGGGTTTACCTCCGTGGGGGGTGTATTGAGTTTCACCAACAATGGCGTCAGCGTGGATGACGCCGTCTGGTGTGGCCTTTGCCACCCGGAGTATCGCCGCACCGTTTAGCCCAACCTCTTTTATACGCATGAACACAGGCACCATCGTCCAAGTTATCGGCCCCGTTGTGGACGTCGATTTTTCCGCCACCGGCGAGCTTCCCGGCATCTATCACGCCCTCGAAATCGAGTATGAGGTCAACGGCGGCAAGCACAAGGTCGTCCTCGAAGTCCAGCAACACCTCGGCGAAGGCTGGGTGCGCTCCATCGCCATGTCCACCACGGAGGGCCTGAAACGCGGTCTGCTCGTCACCGACACCGGCGCGCCCATCTCCGTGCCCGTCGGCGAAGGCGTGCTGGGCCGGGTCTTCAACGTCACCGGCGACGCCGTGGACGAACGCGGCCCCGTCAATTTCACCAAACGCTACCCGATCCACCGCAAGGCTCCCGCCCTCGTGGACCAGGAGACCAAGGCCAACGTGCTCGAAACCGGCATCAAGGTCATCGACCTGATCTGCCCCTTCACCAAGGGCGGCAAAGTCGGCGCGTTCGGCGGCGCGGGCGTCGGCAAGACCGTCGTCATCATGGAGCTGATCAACAACATCGCCAAGGGCCACGGCGGTTACTCCGTATTCGCGGGCGTGGGCGAGCGGACGCGCGAAGGCAACGACCTTTACACCGAAATGAGCGAGGCGGGCGTCATCAACCAAAAGAACCTCGCCGAGTCCAAAGTCGCCCTCGTTTACGGCCAGATGAACGAGCCCCCCGGGGCGCGTCTGCGCGTCGCCCTTTCGGCCCTCTCCATGGCCGAATACTTCCGCGACGAGAAAAACCAGGACGTGCTCCTCTTCATCGACAACATTTTCCGGTTCTCGCAAGCCGGGGCGGAAGTCTCGGCGCTGCTCGGGCGCACGCCGTCCGCCGTCGGCTACCAGCCCACGCTCGCCGCTGAAATGGGCGACCTCCAAGAGCGCATCACCTCCACGAAAGCGGGCTCCGTCACCTCCTTCCAGGCCGTCTACGTTCCCGCCGACGACCTTACCGACCCGGCTCCCGCCAACACCTTCGCCCACCTGGACTCCACCATCGTGCTGGAGCGCTCCATCGCGGAACTCGGCATTTACCCGGCCGTCGATCCCCTCGCCTCCACCTCCAAGGCCCTCGCGCCGGAGATCGTCGGCGAGGAGCACTACAACGTCGCGCGCGGCGTCCAGCGCGTGCTGCAAAAATACAAAGACTTGCAGGATATCATCGCCATCCTGGGCATGGACGAGCTTTCGCCCGAAGACAAATTGACCGTCTACCGGGCCCGCAAGATCCAGCGGTTCCTCAGCCAGCCCTTCCACGTCGCCGAAGTCTTCACCGGCACCAAGGGCCAGTATGTCTCCATCGCGGAGACGGTGCGCGGGTTCAAGGAAATCCTGGAAGGCAAACACGACGATGTGCCGGAGACGAACTTCTACATGAAGGGCGGCATCGACATGATCAAGATCTAGACGGAAGAGGAGAATCCGCAGATTTCGCAGATGGGCGCAGATTCAAAGGCAGAAGAACGTTCTTTTTTATTCCGCAAATCCGCGAGAATCTGCGCAATCTGCGGATAACTCTTATTTTCTTATGGCCAACACACTACGGCTCGAAATCGTCACCCCGCTGGAGGAAGCCTATTCCGAGGACGTCCAGATGGTCGTCCTTCCCGGCGTCGAGGGGGAAATGGGCATCTACCCGATGCACATCCCCGTGATGACGGAGATCAAACCGGGCGAATTGAAGATCCTCAAGGACGGGATCGAGAGCGACTTTGCCGTGGGCGAGGGTTTCGTGGAGATCACGCAAACCAAAGTCACCGTGCTCACGGACCTGGCCATCGGGGTCGAGGCCATCGACGAAAAAGCCGTCGAGCGGGCCATCGAACGGGCCCAGTCCGCCCTGCGCAACGCCGAGGCGCTGAAAGCCGAGGAAATCGCCGCCGCCGAGGCGACCCTGCAGCGCTCGTTCGTGCAACTGCGTTTGAAGCGGAAGACGAAGTAGCGGGAGAACGCAACCGTTCTACTTACGGCACACGTAGACAACCGCCAATAACGCGAGGATCACGAGGAGGCGGTTGTGGGCGACGAACTGGAGCCAGGAACCGAGAAGAGACTGGGAAGCCTGAGCCGAAGTGGACGGGGTGGCTTGCGCTGTGGGAAGGGTCGGGGTGGATTGCGCGCTTTGCAGCGCGGCCAACTGCTGTTCACAGCGGCCGATGATCCGATAGAGCCGGTTGATTTCCACCATCTCCGGTTCGGTCAGTTTCTTTTTGGGCAACGCACGGTCCGTGTAGAAATACTTCGTATTGGGGTTGAACTCCAATTCGCGTCCGCGAAAAACCACGCCCGGATTCAGGTTTGAGGTGACGTATTCGTGGGAGTCGTAGATTTTTTGCTGGGTGGTGCGGATGTCCACGCGATTGAAGTCCGGTTTGTTGGCGCCTTCGTGAAACCAGCCGGGACTGTAGGTTGTTACCCACATTTTGGAGTCGCGGGGAATCCGGTTCACAGGCTGATTGACAATTTTCCCGACCTGTTGGAGGGCTTGGTTCATCTCTGCGTTCAATGCGGCGATTTGGGCCTGTCTGTCTGCCGTTTGGGCAAAAGCGGGCAGCGCGGCAATCGAACTCGCGAAGAGGAGAAGGAGCGCGGCGACCCGGAACCAATTCCGTCTTTGCAAGACTCCGGGGACCGGCGGAAACAGCTTTTTCGGCGCACTCATTGGAAAACTGTGGGAAACGGCGGATAGAGAGGGGGAAGAGCGATGTTTCAAAAGTAAAATCCGTTTCGTTTTTCTGGCTCGCACCCATGTGGCGGCCACGATTTACCGTTTAATAACACTCCAGGCCCGGAAGAGAAGCGCAATATCCCATCCTGTTTGATGAAGGGGGGGCGCTCTGCCTTTTCCGGCTGGCGTTCTCGGGGTTCCCCTGATTGAATCGCGCCTTCATGTCTCTGGAAACCCGGCTTCCCGGCGCGCGCCGCGCTTTGGCGCTGCTGCTTTGCATCAATCTCTTTAACTACATCGACCGCTATATCCTCGCGGCGGTGGAACCGGAGATCCGCAAGGCGTTTTTTCGCCCCGATGATCCCGACGCGATGGCCAAGACGGGCCTGCTCGCGACGGCGTTCCTGGTCAGCTACATGGTGGCGGCTCCTCTCTTCGGCTGGCTGGCCGACCGGACTTCGCGCTGGCTTCTGGCGGGCTTGGGTGTGGCGGTTTGGAGCCTGGCCAGCGGGGCTTCGGGGCTGGCGGGATCTTTCATGATTCTCCTGGCGACGCGCGTTTTTGTGGGCGTGGGCGAGGCCGGTTACGGTCCCGCGGCTCCGGCGCTGATCGCCGATTATTTCGCCGAATCCGTCCGGGGCCGGGTGCTTTCGTGCTTTTACCTGGCCATCCCCGTGGGCGGGGCGCTCGGGTATGTCTTTGGCGGTGTGGTGGGGGGGCACTGGGGATGGCGCTGGCCGTTTTACCTGGTCACACTCCCCGGGCTGGCGCTGGGGGCGCTCTGCTTTCTTCTGCCGGACCCGCGCAAGCAGCTCCGCCCGGCGGCGGGAAACGGCACGGCGCGGGGAGCCGCGTTTTGGGCCGGGGTGCGCGGGCTGGCGCGCAATCGCTCCTATCTCTTCAATACCGCCGCGATGACGGCCATGACGTTCGCCATGGGCGGGATGTCGTTCTGGATGCCGGATTATATTCACGAATACCGGGGGCAGCCCGACCTGGGGCGGGTGACGACGATTTTTGGCGGCATCACGGTGGTGAGCGGCCTGCTGGCGACGCTGGCGGGCGGATGGATGGCCGACCGCGTGAACCGGCGCAACCCGGGCGGCTATTTTCTGGTTTCCGGGGTGGGGATGCTGATCGGCTTCCCGCTGATGGTGGTAATGCTTTTTACGCCGTTCCCGTGGTTCTGGGCGGTGCTCTTCGGGGTGGAGTTCTTCCTCTTTTTCAATACCGGCCCGGCGAATGCCGCGCTGGTGGAGGTGACGGCCCCGGGCATCCGCGCCACGGCTTTCGCGGTCAATATTTTCGTGATTCACGCCCTCGGCGACGCGATTTCCCCGCCGCTGATCGGAAAAATCGCCGGTTGGAAGGGGATGAATGCCGCTTTTTTGGCGGTTTCGGCCCTGATTGCAATCGCTGGACTTTTGTGGATTTGGGGTGCACGATACCTCGAAGCCGATACGCGGGCCGCCGAGGTCAAATTCACTGAATCGTAACACGCCCGCCACCCGGTCTTCACGAGTCTTCCCTAAAACCACCAGGAACATGAGCATCTCTACCGCCGCCTCCGCGGCCACTGTGGCCGACAGGCTCTCTCCCAATTCCAAAATCCAGCAACTCTACCGGCTGCGCATCGCAGAGACGCAGGCCGATGTCGAAGCCGCGCAGCGCCTCCGCTATCGCGTCTTTAACGTCGAGATGGGAGAGGGGCTCGCCAGCGCCGACGAGACGGGGATGGATGTGGACCGCTTTGACGCGGCATGCGATCACCTGCTGGTGGAGGAAATCGCCACGAGCACGCTGGTCGGCACTTACCGCGTGCAAATGGGCGACCGAGCCCTGGCGGGAACCGGTTTTTATAGCGCCCGGGAGTTCGACTTCGCGCCGTTTTTGGGCCGGGCCCCGGAATTGGTGGAATTGGGCCGTGCCTGCGTGCACAAAGCGCACCGCAACCTCGTCGTGCTGGGGCTCCTGTGGAAGGGAATCGCCCACTACGCCAAAACGCACGGCGGGCGGTATTTGATCGGCTGCTCTTCGCTGACTTCCCAGGACCCGGCGGAG
>JAQTMF010000161.1 GCA_028714515.1 Chthoniobacteraceae bacterium | reverse complement strand
AGCGGGGCGTCCACCGGCTCGTGCGCATCTCCCCCTTCGACGCCAACAAACGCCGCCACACCACCTTCGCCAGCGTCGACGCCACCCCGGAAATCGCCGACTCCGTCCCCATCGAGATCAACCCGGCGGACCTGGAGCTGGACACCTTCCGTTCCGGCGGCAAAGGCGGGCAAAACGTCAACAAAGTGGAAACGGCCGTGCGCATCACGCACAAGCCCTCCGGCATCATCGTCGCCTGCCAGGCCGAACGCAGCCAGGGCCGCAACCGCGAGCTGGCCATCAAAATGCTCAAAGCCAAACTGTTCCAGATCGAGCAGGACAAAAAGAGCGCCGAGATCGAGCGGCAGTATGGCGAAAAAGGCGACATCGCCTGGGGCAACCAGATCCGCTCCTACGTCTTCCAGCCCTACCAGATGGTCAAAGACCACCGCACCGGCGTGGAAACCAGCGACGTCCAGGGCGTCATGGACGGCGCGCTCGACCCGTTCATCCACGGCAAACTGCGCGGCCTCGTCAACAAGAAGGGCGCGGCGGATGAGGAGGAATAACCGTTGACCAAGCGCCTTTTCCCCTGGGCCGCCCTGCTCCTCTTCTGGGCCGCCCTCTACCTGCCCGGCCTCGGCGACCTCGAAATCAAAGGCGAGGAAGCCCGGCGCGCCCTGCCCGCCGTGGAGATGCTCCAGACCGGCGACTGGGTCGTGCCCCACCTCAACGGCACGCCCTACCTGCGCAAACCGCCCCTCATCAACTGGGCCATCGCCGCCTCCCTGCGCGTCACCGGCATGGAGAACGAATGGAGCGTCCGGCTCCCCTCCGTCCTGGCCATGCTGGCCCTGGGAATCGCCGTCTTCGGGACCGGCGTCCGCTGGCTCCCCCGCCCCGTGGCATGGGTGGCCGCCGCCGCCGCGCTCTCCGGCCTCGGCTTGTGGGAAAAAGGCCGGCTCGCCGAAATCGAGGCGATCTACGTGGCGCTCACGGGCATCGCCTTTGCCTGGTGGCTGGCCGCCTGGGTGAACCGCAAGAGAGGGTTCGCCCTGTGGCTCGTGCCCGCCCTCTGCATGGGGCTCGGCCTCCTGACCAAAGGCCCCACCCACATGCTGCTCTTCTACGCCGTCGTCATCCCGGTCCTCTTTTACGCGGGCGAACAGCGCGAACTCTGGAGCGCGGGCCACCTCTGCGGGCTGGCGCTGGCGGGGCTCCTCTTCGCCGCGTGGGCCGTCCCCTACTTCCACGCCACGGCAGCCCTGCACGCCGACGCCGTCTGGGCCAGCGAAATGAAACAGCGCGTCGGCGTCCACGAAGGCGCGCTCAGCATCGCCGCCGATTTCCTCAACGCCCTCGCCAACGGCCTCCCCTGGATCCTCCTCGCGCCCCTCTGGTGGAGCCGCCGCGTCCTCGACGGCCTGGAACCGCGCCGCCGCACCCTCCTCTGCGCCGCGCGCTGGCCGCTGGCCATCGGCTTCATCGGGCTCGTGCTGATCCCCGGCATGGTCGCCCGCTACACCCTCCCCTTCTACCCCGCCATCGCCCTGCTCCTCGCCCTCGTCCTGCCGTCCGTGGGAACCGGCATCCAGAAAACCTGGGGCTGGCTGAACACCGCGCTCGCCCTCCTCCTCGCGGCCGGAGCCGTCGGAGCCGTCGTCTACGCCGGGCCCGCCCTCGTGGAATGGCACGACTTCCTGGCCGCCCTGCTCCTCGCCGCCCTGGCAGCCTGCGCCTGGCCGCGCCTGAAGGGGGAAAAACCGGTGCAACTCGCGCTGGGAACCGCCCTGGCGTATGCGGCGGGCCTCGCCATCTTCGCGGCCGCCGTCCAGCCCAAAGTGCGCCAGATGGTCGATCTGCGCCAAGCCGGGGCGCAAGTCACCGCGGCCATCCCGGCGGACGCCCCGCTTTACCTCGTCGGCGCGACGTGCAGCCCCGTGCTATTCTACACAAACCTCGTGCACCCGTGCATCTACGCGGGCTCCCTCAAGCACCTGCCGCCGGACGCGCGCTACATCATCACCCCCGGGAAAAAACTAACCGGTCCGCTGGCCGCGGCGCGTCTCCTCGCCCGCTTCGGCACCGACAAAGACACGCAAATGCTCCTTCTGGAGATTCCCCGGTAAAGGCTACGAGCATTTTCTGGGTCAGATACCACCGGTAGAACCGGTGTATCTGTTTAGCGCGCAAAAAAGAAATCAATCCGAAGGATTGAAAGAGGGTAGCCGGGGGTCGAGCGAAGCGACACCCCCGGTATGCTTGAGACGTTTATCTCACCCCGGAAGGGGTGGCGGAACCGCTGCCACCCCTTCCGGGGTGATTTTCATTGCGAACCTGTTCCGATGGTGTCGGCGCGTGGACGCGCCTCAACCACCGGCTAACGTCTGGAACCCCTTCGGGGTTCTTTCTCTTGATTCGCGCTTCCTACCTCCTGGCTAAACAGATACGAACCGGTGGCTTGATGAGGCGAGCCGCTCAAAGCGGCCAATCCCTTTCACCGGGCGTTATTTAGTCGCCTGCCTTTTCTTCGTGCCTTCGTGGCTTCGTGCCTTCGTGTGAAATGAGCCAAGCCTGTGCAAAGAGTTGGATCGTGGAGTTTCACACAAGACGAGGTCACACCCCGGAGCGGTGGGGCGTAGCGATGATAGGGTTTGAATCTCGTTTCCACCAACCGGTTCAACGCGCCTGTTTTTTTCACAAAGGCACGAAGCCACGAAGGCACGAAGGTTTTTATTCTTTGATTCCACACACCTCCCCGCCTTCTCCTCCCATGACCGCTCGATAAGTCAAACTCTGGGAGCCTCCTCCTATTGGACTTTAGGTTGGCACAATGATCTGAGAGCGCCGTGGGTTGGTGTGGGGCTTTTTGAGCGCAGCGGCTGTATTTTCAAATACAGCCCAAGCTCGAAACACCACGCAACGGCCCGCGCCACCGAAGAGCATGCGACAGAATAAGCAGAAACTGCTCTGAAATCCGAAGCGGCATCCGCAGATTTCTCGTTTCCGCAGTTATTTTGGAGAAATCGGTGGGTGTTGAGCCAAAGGCACCGTCTCGCCCCCGATCTCCGCCCTGCACCGGGCGATCTTCTCCTGCAATTCCAGCACACGGGGATTCCGCGTATTCATCGTCTTCAAAACCTCGTGCAACTGCGCTTCCAACGGAGCCGCCGCGAGTTTGACAAGTTCCTCATTGAGCGCCACTTCTTGTGCGCGCACGAGGGCCAGTTTTTCCTGGTCGACGGGCTGAGCGCGGCCCAAAGCCACCTCTTGAAGTTTGAGTTCAACCAAAGCGCGGGAGAAAGCCTGCGCTTTCGCCTGAACCACGACGGAGGAGACAGCCGAGGCATCCGGCTTCGGAGCATCGTCTGCATAGGCACAAGCAAATCCCGTGAAAACCGCCGCGAAAACAACCATGTTTTTCATATCCAGATAACAAAATCGTAGAAAAAACGGGCCGAACACACAAGCCAATCCCGCCTCAAAATCCGCCGCAATCCGCGAAAATCCGCCAATATAAACTCACACTCTCCATGCGTTGACACGGGCACCGGGGCTGCATAGTGTGATAGTTCCCATGAAATCCGTCATCGCAACCTCCGACGCCCCCCAAGCCGTCGGCCCCTATTCCCAGGCCGTCGCCGTGGGCGATTTCCTCTTTTGCGCCGGGCAAATCCCGCTCGACCCCGCCACCGGCGAACTCGTCGCGGGAGACGTCAGCGCCCAGACCGAGCGGGTGCTCCAAAACCTCGCCGCCGTCCTGCGCGCCAGCGGGATGACCTTCGGCCACGTCGTCAAAACAACGGTTTTCCTCACCGACCTGGCGCATTTCGCCGCCATGAACGCCGTGTACGCCAAGTACTTCAGCGAACCCTTTCCCGCCCGCTCCACCATCCAGGTCGCCGCCCTGCCCAAGGGAGCGCAGGTCGAAATCGAGCTGACCGCCGCCAAGTAACACCCGTTTTTCCGCACCCCACGAACCATGACGCAAGACGAAATCCTCGCCCTCTTCCGGCAAACCCACGCGCTGCTCGACGGCCATTTTCTCCTCCGCTCCGGCCTCCACAGCCGCCAGTTCTTCCAATGCGCCATCCTTTTGCAGCACACCCCCATCGCCGCCCGCGTCTGCGCGGCCCTGGCGGAAAAGCTCGCCGCCGTTGAAGCCGACAGCGTCATCTCCCCCGCCCTGGGCGGCCTGATCGTGGGCCACGAAGTGGGGCGCGCCCTCGGCAAACGCCACATTTTCGCCGAAAAAGAAGAAGGCAAACTCGTCCTGCGGCGCGGCTTCACCATCGCCCCCGGCGAACGCTTCCTGGTCATCGAAGACGTCGTGACGCGCGGCGGCCGCGTGCAAGAGACCATCGACATCGTGCGCGCCCACGGCGGCGTCGTGGCGGCGGTCGGCACGCTCGTGGACCGCAGCGGCGGCAACGCCCCCGATTTCGGTTGCCCCTTCATCAGTCTCGTGCAAATGACTCCGGAGACATTTGAAGCGGACAGCCTTCCGCCCGATCTTGCCGGAACCCCGGCCGTCAAACCCGGCAGCAAATAGAAGCTTTTTTTATGGTTAACTGGATTTTGAAGAAAATCGTCGGTTCGAAGAACCAACGGGAAATTCGCCGCCTGCGCAAGGTGGTGGAACAAATCAACGCCATCGAAGCGGGCCTGAACACCCTCTCCGACGACGATCTGCGCGCCAAAACGGCCGCGTGGAAAGCCGAACTCGCCCAAATCACCGACCTCAACGAACAGCAGGCGTATCTCGACCGGATCCTCCCCGAAGCCTTCGCCGTCGTGAAAAACGCCGCCCGGCGTCTCTGCGGCAAGGAAGCAAACGTTTCCGGCCAGCCCGTCGTCTGGAACATGGTCCACTTCGACGTGCAGTTGATCGGCGGCATCGTCCTCCATCAAGGGCGCATCACCGAAATGGCCACCGGCGAAGGCAAAACCCTCGTCGCCACCCTGCCGCTGTATTTGAACGCCCTCACCGGGCGCGGCGCGCACCTCGTCACCGTCAACGACTACCTGGCCAAACGCGACTCCGACTGGATGGGCTTCCTCTTCCAGTTCCTCGGCCTCACCATCGGCTGCATCCAGAACGACCAGCCGCCGGAAGTCCGCCGCGCCCAGTACCAGTGCGACATCACCTACGGCACCAACTCCGAATTCGGCTTCGACTACCTGCGCGACAACGGCATGGCCACCACCCGGGAGACGCAAGTGCAGCGCGGCTACGCCTACGCCATCGTTGACGAAGTGGACTCCATCTTGATCGACGAAGCGCGCACCCCGCTCATCATCTCCGGCCCCTCCACCGTCACCACGCAGCAGTACGACCAGTACAAGCCCATCGTCGAGCAACTCGTCAAAAAACAGGCCCTCCTCTGCAACCGCCTCGCCAGCGAAGCCGAGCAACTCTTCGCCGAAGGCAAAAAAGAAGAAGGCGCGAAAGCCTTCTTCAAACTCAAACTCGCCCAGCCCCGGCACAAGACCCTCCTGCACGCCATGGAGGACCCCGAACAGCGCCGCGCCATCGAGAAATCCGAACTCTCCTTCTACGGCGACACCCTCAAAGAAGAACTCTTCCGCATGAAGGAAGAGCTTTACTACAACATCGACGAACGCGCCCACGAAGCCGACTTGAGCGAAATGGGCCGCGAATTCCTCAACCCCGGCGACCCCGACTCCTTCGTCCTGCCCGACCTCATCAGCGAATTCGCCGAAATCGACCTCAACCCGTCCTTCACCGACGCCCAAAAGATCGAAGAAAAAGCCAAGCGCCAGGCCTTCTGCGACAAACAGGCCGAGCGGATGCACTGCATCACCCAGCTCCTGCGCGCCTTCTGCCTCTTCGAAAAAGACGTCCAATACGTCATCGAAGAAAACAAAGTCGTCATCGTCGACGAATACACCGGGCGCAAAATGCCCGGCCGCCGCTGGAGCGACGGCCTCCACCAGGCCGTCGAAGCGAAGGAAGGCGTGCAAGTGGACCGCGAAACGCAAACCCTGGCCACCATCACCATCCAGAACTACTTCCGCCTCTACTTCAAACTCGCGGGCATGACCGGCACCGCCGAAACCGAGGGCAACGAATTCCACGACATCTACAAACTCGACGTCGTCGTCATCCCCACCAACCGGCCGTGCATCCGCAAGGACCTCAACGACTTGATCTACAAGACCCGGCGCGAGAAATACAACGCCGTCGTCCAGGAAATCAAGACCGCCCACGGCCGCAACCAGCCCGTACTCGTCGGCACCGTCAGCGTTGAAGCCTCCGAATTGCTCAGCCGCATGCTCAAGCGCGAGAAAATCCCGCACAACGTGCTGAACGCCAAATTCCACGCCCAGGAAGCCGAGATCGTCGCGCGCGCCGGGCAGCCCGGCACCGTCACCATCTCCACCAACATGGCCGGCCGCGGCACCGACATCAAACTGGGCCCCGGCGTCGTCGAACTCGGCGGCCTCTACGTCATCGGCACCGAACGCCACGAATCGCGCCGCATCGACCGCCAGTTGCGCGGCCGTTGCTCCCGCCAGGGCGACCCCGGCCTCTCCCGCTTCTACGTCTCCTTCGAAGACGACCTCATGCGCAACTTCGGCGCCTCCGACCGCATGACCAAAATCATGGAGCGCTTCGGCATGAAAGAAGGCGAAGAGCTGGAGCACCCGTGGCTCAACAAATCCGTCGAAACCGCCCAGCGGCGCGTTGAACAGCGCAACTACGGCATCCGCCGCCGCACCCTGGAATTCGACGACGTAATGAACAAACAGCGCGAAGTCGTCTACGGCCTGCGCAACGAAACCATCGAGACCGGAACGCCGCGCAAACTCATCTACGAGATCGTCGAAGAAGTCATCCCCGCCAAAGTCAACGACTTCCTCGCCGCCGAAGGCAGCGAGACCGGGCCGAACTACGCCGGGCTCCTCAACTGGGTCAACACCACCTTCCCGCTGGGCCTCACCAGCGCCAAAGCCGGGTTCGAAGGCAAAACGCCCGAAGAGATCTCCACCGCGCTCACCGATAAGGTCAAGAGCGCCTACGAACTCAAGAGCCAGCACGAAGACGCCGACGCCGTCAAGAGCATCGAGCGCTACATCATCCTCAACGCCATCGACCGCCTCTGGCAGGAACACCT
>JAQTMF010000160.1 GCA_028714515.1 Chthoniobacteraceae bacterium | reverse complement strand
CGGGCGATGCGCAACCACGCCGCCTGGTTATCCGTAATGGGAATCAACCGCCGGGACGCGGTCTTTGCCTTCCCGGCCGCAAACTCGATGTGCCCTTTTCTTCGTTCGACGTCTACCCCGGTAAGCCGGAACAGTTCTGCCGTGCGAACCCCCGCGAAGGCTTGGATAGCGATACATGCCGCTACACGCGGGGAAGCCGCCGCCATTATTGCCCGTAATTCCTGCGGGGTAAAAATCTCGATGTCCGATTTATCTCCTGTGCGACGTTCCACCATTGAGAGCAAATCGATGTCTTTTGAAAGCCAGCCTCTTGTGGTGCAGAATGCGAAAAATGTGCGGAGCATCAGCGCGTAGTTGTTATATGACCGAGCCGAGAGTTTCAGCTCCGTCAACCAATCCAGCACGTCTTGAGGAGTGACCTGCCTCACCTCCATGTTAAACGCCTTGGCGAACGCCCCTACTCGATAGCTGATGTCTTTTAGGTAGACGGCGCTCCGTTTTGCTTCGGTTTTGGCATTTTTGAAGTCCTCAAAGGCATCCGCTATCAATCGCCCCGTGATACCCTGCCCGTGGTGCCGCATGAAAAACCGAGCCGCCTCGATCAGAGAATGGCCTTTGAGAATCTTTCGAGCCTCCGAATACTCAATTGCGGCCGCATCCAGTTCGATGCCAAAGGGCTTTATCGCGTCCAGCGCTCGACCATAGGCAAGGCGGTCACGACCGGTAAGTTGTGCCGCATCAACGTCTCCCCTGGCCAGTTGAGCCGCCTTCGCTGCCGCCTCGTTCCTGGCTGCATCTAAATCAGCAAAGAGAAGTCTGTGCCGCTTTCCGCCGAGATGAAAAACAACCCGATAGTATGTCCGGCCGTCATTTCGGCAATCCCGATAGATTTTGACCACAGACGATCCCGCTTTTACGGCGAGCGGGAATTTTTCCGCATGGGATTTTTTGGACATTCAATGCACGGATTAGCGCAAATCGTGTCCAATAACTGTCCAATAATTCAAGGCATTTCTTTGCCCTGCATTCCAAGTGACTGCAAATCAGAGAGATAAAGTGGAGCGGGTAGCGGGAATCGAACCCGCATAGCCAACTTGGAAGGATGGAGCTTTACCACTAAGCTATACCCGCTTTTCCCGGGGATATGCCTATCAGTTGACACACACCGGACTTTCGCCAGCATAATCGGACGTCCTCGTTCCCGCAAGCCGAACTTTGCGCTGGGCGTTTTTTTGATTTTGGGGTATTCTCTCTCCCATGCGCATTCTCCCCCGCGTGCTTCTCGTCGGCCTCATGATTGCCGGGATGTATCTGCTGATTGAACATGTCCGCAGTTTCCCGGAGGATGTTGAGTGGTCCAAGCTGGTGAAGTATTACATCGCCATCATGAGCATGGCGGCTGTTACCGCCTTGGTTACCTGCGTTTCCCTGTTGCCGCTCCTCGGCGAGTTCGCGGGCAGCTTTCTTTTCACTCCCAACCAGAAAATCGAACGCAGTCCTCACGCCGACGCCCTGGCGAAGCTGGCGGCGGGCGATTTCGAGGGGGCGGTCGAGGAATACCGCAAGGTCTTTGAGGAGGATCCCCAGGATACTCACGCGGCCAGCGAAATTGTCCGCCTCTATTGCGACAAGCTGGGCCAGCCGGAACCGGCTTCGGATTTCCTGGTGGAGGCGCTTTCCATGGGTGAACGGACGCCGGAGGAACGGGCGTTCCTTCAGGAGCGGATGGTGGATGTCTGCTGGCTGCACCAGCATGACGGCGTGCGCGCCCGGGCGATTCTCTCCCAGATCATGGCGGAAATGCCTGAAACCCGCCAGTCGGCCAACGCCATGCACCGGTTGCAGGAAATCGAACGGATCCTCAGCGAGGAGGAATACCGCGCCGCCCAGGCTGCTCAATTGGCGGGGACGGAATCCGCCGAGGGCCAGGAGGCCGAACCGCAGCCCGAACAGGCTGAGGAAGGCCAAGAGGTTCCCGAAAAGTCCGCCGGAGCTTAGAGCTTATCCGGTCTGGAAATGGGCGACGCGACGAGGACGGCACGGAGTGCCATCCCTACCTTGGGCATTACGGCATCCCGATGGGGAATTGCGGGCTGACTTCTTTTTGCGCCGCGCAGTAGACTTCCACGGCATCCGCTCCTCCGGCGGCGGCGAGCCGGGCGCGGACTTCGTTGAGCGCCAGTTCGGGCGAGTTGCAGTCGCGGCTCAGGTGGCACAGGATGGCTCTCTGGAGGCCGTGTTCGAGGAGCCCGGCGAGTTCGGCGGCGGCGGCGGCGTTGGAGAGGTGGCCGTGGATGGACATGATCCGCTGTTTGAGGGCCCAGGGGCGATGCGGGTCGTTTTGGAGGGTTTTTTCGTCGTGGTTGGTCTCGATGACGAGGGTGCTGACGCCGCGCACCCGCTGCCGGGCGAGGGCGGTGCATTTGCCCAGGTCGGTCAGGAAGCCGAGGGAGGCGTTGCCGTGCCGGAAGGTGAAGCCGATGGGGTCCACGGCGTCGTGCGGGACGGGGAAGGACTGGATGCCGATGTCGCCGATGGTGAACTCCGCCCCGGCGTGAAACTGCCGCACGTCGGGGTGCAGGGCGAGGTGGTCTTTGCGCAAGACTTCGGCGGTGAGCCGGGTGCAGTAGACGGGGATCGGCGTTTTTTTGCACAGGACGCGCAGCCCGCCGACATGGTCGGTGTGTTCGTGGGTGATGAGGATGCCGTTGAGCGTGGCGGGGTCGATGCCGACGGAGGCGAGCCGCAGGGTGATTTGTTTGGCGCTCAGGCCCCCGTCGATCAGGAGCCGGCAGCCGCCGGACTCAAGGAGGGCGCAATTGCCCGCGCTGCCGCTGCCGAGGAGGGTGATCTGGAACACGGAGGCGATTGTAACCAGAACGCGGGAACGCGAAAAGAGGCGTCTTCCTATTTCTTTGCCGAGAATCCCAGCGCTTGGCGGGCCCGCGCAACGTCGCAGCCGATCTGCGCTTTGAGGGCGTCGAGCCCGGCGAATTTCTGCTCCGGCCGCAGGAAGCGCCGGAAGAAGACTTCCACGTCCTGCCCGTAGATGTCGGCGGAGAAATCGAAGAGGTGGAGTTCCAGGACGCGCGCGCCGCTGGCGTTCTCGATGGTGGGCCGGGTGCCGATGTTGACGACGCCCGGGAGGGTGCGCCCGGCGTGGAGGGCCTCGACGGCATACACGCCGTTGGGCGGGAATTGCTCGTTGTGGGCGCTGAGGTTGGCGGTGGGGAAGCCGAGGGTGCGCCCGATGCGGTCGCCCGGGACGACGGTGCCGAGGATGGTGAAGTCGCGCCCCAGGAGCCGCGCGGCTTTGGCGAGGTCGCCCGCTTCCACGGCGGCCCGGATGAGGGTGCTGCTGACGACTTCGCCCCCGATTTCGACGGCGGGAATGCCGATTTCGTCGAACCCGAACCGGTCGCCCATGGTTTTGAGGAGCGCCAGGTTGCCCGCGCGCTTTTTTCCGAATTCCCAGGAGTGGCCGACGCAGATTTCCCGCAACGGGGAGCAGGCGGCGTGGAGTTCGATGACGAAATCCTCCGGCGGCAGCGCGGCGAACTCGGCCGTGAAGGGGACGATGAGCAGGTCGTTCACGCCGAGCTGCTCGATCAGTTGCGCCTTGTGGGCGGTGGAGGTGAGCAGCCGGGGAGCGTCGTCGGGACGCGTGACGCGCAGGGGGTGGGGCTTGAAGGTGACGACCACGGCGGAGCCGCCCGCGGCCTGGGCGTCGGCAAGGGCGCGGCGGATGACGGCCTGGTGGCCCAGGTGAACGCCGTCGAAGACGCCGATGGCCAGGAACACCGGCCCGGGGACGGTGGCAAGCTCGGCGATGGCGTGATGGATACGCATGGCTAGAAAGACTATAAACCAGGGAGGCCGGAGATTATAGAGCTACCGTGCTCCCGGCAAAGCTCTTCCCTCTCAACGCTCATCTCTCCACTCTCAACTTCTTCTACGCTCCGCGCATCCGGGAGACGGTGGGGAGACTGAGGATTTTGGCGGCGATTTCGGAGCGCGGCTTGGTTTTCAGGTCTTCCACGGTGACGGCGTGTTCGAGGGTGAATTTGCCGCTCTTGGTGCGCCGCAGGGCTTTCAAATGCGCGCCGCACCCGAGGTCGGTGCCGATGTCGGAGGCGTAGGTGCGCACGTAAAAGCCTTTGCTGCACACGACGCGGAATTCGACTTCCGGCAGCGCGACGTTCTTGATCTCGTGGGCGAAGATGTGGACGAAACGGGGCTCGCGCTCGACGGTTTTGCCCTGACGGGCGAGTTTGTAGAGCGGCACGCCGTCTTTTTTGATGGCGGAGACCATGGGCGGCATCTGGTAGAAGTCGCCGTCGAACTTGGCGAAGGCGGCTTCGATCCGCTCCGAGGTCAGCTCGGGGACGGGCCGGGTTTCGAGGATGTCGCCGTCGGCGTCCTGGGAGGAGGTCACTTCGCCCAGCTTGAGGGTGCCGGCGTATTCTTTGTCCTCGCTCATCAGGAGGTCCTGGATTTTCGTGCCCCGGCCGATCACGACAATAAGGAGGCCGGTGGCCAGGGGATCGAGAGTGCCGCAATGGCCGACTTTTTTGGTGTCGAGGGCGCGCCGGACGATGGCGACCACGTCGTGCGAGGTCATGCCCGGGGCTTTGTCGACGATGAGAACGCCGTCAAGGTTGTTGGATTGCATCGGAAATAGCTTGGAGAACTCTGGCTTCGACTTCGGCGAGGCCGCCGGTCACGCGGGCTCCGGCGGCCTGCGTGTGGCCGCCGCCGCCAAACTGGGCGCAGATTTTGCAGACGTCGTAACGCGGGTCTTTGGAACGCGTGGAAATGCGGACTTTGCCCCCCTCCAGTTCCTCCAAAAAAGCGGCGATCACGACGCCTTCGGTGCCGCGCAGGGTATCGATGAGCCCTTCGGTGTCCTCGGGGGTGGCTCCGATGGCGGTGACGGTGGCCAGCGGGAGGGCGCAACTGGCGGCGCGGCCTTCGCACGTGAAGCGCACGGCGTTCAGCACGGCGCGGAGCAGTTCGAGGCGGCGGCGCGGGTGGGTCTGGAAGAGGCGCTCGGAAATCTTGCCGACCTGCACGCCCACGCGGATCAGCTCGGCGGCGATCTCGAAGGTGCGGGCGGTGGTGTTGGAGTATTGGAAAGAGCCCGTGTCGGTGGCGATGGCGGCCCAGAGGTTCTCGGCGATGGGCGGCGTGAGCGGGAACCCGGCGGCCTGGATCAGCTCAAAAACGATCTGGCCGGAGGCGGGGGCGGTGCTGTCGATGTAAACGAGGTCGCCAAAACCGGTGTTGGAGATGTGGTGGTCCAGGTTGATCCAGAGCTTCACGTTGCCGACGGCCGTGCGGCTGTCGCCCAGGCGCGGCTGGGTGGAGGTGTCCACGGCGATGGCCACGTCAAAGTCCTCGGGCTGGGCCGGGGGCTTCTGGATGAGGTCGCTGCCGGGCAGGAACCGGAGTTTTTCGAGCGGGCCGTCGTCGTTCCAGACGACCGCTTCCTTGCCCAGTTCCCGCAGGCAAAGCGCGAGGGCCACGGCGCAACCGACGGCGTCGCCATCGGGCCGGATGTGGCTGATCACCACAAAACGCCGGTGCGACCGGAGCGCTTCGGCGATCTGGGCAAGGGTGCAATTGGTGGTCATGCGGACTTCCTTTCCGAGGGCCCGCGCGAAGGGGGAACGAGATGGATTCCTCCACCCGCCGAAACATGGCATCTCTCTTGTTTTTCACACGAAGGCACGAAGGCACGAAGGCACGAAGCCCTCCCAAAGAACCTGCCGGGAAAAGCCTCCTCGTTACGAATCTCCCGATTCGTAACGCTCCTGTCTGCGAAACTCTGTTTCGAAAACCAGCGCCACACTAGAAAACCACGATTCAGGAAATGGGAGTCTCCACGACACTTGCGTTCCCAATCTGGAGATTGGGAACGAGAACCTTTCTTCTCTTCGTGCCTTCGTGCCTTCGTGCCTTCGTGCGAGATCGCCAGGCGCGTGGCATCTCTCCCGGCCCGGAGCGTTCCCCGACACGCGGCAACACGCCAAGCCAAGAGAACAAGTCCTTCCTTGTCTCGCATCAAGGCTTCGCGTGAGGCAAAACGGGGCATGTCAAAAAAACTCAGTCTTCGTGTTCTCCCTCCGGCTTGCCGGGCTCGGGCTCGTCTTCGGGGATGTCGAGGGTTTGCAGGATGTCGATGATGCGGGAACCCCGCTCGATGGTGGTGTCGAGCCGGAAGAAGAGGTGCGGGGTGTATTTCAGGATGACCCGGCGCGAGAGGAGGTGCTGGAACTCTTTGCGGCGGTCGTGGAGCTTGGCGAGCACTTCCTCGGGGTTCTCCCCCAGGACGCTGATGTACACGAACGCCTGCTTGAGGTCGGGCGTGATGTCCACCTCCTGCACGGTGACAAGTTGCGTGAAGGTCAACTCGCGCTCAATGAGGCTGCCGAGTTCCCGTTTGATGAGTTCGTTGACTCGGACAAGGCGATGCTTCATGGCAAATAACGGAAAAGAGGCTTCGCGGGGTTGGGCGGATCTGGAAGAAATCCGCTCCCCGGCGTGGCCGCGAATGGCTCTTTCTCCTACAGGCTTTGGGTGAATTTTTCGAGTGTGTAGCACTCGATGATGTCGCCGGGCTCGTACTCTGTATAATCGCCCAGTTTGATGCCACATTCCAGCCCCGTGCGGACTTCTTTGACGTCGTCCTGGAACCGGCGCAGGGTGGCGATGTTGCCGTCGTAAACCGCCTGGCGGCGGCGCAGGACGCGGGCCCGGGCGGTGCGGCTGATGCGCCCGTCGGTGACGGAACATCCGGCGACAATGCCCTTGGTAAGCTCGAAGACTTGTTTGACTTCGGCGTGGCCGATGACGCTCTCGCGCAGTTCGGGCTCCAGCAACCCGGCCATGGCTTCCTTCACTTGGTCAAGCAACTCGTAGATGATGGAGTAGAGCTTGATCTGGACGGTCTCGCGCTTGGCGGCGCTGGCGGCGGTGTTCTCGACCTTGACGCCGAAGCCGATGATGACGGCGTTGGAGGCGGTGGCCAGCAGCACGTCGGATTCCGAGATGGGGCCGACGGCGGCGTGGATGATTTCGAGGTCGACTTTCTTCGACTGGATCTGGTTGAGGGGGGCGACGAGCGCTTCCAGGGACCCTTGCACATCGGCTTTAGGGATGATGCGCCGCGATTTCCGG
>JAQTMF010000159.1 GCA_028714515.1 Chthoniobacteraceae bacterium | reverse complement strand
TAACATGGCCGCACCCTTCGTCTTTCACGATCCCGCCGGGAAACGGTGGTCCCGCCTGCGCCTCTTCGGCATCTTCGCCACCCTCCTCTTCGTCATCGCCCTCACCGGCTTCATCCAATCCCTCTTCGTCAAACCGCAACTGCGCCTCCCCCCGCAAGTCCGGCAAATCAAAGGGCAACTCCGCGCCATCCAGCAACAGCAAGCCCTCGCCCAGCCCAAAGCGCAAGACTGGCAGAAATACACCAACAACGGCCAGGCCCCCAAGCCCGCCGCCAGCAAACCCGCCGGAACCCCGCAACGCCCACGCTCCGCCCAAGGCATCCGGGCCGCCTACTTCTGCGACTGGGACCCCAACAGCCACCGCTCCCTCACCGAACACGCATCCCAGATCACCCACCTCCTGCTCGAATGGGGAGCCGTCACCGACGGCGAAGGCACCCTCGACCTCCAGGACAACACCAAAATCACCCACCTCGCCGCAAGCCAGGGGATCACCCCCATCACGATCCTCACCAACCTCGTCGGCCACCAGTGGCAACCCGAAGCCGTCGAAGGCCTCGCCAACGGCCCCGCCGAGCGGCGCGCCGCCTTCATCGTCAAACTCCTCGCCGCCGTCCAGGAATCCAAAGCCGGAGGCATCCTCCTCGACTGGGAACAAGTCAACCCCGCCGACCGCGCCAACCTCACCAGCCTCGTCGAGCAAATCACCGCCGCCCTCCACGCCATCGGCAAAGAACTCTGGCTCCAAGTCCCGATGAACGAAGAAATCAACACCTTCGACCTCGGGCGGCTCAGCGGCACCGTCGACCACTTCGTCGCCGCCCTCTGCGACGAAACCGGCGACGACGAACCCGCCGGGCCCATCGCCTCGCAAGACTGGTTCGAAGGCTGGCTCAAAGTCCTCGACGAATACGACTGCCCCGACCTCTGGATCGCCACCATCGGCGCCTACGGCTACGACTGGACCGAAGGCAAACGGCGCGCCGAAGAAATCTCCTTCCGCGACGCCATGAGCCGCGCCAGCTACTCCGGCATCAAAACCATCGAAAACGGCGCCCCCAGCTTCAACCCCATCTTCAGCTACCAGGAACCCGGCGGCAACCACACCGTCTGCTTCCTCGACGCCATCACCTTCCTCAACCAACTGCGCGCCGTCAAAGCACGCAACCTCGCCGGCATCGCCATCCAGCAACTCGGCGAAGAAGACCCCCAACTCTGGGACGTCCTCGCCATGCGCGACATCACCGCCCCCAGCAAACAAGCCCTCGCCGCCCTCCAAACCCTGCGCACCTCCGACTGCGTCACCAACGTCGGCAAAGGCGAAATCGTCACCGTCGACTGCACCCAGAAAGACGGCAGCCGCCGCGTCACCCAGCAAGACGGGCGCTACGCCGCCACCTACGACGCCCAATTCCCCACCTACCCCACCGTCTTCCACGAAGGCGCGGCCGACGAACACGCCGTCGCCCTCACCTTTGACGACGGCCCCGACCCGAAGTGGACCCCAAAAATCCTCGACATCCTCAAAGAGCGCGGCGTCAAAGCCACCTTCTTCATCCTCGGCAGCCAGGCCGAAGCCTACCCCGGCCTCGTCCAGCGCATCGCCCGCGAAGGCCACGACTTCGGCAACCACACCTACACCCATCCCAACATCTCCGACGTCACCACCCAGCAGCTCAAACTGGAATTCAACGCCACCCAGCGCCTGCTCGAAAGCATCACCGGCCGCTCCACCATCCTCTGCCGCCCCCCCTACAACGCCGACTCCAACCCCTCCACCCGCAAAGAAATCCTCCCCCTCATGCAACTCCAGGACGACCTCGACTACCTCGTCGTCCTCGAAAGCATCGACACCGAAGACTGGGCCAAACCGGGAGCCGGCGTCATCCTCGAACGCGTCAAAGACCAGCGCGAACTCGGCAACATCGTCCTCCTCCACGACGCCGGCGGCAACCGCGCCCAAACCGTCGAAGCCCTGCCCAAAATCATCGACTACCTCCAGGCGCGCGGCGACACCATCGTCCCCGTCTCCGAACTCCTCCACATCCCGCGCGACGAAGTCATGCCCTACGTCAACAAAACCCAGCAGCCCTACGTCCGCCTCGTCACCGGCATCGGCTTCTCCGTCTGGCACCGCGTCCTCCAGGGCCTCTGGGCCTTCATGATCACCGCCACCGGCCTCGTCGTCCTGCGCGGGCTCCTCGTCGCCGCCCTCGCCGCGCGCCACCACCGGCAAACCCCGCGCATCGACCCCCACTTCACCCCCCCCGTCAGCGTCATCATCGCCGCCTACAACGAAGCCAAAGTCATCGCCAGCACCGTCCAGTCCGTCCTCGACACCGCCTACCAGGGCGAACTCGAACTCGTCATCATCGACGACGGCTCCAGCGACGACACCGCCGCCATCGCCCAACAACTCGCCGCAAGCGCCCCGCGCATCCGCTTCCAGCACCAGCCCAACGGCGGCAAATCCCAAGCCCTGTGCGCCGCCATCGCCCTCGCGCGGCACGAAATCATCGTCTTCCTCGACGCCGACACCCGCTTCGAGCCCGGCACCATCGGCGCCCTCGTCGCCCCCCTTGCCGACCCCGCCATCGGAGCCGTCTCCGGCCACGCCAAAGTCGGCAACCTGCGGCGCTTCGTCGCCCGCTGCCAATCCCTCGAATACACCTGCGGCTTCAACCTCGACCGCCGGGCCTACGCCGTCTGGAACTGCATCACCGTCGCCCCCGGGGCCGTCAGCTCCATGCGCCGCAGCGCCCTGCAAGCCGCCGGCGGCATCAGCCTCGACACCCTGGCCGAAGACACCGACCTCACCCTCTGCCTCCACCGCAACAACTACCGCGTCGCCTACGCCCACGACGCCGTTGCCTGGACCGAAGCCCCCGAAACCCTCCGCACCCTCGCCAAACAGCGCTTCCGCTGGGCCTTCGGCACCCTGCAATGCCTCTGGAAACACGCCGACCTCCTCTTCAACCCGGAATACAAAGCGCTCGGCTGGTTCGCCCTCCCCAGCATGTGGTTCTGCCAGATCCTCCTTGTCGCCATCACCCCCGTCATCGACCTCCTGCTCATCTTCTCCCTCATCATGGGCGACGCCGCCATCATGGGCGTCTTCTTCGCCGCCTTCCTCGCCATGGACATGCTGCTCGCCGTCATCGCCTGCTGGCTGGAAGACGAGCCCCTCGTGCGGTCCTGGCGCATCCTCCCCATGCGCTTCATCTACCGGCCCCTGTTGAGCTGGGTCGTCTGGCGCGCCATCCTCAAAGCCTGCAAAGGAGCCTGGGTCACCTGGGGCAAACTCGAACGCACCGCCAGCGTGGAGGTCAAAAACGTATGAACCTCTTGTCTCCCACGAAGCAGAGCCCGATCTCTTCCCTTCCGCTCTTTCTTCGTGCCTTCGTACCTTCGTGCCTTCGTGAGAGAACAGCCCGCGCCCGTATTCAGCCAAAGGCAACGAACTTCCGCCAAAGCCCGGCCCCGTCCCGGCGCTTGGGCGAACGTCCCGGGGCACTATTTGATCTCCCGCGCTTGGTCCGATTTCTTGCTTTTTGTTTTTCACACAAAGGCACGAAGGCACGAAGGCACGAAGGGGATGTTTATAATAGGCTTGCGATGCTTGGCGCCGCGCTGGCATTGGCTTGCCCCGCCTGCAAACCGGCCCCCACCGCCCCCGCTCAACCCCAGGGCCCCCTCACCCTCGCCGTCCCCGCCCAGGGCGCGTACACCGGCGCCTACATGGACTTCGGCGACAACGAAGACGAAGTCACCCTCGAAGGCATCGAAGGCTTCGAGAAACTCGTCGGCAAACACCAAGCCATCATCGCCTCCTCCAGCTACTGGGGCGAACAGAGCTTCCCCAAAGCCAACCTCGACATCATCCGGCGGCACCACTCCATCCCGCTCGTCTTCTGGTCCCCGTGGGACCGCCCCTACAAACAGGAAGCCGGGCCCGACCGCTTCTCCCTGCCCGCCATCATCGCGGGCGACTGGGACGCCTACATCGACCGCTGGGCCGACGCCGCCCGCGACTTCGGCTCCCCCCTCCTCGTCTCCTTCGCCAACGAAATGAACGGCACCTGGTTCCCCTGGTCCGGCTTCTTCTACGGCGGCGGCACCCGCGTCCCCGGCACCCCCTCCCCCTACATCCAGCCCGGCAAAAAATTCCCCGAAGGCCTGCCCGGCCCCTTCCAAGGCCCCGAAACCTTCAAAAAAGCCTACCGCCACGTCGTCGATCGCGTCCGCGCGCGCGGCGCGCACAACATCCAGTGGGTCTTCCACACCGTCAACTACTCCATCCCCCAAGACACCTGGAACCTCATCGGCCAGTACTACCCCGGCCCCGACTACGTCGACTGGCTCGGCTACAGCGTCTACGGCAAACAAACCTCCGACGAAATCTGGTGCCCCTTCCCCCCTCTGCTCGACTGGCCCTACGCCGAAATCTGCGCCCTCGACTCCCAAAAACCGATCATCCTCGCCGAATGGGGCGTCGCCGAATTCCCCTTGGAAGGCAGCAAAGCGTGCTTCATCAAAGACGCCCTGGGAACCCTGCAAGCCAAGTATCCGCGCATCAAAGCCGCCGTCTTCTGGCACGAACGCTGGCAAAACAGCAACGGCGAATACTCCAACCTGCGCGCCAACTCCTCGCCCGAAGCCCTCGCCGCCTACCGCAACGGCGTCGCCAGCCCCTTCTGGCTCACCGAGCCCCAGCTCGTCCCCGCCAAGCCCGCCCCCTAGCGCGGCGGGAAAAACCGGTCGATCTCGCGTTGCGCAATCTCCACCGCGCGGCGCGGCTTGCCCAGGTTGCCGTGCATCGTATAGACATCGCGCACAACCAGCTCCACCGGGATATCCTTCCCCGCCGTCACCTCCAGCGTATTGCGAATCTCCGCGGCCCACGCCTCCTCGTTCAACTCCACATCCACCCCGAGCAAATTCGGGTTCGGCTTGCGGGAGTAAACAATCCCCTTCCCCGCGAGCACCTCGGCCATCTTCGCCTGGTTGGCCCACCGCGAAATCGAGACCGCCTTCAAGTGCGGCAACTGGCTCAGCGACAAATCCCAAATCGGATCGGCCGGTTCGCAGCACCCCCAGTAAACCAAGCCAAACAGCTCCGCGAGATCCTTGTAATACGGAAAGACAAACTCATGGAAAAGCTCGGGCGACACGCCGACCGACTCCTGGCTGTCCATCACCCCCCACATCTCCGAGAGCTTCACCCGTCCCGGCTCGGGCGAGGGGAGCAGCGTCGTGAAATTGAAGCAAGAGCCGCACGTCGTCTGGTTGCCATTATTCGCCACCAGCAGCCCCTCCGCCTCGGCCCAGCGCGACATCCGCAGGGAATTATCCCGCAACAGCCCCATCAACGCGTGGAGCTTGTCCGGGCAGTCATACATCGCCATGTAGAACGTCTCCATGCTCATCAGGCGCATCAGCCGCTGGGTCAGGTTATTGTTCCCAAAGGTTCCCGACCGGATGACCACGGGCAGGATATCGCCAAAAGTCTCCTCCAGGAACCGCTTCTCCTCGGCCGTTCCTTCCCGGTCCACCTCGAACGCCGACGGCTTCACCATGTCAAAACCGTCGTTCAAATCCTTGATCGGGCAGTCAAAATGATACCCGGTGTTGATCCCCTGCGCGTCGCGCACCGATTCCGTCTTGATCTCCACGCCAAACTCATCGACGCAGACGTGCCAGCACATATCCAGGGTTTCGGGGCAAACGTGGTCGTCATTTAAGATTTCGTGGTGCCGGATGGCGCGCAGGAATTCGTTTTCCAGGCGGCGGCCGTAGTCCGTTTGGCATTGGAAAATCTCCGCGGGCATGAAGTCGCGGTCAAAAGTCCATGTCTCGATCACGAACGGCGGGCGCGCTCCGGGCCTGGCGTCGTTCATGGCCGTCCACATCTCTTTGCGTTGCCGCATTATGGGAAGGGCGGCGATCTCGGCCTGGCGTTGGGCAAGCTCTCGTAGACGGGCGCGTTCGGCGGGGGGCAGGGAATAGGTCATAAGAGAAAATCCGTTGAGGAAGGCGAGGATGCCCTTTTCCCCGGTTGCCGGGAATCGACAGGCGTCCGGTTCATTTGTAATATTGTCCGATCACTTATGCGCAAAACGGCCAAACCGCTCTTCAAACCGGCCCAAATCGTGGCCGGAATGCAACAAATTCGCTGGAATAACCGCGTTTGGAGGCCGCTTGGAACGACGGATTGGCTCTTCGTCCTCACGCTTAACGGCCCGGCGTGGTACCGGCTGGGCAGGCAGACGTTCATGGCCGAGGAGGGGGACTTGATGGTGATCCGGCAGGGGACGCCGCACGATTACGGCTGCGAAGGGTCCGCGCCCATGTGGGATAATCTCTGGATCCACGTGCATCCCCGGGCTTCGTGGCTGGAATGGCTGCAATGGCCGGAACTCGCGCCCGGCTTGCTCTATCTGCATCTGCCCCGGGGGCTTTTCGAGCAGGTGGAAAGCGACTTCCGCGAACTGGAGGCGATGCAGCACAGCCAGGCGCCGCTGCGGGAGGAGCTGGCGATGAACATCCTGGAGCGGGCGATTCTCCGCTGCCAAAGCCTGACCACGCGCGACGGCGAGTTTTTGAAACGCGATCCGCGCATCGCCAAGGCCGCCGATTGGCTCGGCCGGAATTTACGCGATGCGCCGCAGGTCGGCGAACTGGCCAAGCGCAGCGGCCTGTCGCGCTCCCGGTTCTCGGAGTTGTTCCATGGCGACACGGGGCAAACCGTCACCGAATTTGTCGAGCAACAACGCCTCGCCCGGGCGTGTCATCTCCTGCGCTATACGTCGATGTCCGCGACGGAAATCGCGGATCAGCTTGGCTACTCGTCGCTCTTTTACTTTTCCTCGCGCTTCAAGCGGGCCTTTGGGTGGAGCCCCCGCGCCTATCGCCAGGGGCGGACGTAGGCGGCCGCCACGGGGTGCGAAGCTGGAGCTCGAAGACACGGGCATTCCCAAGCTGGAGCTTGGGAACGAGAAAAACACCTTTATTAGGGTGGGCGCGGGGCGGACGAAAGCCGCCGGTTTGAATCCGGGCCGCCGTCTTTGATAACAGGATTAACAGCAACTGTGATTTTTACTGATCTGATGAGGGGCTGGTGCCGCCCCTCAAACTCCCGGCACCGCTCGCCGCGGCAGGCGTTCGGGGGGAACCGTTGGCTTCCACCGATCTGGCTAGGGCATTGA
>JAQTMF010000158.1 GCA_028714515.1 Chthoniobacteraceae bacterium | reverse complement strand
GCTGGAGGAGTTTTTTGCTGATCGCGGCGTCGGTGGTGACGAAGCTGAGCATGGTGGCCATGTTGGGGTCGATCATGCCCGCGCCTTTGGCGATGCCGCCGATGCGGACGGTCTTGCCGTGGAGTTCCATTTCGACGGCGATCTCCTTTTTCTTGGTGTCGCTGGTCATGATGGCGTGCGCGGCGCGGTCGCTGCCGTCGGGGGCGATGATTTGCGGGGCTTGCGCGATGGCTTTTTCCATGGCCTCGATGGGCAGCGGGACGCCGATGCGGCCGGTGGAGCAGACGAGGACTTGCCGCTCTTTGATGCCGAGGGCTTTGGCGGTGGCCTTGGTCATGCGCTTGGCGTGGTCGATGCCGATGACGCCGGTGCAGGCGTTGGCGTTGCCGCTGTTGGCGACGATGGCGCGCGTTTCGGCGGAGCGGATGTTGGCCTGGGAGACGCGCACGGGGGCGGCCTTCATTTTGTTGGTGGTGAAGGTGCCCGCGGCGACGGCCGGGAGGGCGGAGACGACAAAGGCCATGTCGGGTTTGCCGGTGGTGTTGGCGGCTTTGATGCCCGCGAAGATGCTGCCGGCGAGGAAGGAGGCGGGGGCGGTGACGCCGCCGGGGATCTCAGAAAAGCTGTTCATGAAGCGTGGGTTGCGAGAGGGATGGAAAGGATGGGGTGTGTGGCTAGTAACTAGAGGCCTTCGGTTTCGGGCCAGCCGCAGAGGATGTTCATGCTTTGGACGGCTTGGCCGGAGGCGCCTTTGACGAGGTTGTCTTCGGTGCTCAGGAGGACGGCGCGGCCGGTGCGGGGGTCGTGCCGCCAGGCGATGTCGATGTAGTTGGTGAAGACGACGTTTTTCAGGTCGGCGGTTCCGGCGGGGCCTTGGAGGCGCACGAAGGGTTCGTCTTTGTAGGCGGCTTGCAGGGCGGCCGTGATTTCGGCTTCGCCCGCGCCGGGGACGAGGGTGGCGTACGTGGTGGAGACGATGCCCCGGTTCACGGGTACGAGGTGCGGGGTGAAGCTGATGACGACGGGGGCTCCGGCGGCGGCGGTGAGTTCTTGCTCGATCTCGGAGAGGTGCCGGTGTTTGGGGATGCTGTAGGCGCGGACGCTCTCGTTGCATTCGCAGAAGAGGTAGTCCAGCGAGGCTTTGCGCCCCGCGCCGCTGACGCCGCTCATGCTGGCGACGGCGATGCCGGCGGGCTCGACGATTTTTGCCCGCAGGAGCGGGATCAAGGGGAGCAGGATGCTGGTGGGGTAGCAGCCGGGGGAGGCGATCAAATCCGAGGTGCGGATTTGCTCCCGGTAGACTTCCGGCAGGCCGTAGACGCTGCGGCCGAGGAGTTCGGGCGCGGGGTGGGCCTGGCCGTAGAATTCCTGGAATACCGCCGGGTCTTTAATGCGGAAGTCGGCGCTGAGGTCGATGACTTTGAGCCCGTGCCCGAGCAGCGGCTGGGCGTATTCGTGCGCGAGCCCGTGCGGGAGGGCCAGGAAGGCGATTTTGGCGCCGGAGGCGGCGACGGCGGCGGCGTCCGAGGCGGTGAAGCGGACTTCGGCGAAACGGTGGTGCTGGAAGCGCGGGTAGACTTCGGCGATGGTCTTGCCCGCGAGTTGCCGGGAGGTGACGCAGACGAGGTCCACCCCCGGATGCCGCATCAAGATGCGGATCAGTTCCTGGCCGGAGTACCCCGACGCTCCCACAACGGCTACTTTGACTGGTTTCATGGAGAAAGGGGGAGGAGCATACGCTTCCCGTCCCTTCTTTGAAAACAGGAAAATGTTGCAGTTACGTGGCTCCGCAGAGGAGGCTCTGGTATAGCGCGGCGGTTTGCCGGGCGATGGCGGCCCAACTGAAGTGTTCCTCGGCCCGGCGGCGGCCGGCTTTGCCCATGCGTTCGCGCAGGGCGGGGTCGGCCATCAGGGTGTTGATGCGGGCGGCGAGGTCGCGGGCAAATTGCCCGGGGTGCAGGGCTTCGAAGGGGCTCTCTTTCATCTGTTCGAGCGGTATGAGGAAGCCGGTTTCGCCGTCTACGACGACTTCTTTGATGCCTCCGACGGCGCTGGCGACGACGGCGGTTTCGCAGGCCATGGCTTCCAGGTTGATGATGCCGAAGGGTTCATAAATGGAAGGGCAACAGAAGACGGCGGCGTGGGAGTAGAGTTGGCGGACGGTGGGTTTGTCTACCATTTCTTGAATCCAGACGACGCCGGGCCGCTGGACGGCCTGGACGGCGGCTTGCATTTCGGCGGCGATCTGCGGCGTGTCGGGGGCTCCGGCGCAGAGGACGACTTGGACGGCGGGGTCGAGGTGCTCGATGGCGTGGACGAGGTGGATGATCCCTTTCTGCCGGGTGATGCGCCCGACGAAGAGGACGTAGGGGCGCGCGGGGTCGATGCCGTAGCGCACGAGGGCGTCGGTGGCGGCGATGGCGCGGTATTCGTCGAGGTCGATGCCGTTGTAGATGATGTGGATTTTGTTTTCGTCGACGTTGAAGAGCCGCTGGATGTCCTCTTTCGTTTCGCGCGAGACGGCGATGACGGCGTCGGCCATTTCGAGGGCGGTTTTCTCGACCCACAGGGAGAAGTCGTAGCCGCCGCCGAGTTGCTCGCGCTTCCAGGGGCGCAGCGGCTCCAGGGAGTGGACGGTGAGGACGAGCGGGATGCCGTAGTTGAGCTTGGCGAGGATGCCGCCGAGGTGGGTGTACCAGGTGTGGCAGTGGACGAGTTGGGCGTCGATCCCGGCGCTGGCGAATGCCGTGCAGCGTTCCACGGCTCCGAGGACGGATTGGAGCGGTTTCGGCTCGGTGTGCCGGGCGGGGTCGAGCCCGAAGCCGCGCACGCGCAGGTGGTCCGCCGCGGTGTCCTGGGTTCCGAATGCGCGGACTTCGATGTCCATTAAACGGGCCAGTTCCCGGCTCAGGTAGTCCACATGGACACCCGCGCCGCCATACACGTTGGGGGGATACTCGTTGGTAAGTAAAAGAGCTTTCATAGAAAAACCGGGGGCTCCATTGCCTTCGCAAAGCAAACGCGGGTTGGCCCTGCGAAGCAAGGCTGGAATGCTTTTTTAGACAGCCGCGCCGCGCGGCGGCCGCGTTTTGGAGGGGAACAGACACCGGCGCTTTGCCCCCCAAAGCCTCCTTCCCTCGCGCCTGAAAAGGAACCCGACACATGGACTACGAAACACTGCAAGATCTCTATTTTTATGAATTGAAGGACCTTTATAGCGCGGAGAAGCAGATTCTACGCGCCTTGCCGAAGGTGATCCGCCACGCCTCGTCGGCTCCGCTGCGCGACGGGCTGGAGCAGCACCGGGAGGAGACGCGTCTCCAGATGGAGCGCCTGGAGCAGCTCTTTGAACGGCACGGCCGCTCCACTCGCGGCGCGAAGTGCAAAGGCGCGGAGGGCATTCTGGAGGAAGCCGAGGACTGGGTGATGGAGGAATCCCAGCCGGAGGTGATGGACGCGGGCATCATTGGGATGATGCAGCGGATGGAGCATTACGAGATCGCCGGTTACGGCTGCGCCCGGGCGTTCGCCTCGCAGTTGGGGCTGCACGATGACGAATCGCTCCTCAATCTCTCGCTCCAGGAGGAGGGGGAGGCGGACAAAAAACTGACGCAGGTGGCGGAGAAGATCAACAAGTCCGCGCTCTTGCCCGCTCACGCCCACCCGATGTAGAGCGCGCTTGCGGCGGCGGAATAATACGCACGCAAAGGCGCAAAGAGGGAGTTCCCCTTTGCGTCTTTGCGTGAACCCTGCATTCGCCGCGAGACATTAAGGCACGCGGAAGGTGCGCCCGGTATACGGGTCTTTGGCCAGGCAGCCCGGCGTCATTCCCCGGACGTCGATGTAGCCGAGGGTGCGCGCGTAGGGGCTGTAGACGAACCCGGGTCTGCCGGGAACGGGCGTGCCGACGAGGACATGCTCGCCCACGGTCGCCGGGACGCGCCGCACGACGCCGCGCACTCCGCCCTGGCCCAGGGTCGGGCCCGGATAGGGAGGGGCGGGCGGCGGGCACTCCTGGCCGGTTTCAAACACCCCGGCTCCTTCCGTTTCGCCAAAGATGACGGTGCCGGTGGAGGAGGGCTGCACGATGGGCGAGGCGGCGGAGATCAGCTCTTTTTCAAAGCGGACGTTTTCGCGCTGCCGCAGGATGGCGGTGCGCCGGATGGCAAGAGCCCGCTCGGTCTGGCCGACGTTGACGAGGTCCCCCGACGGCGGGCAGATGGGCGGGTAGCTGATGCGGTAGGGCTCGCGGTAGGCGTCGTGGCAGCACGAGACGCTCACCCCGCGCAGGGGCGGAACGTAGTCGTCGCAGGGGGCGACCGCCACGGGGCAGGCGACCCGTACGACGACGGTTTTCGCGCATGCGGCCTGGCTTGAAGGGCATGTGCATCCGGCTATCAAGGCGAGGACACACAGCGAAGGCATGATATGGTTCATAGAATCTCCTTACCTACCATTTCGGAAATGCGGCATTTTTGGCCCGGTTGGGTGGGAGAAATGTTCCGCATGGCGGGGAAAATCATTCCACGGGCCCCGAGAAGGAACCGGAGCGGTGGGTTTTGGTGGAGCGGGTGCGGGCGGCTTTGGAGGCCGCGCCCCGGCGCGGGGTGGGCGACGGGGTGGCGATGACCGGCGGCGGGAGCGCCGGGATGGCTACGCGGCGCTCGGCCACGGGGTCGGGCAGCGGCGTTTCGGCCAGTTCGCGCAGGATTTCCCGGTCGGAGGCGAGCAGTTCGCCGGTGAGGGGCGGAGGGGGGCCCAGCATGGTGTGCAAGGTGCGCGGGTCCAGCCGGCCCGTGGCCCGCATGCCGTGCACGATCTGGTAGCGGCGGACGGCGGCGGTGGTGGCTTCGCCCGGAATACCGTCCACGGGCCCGGCGTAGAGCCGTTGCCGGAGCAGGAGCGCCTGGACGGCGGCAACGGGGGGCGTCTCCCCCTCTTGCGAAAGAGCTTCTTTGTCCCCTGCCCTCCCGCCGCACGCGGCGGTGGCCAAGGCGGCGGCGACGGCGGATACCGCGATCAATCCCCTTCTCCAGTCCATTTTCTATAACCAGTATCGGCGGCAATCCCTTCCGTGCGCGAGCGGCGGAGGCGGGAGGCGCTGTGGCGGAATCTCTTCCTCGGGGCTATTCGCGAATTCAGACAGGACGAACGCCTTATTGGGGTGGGCGCGGGTTGGAAGAAACCTGCCGGTTTGAATCCGCGCCGCCGTCTTTTTTAAACAGGATTAACGGGATTTTGAGGATTGAGAGGATTTCGCTTGCAGCCTGAAACGCTTGGCATGACGTCGAGCCCCCACGCCGAAGCGTTTTCTCGAATCCAAGCGGGGCAGTCTTCGGGAAAAATCCTATTAATCCTACTAATCTTGTTAATCCTGCTTAAATTTCGGCGCATCGTCTGCCTCCCGACCTCTTTCCCTTCCCGCCCATCCTGTCTTTTGCGCCAGCTTGAACACGTGAATACACCCCGGGGTATGCCGGGCGTTTTCCTCGGGGGTTGACGGAGGGGGGGCCGCCATGGCACGATCAGTTTTTTCGCTTTCCCCCGCCAGATGAAATTCATCCACTTATCATTCTCCGGGATCTTCTTTCTTCTGGCTGGCTGCGCGCAACAGGGGCCGGGGATTCTTGGAGAGGCGTTCCGGGGGACGCCGCACACGGGGAAGGTCTACCGGGTGAAGACGACCGCTTATGTCGGCAGGCATAACGCGGTGGGGCGGCCGCTCCAATACGGCCGGGTGACGAGCGCGGCGGCGGATTGGTCGGAGTTTCCCCTGGGGACGCGCTTCCGGGTGCTGGATAGCGGGGCCGATTATGTGATCGACGATTACGGGTCGGCGATGGTGGGGACGCGGATTATTGACCTTTATATGCCGCACCGCCGGGCCATGGCGGAATGGGGCACGCGGACGGTGGAGATCGAGATTCTGGAATGGGGCTCGCCGCGCCGCAGCATGGAAGTTCTCTCGCCCCGCGAGGGCTCGTGGTATGTCCGCAGGATGCTTGTGTCGCTGCGGCGGCAGTCGCACGGCTTGCCGAAGGAGTTCCACAAGATGAACTGACGTTTTCCCTCTTCCCCCCCCATGACAATACTTCCCCTCCGGCTCCGTGTTTTCTGTTTGTTCTTTTGCCTGACTTTGACGCTCCATGCCCAATCGGCCAAGACGCCGCTCAATGGGGAGTGGAAATTCGCCATCGATCCCGTCGATGCCGGGGTGGCGCAGGAGTGGTTTATGCCCGGGCTCGCCACTGACAAGTGGGACAAGGTCACGGTGCCCCACTGTTTTTCCACCGATCCGCGCTACCACTATTTTACGGGCAGCGCGTGGTATCGCCGCAGTTTCACGGCCGCGCCGCTGCCCAAGGACGTTCGGGCGTTCCTCCGTTTCGAGGCGGTCTTTTACCAGGCGCAGGTGTGGCTGAATGGCAAACTGATCGGCGAACACGAGGGGGGCTATACTCCGTTTGAATGCGATGTCACGGGTCAGTTGGCGGATGAGAATCTGCTGGCGGTTCGGGTGAATAACGCCTGGAGCACCACGACGATTCCCGGCGCGAAAACGAAGGTGGACTACCAGAGCCTGAATTATGGTCCGTTGTATCCCTGGATGAACTACGGCGGGATCACGCGCGGCGTCTGCCTGATCACCCGGCCGGAGGTTTATCTCGCGAAGGTGAAGGTCGAGACGGTTCCCGACATGGTTGCGAAAACGGCCCGCCTCGACATCGCGGCTTTCGTGCGGAACCGGTCGCAGCAGCCGTGGAATGGAAACGATCTCAAGCTGGAGATTTTCCGCGAGGGCAAAAAGGTCGCCGCGACAGGCAAAGTCACCGGCCGGGAGGTGGCGCCGCAGTCCGAGGCCGTTATTCGGATCGAGGCGGCGCTCGCCAAGGACGATGTGGCGCTTTGGAGCTTCGACGCCCCGGTTCTCTACGAGGCGGTTCTCACGGCGGGCAAGGATGTCGCGAAGGTGCCCTTCGGCATCCGCACGATCGCCGTGCAGGGCACGAAGCTGCTGCTAAACGGCGAGGCGCTCTCGCTGGGCGGGTGTAACCGGCCCCTGGATTCGCCGGGCAACGGTTCAACGGATCCCGCGGCGCTCCTGGAAAAGGACTTGCAGATGATCAAAAGCGGCGGCATGGAGCTTTCGCGCATCAGCCATTACCCGGTTTCGACGGAGTTGCTGGATTGGGCCGACCGGCACGG
>JAQTMF010000157.1 GCA_028714515.1 Chthoniobacteraceae bacterium | reverse complement strand
GTGACGCCGAGGAGGGCGTCATACGGGACGCAATCAATGATCGCGGCGCGGGGCGCGGGGGAGACGTTGGCCTGGTTCAGCAACAGGCGGCCGACGCGGAGCTGCGGGACATCGAGGGCGGTGCTGCCGACGGCGGTGGCCAGCGCGAAGTTGGAGGTGCTGCACAGGGTGAACACGTCTTCGAGGACGGCTTGCGCCAGGGCGCGGCCCTGTTGGAAGCCGAAGCTTTCGAGGGTCGCGGCGGAGCTGTTCGCGGCGTCGAGGTCGTTCTGGCCGATCGGCACGTGTTTGTGCCGGTTGATCACGACGGTGACGACGGTCTTGGTGCCGCCGCAGATGGCGTAGGAGCCGCCGAAGGTGGTCGCGGTGAGCGCGGCGATCAGGGGGACCAAAATGTTTTGGCCTTTGACGCCGGGCGCGGCGGAAAAGTTGGTGGAGAACGCGCTGAAGGGCAGGAGCGTTTTGACGAAGGCTTGCAACGCGGATTGCGCGAAGATTTCGTTATCGAGATTCGTATAGGAGGCCATGGTTTTTTAGGGGAGGTGATGCGTGATGCGTGATGCGTGATTACTGGTTTGAGCGTTCGCGGAGGTTCGCGGCGCGCAGGGCCGCTTTGTTGGCGCGGAAGAAAACGGTGCGGGCGGTCGGATCTTTGATGGCGTCCAACTGGGCGGAGACGTTGACGGCCGCGGCGGCCGCCTGGCCAGGTGCGGCCGGAATGGTCTTCGGATCCACGCCGAGGGCGGCGAGGGTTTCGTCGGCCTTGGTGGTCGCGGTGTCTTTGGCCGCGGTCAGAGTTGCGACGGTTGCGGCGGAAGCGACGAGGGCAGCGTTCGCGGTGGCCAGCTCGGCCGTAAGGGTGGCCACGGTCGTATCGCGAGCGGAAAGCTCGGCGGCTGCGGTAGCCAGCAAACCTTGAGCGACGACCAGGTCGGCCTGAGCCGCGGCAACTTTGGTTTCATTTTCAGCCTTGGCGGTGAGGAAATTTTTGAGCTCGGCGAGAGCAAGTAAGATTTTGTCCATTCTGCGAAGGCGCGGCTGTCAACGCGGGATGCGACGGATGGGCGAAGTGACTCCACCACTCCATTACTCCATTACTCCGCTCCCAGGTCGTCTTCGCAGTCCGCGCTGAGGACTGTGCCGACGTCTTCGATGAGTTCGTCCACGAGGCCGGCGTCGTAGGCTTGTTCGCCAATGAAGACCTGGCCTTGCATGGATTCGTCGTTGGTCGGGCGGTAGTTCAGCACGTGGGCGCGGAACATTTTGAAGTAGGCGTCCACGGTCCCCTGCAGGTACGCGCGCTGTTCGGAGCTGAGGCTGGTGCCGGGGTAGCCGGTGCCTTTGAGCGGTCCGGACGTGATGAGGTCGCGGGTGTAACCCTGCATCTCATACGCCAGGCTTTCGTCGAGCATCGCGATGATCACGCCGATGCTGCCGATGACGCTGGTCCGGGTGGCGCTGATGGAGTTGCAGCCGGCCGCCAGGTTGTAGGCGGCGCTGCAAATTTGGGAATCGGTGACGGCCTCGATGCGGACGCCGCTCTCGCGGATGCGCGCGATTTTGTCGGCGATCTCCTGGCTGCCGTTACACGTGCCGCCGGGGGAATCAATGTGGAGGACGATTTTCTGGAGCGCACGGACGCCGAGGGCGGTGTCGAGGTCGTGGCGAATATCGTCGTAGCTGCAGGCGCCGCACATTTTTTCCAGGAGGCCGGCGTGGTTCATCAGCGTGCCGCAGATCGGGATGATGGCGACGCCGGCGTCGGTGACTTGCATCTTCGGCATCGGGTTGCCGAAAAAGTCCTGGTCGGGATCCGCGTCGAGTTTGGGTACCGGCTGGCCGGCGGCGTGTTGCTTCACGATCGCATGGACGGCGCTCCAGCCTTCGCGGGTGATCGCCCAGGGGGCGGTGTAAACGGCTTGGAGGATGTGAGGCAGGTTCATGAAACGTGATGCGTGATGCGTGATGCGTGAGGGGTCATTCTCCGACGACGGGGGTTTGATGGACGGGCGCGGAAATGCGCGGTTCGTTTTCCCAGGCGGCGATCGCGGTGATGGGGTTCGCGTTGTACCATTCGGCGATTCGGATTCGGTCCGCGAGGATGCGGCGCTCCAGGACAATGGCCTGGCATTCGAGCCCGGCGACTTCGTTCAGCAGAGCGGAGAGGCGGGCCAGGTCCGGAGCGGATTCGCCGGAATGGGGACTGATGGGACTTCGGGGACTCATGGCTTCGGCGTAGGTTTCTGCCCCGGATTGCTGGCCAGGGCGCCGTTCGCGGTGCGCTGTTCGATAAGTTCCATCGCGCGGTCGAACGTGATCTTGCCGGCGCTGGCGGCCACGATCTCTTCGGCGTCGGTGATGTGGCTTTTCAACTCGACCAGGCGCTGCCGGCGGATGGCTTTCCAGTGGTTGCCGTCCTTTTGAGCGATGATCGCTTCGTTGGTGACGCCCATTTTCAGGCCTTCGCGATCGGCGGTTTTGTCGTTGCCGGCGTCCACGCTGATTTGCTTGGGCAGCCCAAACTCCCAGGAGAAATAGGCGTCCATCGGATCCGGATTTCGGATGAGGAAGCCGTTTTTCATGGCTTTCGCCAGGGCGTAACGGGTCGCGCGCATCGTGCGGCGATAGGCGATCTCCTGCTGTTGCCAGATCGAGGTATTCGCCAGGTCGCAGACCAAACGAGATGCGGCGCGGCCGGAGTCGCCGAGGTTCAGCAGTTCGTAGAACCAGCCGACGGCTGCCAGGCCGCGCCGCTCGATTCGTTTGATAAAATTTTCGACGTTCGGGTGCGGGGTCTCGAACTTCAGGGCCTCCAGGTCCTCGCCGTCTTTCTGGAGGTAATACATTTCACCGCCTTCGACTTCTTCGTATTGGACGGTCTTGGTCTCACCATCGACGTCGGTGACTTCCTCTTCGTGCATGACTTCGTTGCCGAGGCCGGCTTCGCCGTCGGCCGTTTTGGAGATCAGGCCGATGCTCGCGGCGCGTTTGATGCCGCGTTTCAGGAATTCGTCCACGTCTTCGAGATCCGCCCAGTCGCGCACGACGCGCGTGACGATCGGGATGCCGCGGGCCTGGTCGGTGAATTCGGGGTTGTAGCTCAGCTCCGCGCTGCCGCCGAAGCCCAGCGAAAAGTCAGTGAAGTTTGAGGTCTGAAGGCTGAGGTCGGAGGGTCGGCCAAGTACTCGCACGCCGATCGCGCGGCCTGCGGCGTTGAAGATGATGCCGTCGTAAATTTCCGCGCCGTCAAACGGGCCGCCGCTCACGACGTTGTCGTTTCGGTCGCCGTTGCCGATGCGAGTGGCGGGGATGATCTCGATCTTCGGGAAGCCGCTGCCGTTGTCGTCTTCGGTCAGGATCATCAGATCGTCGCCATCGCGATCCCACGCCATGCCCGACAATTTCAGACCGGTGCGCCAGGTGTGGCGGCCCAGTCGGTCGCTGTTGGGGAAGAATTGTTGATTGAGGAAGGCCATCGCGGCTTCGCCCCACTTGGAATTCGAGCCGAGGTAATGGGCGTCCCAGCCGTCGCCAAAGGCCGCGGCGTTTTTGTCGCGGATCGCGCTGCCGAGGGTTCCGTTCTGGCAGACGAGTTGGCGGCTGGTGTCCAGGGCGTCGCTACGATCGTAGGCGCTGAAGGCGGACCGGAGGTTCTTGCTCGCGCGCGGGCGGGGACGGTATTGGCGCGGGTTGTTGCGGATGCTCGGATACAGGTTGAGCGAGAGCGGCTTGTTGTTCGGGCCGTACAAGAGTGGGCGGGTGGGTGGCATGGTCAGACGTAGTTGGCCCGGGTGCGCTTGACCGTGCTGGTCCAGGGATTCGCGTAGGGGTTGGTGTCGCGATCGCCGCTGGCGACGTTGGCTTCGCCGATCAGCCAGAGGGCGTACTGGACCCACTTCAGGACGTTGGCGCGGTTGCCGCCGCTGGTGGCGAATGGGGCTTTCTCCACCGATACGCCGGCAATGCTGCTCCGGATGACCTGGCCGCTAACGCTCTGGCCCTGGACACTTTTGCGGAGGATCAGCAGCTCGGCTTCGGACCAGCCTTCGTATCGGTTTAGCATTCACCGACGGGGCGGGGTCAACGGCGGGCGGGCAGAGGGGAAAAGGGGAAAGGGAGAAAAGGGGACGTCCTCGTCCTCGTTCTCGTCCTCGTCCTCGATCAGGCGCTCAGCGGGGCGGCGGTATCAAATGATACCATCGGCCGTTCGCGGTACCGCCGCGCTTTGGCGTTCCGCTCTTGTCTCTCCAAAACGTTGCGGAACTCGGGGCTGGTTTGCGGCCGGCCGTCCATTACGCCGGACTGGAAGACGTGAAAGAGAAGGTGTCGGCCAAAGCCGCAGAGGTTCTTGGCCGGCTCGCGGCATTCCGCGCACGTCTCCAGGTGCAGGTGAAACTGGAACAGGTTCGGATCGAGGCGCTCAGGCATCGGTGGGACACTCTAATGTCCGACCCCAAAAATCGAAAGGGGTTTAGGGGGCGGCGCGTTTGCCCCAGCCGCCGCCGAACAAAACGATGACGCCGGTGATGACGGCGCCGAGGCCGATGACCCACTTGGGAATTTCAGTCGGGACCAGCATGGTGAGCCCGAACAGGACGAGAAAGATTCCCAAGGCGATGTTTGCCATGCGCCAGTTAACCACGGATGCACACGGACGCGAGACTTTAGACAGCAGGCTCAGGACTGGGGGCGGCCGCCTCTGCGTCCTCCGCCGGCTGGCCGATAATCCCGGCGATGGCCATGAAAACGATCAGCATCGCGGCGCAGTCCCAGTAATGGTTTGGTCGCGTTTCTTTCACCAGCTCCCAGATCGAGCGTTTGCCCTTCGGCGTCCAGGTCTCTTTGCGCCGTTCGCTGCGCATCTGCGCGAAGTAGCTGTTCGGGTCGGTCGCGGGCAGGGTGTCGGGTAACGTGCGAAATTTCGCAACTCCCGGGTCGGCGTCGCGCCGGGCGCGGAGCATGTCCTTACAATGGAGGTTCGACCATTCATACCACGGGGCGCGCGGGTGGCGCTCGTCGCTCCCGACGTTCACGTTGTACATGTTGCGCCGGCTAAACACGCGCAGGTCTTTGGCGCCGGTGCGTGGGTGTTCGTGGACGAAGAGTTCCCGGCCGCTGCCTTTCAACCCGCGCCAGCAGAGCCAAACTTTGGTCAGCCGGCTGCCGTGCTTCAGCGTGCCGACGTGGCCGCGTTGGACGCATTCGCGCAGCACCTTCGTCATTTCGTAACCGCAGTCCACGAAGACGTGCTGGTCTTTGATCTTCCAGAGTTTTTGGATGGCGGCAATTTCGTCGAAGCTGGCGGCCTGGCCGCGGGCGAGTTCGCGGGCCTCGCCATCGAGCGCGATCGCGAATGCGCTATAATAGAATTTCTGGAGGTCGCGCTGGCAATCCACGAGGAGGGTGCGGAATTTTTCGGCCGGCCAGTCCGCGTTCACGTCGTAAGCCTCATGCACGACGGGGCGGAAGGTTTCGCCCAGGTCGCTGCTCCAAGGTTTGCCGCGGCGGCGTTGGAAAAATAATTGCAGAGGTATCTGGTAGCCGAGTTCGGCGGCCTGCTTTTTGGCGGTGAGGTAGTCCACGACCTGGTCGGCGAAGGGCAGGCGCATGGAGGCTTCCTCGGGCCACTGAAAGCCGACGGCGCCGCGAGCGGTTTCGGGATCCCAAATCTCTCCTGCCTGGTCGAAGTAGGTGTACGAGTCGTTGAGTTGCCGGCGGATGGCGGGGGTGTCCTCGATGCGATGATCGCAAAAGTAGCAACGGTGGTGCGCGGTGCGGCCGACTTCTGGGAAGTTCCAGCGGCCGTCGGGGCGGGTGAGATCATTGGTGTCCCAGCTCAGGCCGGCGTAGGTCCCGCGTAGTTTTTCGATGGGGAAATCTTCGGGGCGCAATCGGCTCAGGGCGAAGGGTTGGAATTGCCCGCAGTTTGGGCAGGCGTAGTGCAGTTCGTATTGCCGGGTTTTTTTATGTTGGAGGTCGGCGTCGTCGTCTTCGATGCCGCCCTGGCCGAGCAGGATTATTTTTTTGGTGTCGGGATATTGTTTGGTCCGGTCCATCGCGTTCTGGATGAGGCCGTCGTTTTTGTGCATCCAGCCCTCGTCCACGATCACTCGCTGCCAGGAGAAGCTCTGGACGTTTCCGGCGTTGAGGCCGGCGATGAGGAGTTCCATCCCGGTCAGTGAAATGGAGGCGTTGGTTTTTGAAAAACGCGGGCCTTCGGCCACTTGCGCGGCGATCGCCGGGACGCTCATGAGCAGGGGCATGATGCGTTTGCCCATCAACTTCACTTTGCCGTCGTCTTCGAATAGCCACAGGGTTGAGCCGTGATCGTGTTCGGCCCAGTAGGCGACGGTGAGATCGGCGATGATGGATTTGAGGGTCTGGATCGCGGCCATGACGGACACGACGCGGATGAACAGCGAGCGGATGGCCTGCAATGGGGCGATGATCTGCCGGCAGGTGGCGATGTCGAAGAGGCCCTGAACGGCGTAGCCGGTTTGGAGGTTCAGCTTGCCGGCGTTTTCATAGATTTCGCCCCGGAACGGCGACGACCAGCAATCGCGGATCGTCTTGGCGAGGAAGGCGAGGGTTGGGTTCATGGCTTACCCGAGTTGAGGCGGTTGATCTGGTAAGGGTTTGGTGTCTTCCATCCAGCCGGCGACGCCGTCATGGAACACCGCGCAGATTTCATCCACCGCGGTGGCCATGTGTTTGGATATCTCCATCGTGGTGAGCCCGGCGAGTTTGGGGGCGAGTTCGTTTTCCAGTTTGCGCTGCAACACGGCGCGCTGGTTGAGGGAGACGTTCCGGAGGGCGGGCCCGATATCTTCCTTCGGCACGTACTTCTCGCGAAGGATGGCGAGCTGCTCCTCCCCGGTCTGGCGTTTGACCTTGGCGAGTTTTAGCTTTTCCTTTTTTTCACTGCCATCGCCGCGCGAGTAAAGGCCCTGGTAGTGTTCGATCAGCCCGAGCAGCGTCGCGTCAAATTCGTACTCACCCAGAACAGCCTTCGGGAACAGACCTTTATCGGCGAGCTGGCCCAGTCGGCGGGCATGGAGCGTGACCCGGTGCTCAGCTAGCAACTCGACGAGCTTGTCCGCATGGATTTTTTGGGCCTCAGCCATTCACCAAAGGCCGGCCGTCAAACGCCACGGAAACGGAAACGGTTTTTTGGCGGACCGGTCATGGGCGGGAAGGGCAAGTTTGGTATCCACGTTCCGATCACGGGCTCGTGCCGTCCAAGGCCGATGCGGTTCCTGTGGAAGTTCCCGCGGGATTGCACGCCTACGTTATCCGTCCCCGCGGCCTGCCGCGGATATCCGCTTTGATTGCGGTCACCATTCCAGCGCACGACATCAACCGCGGGGAACCTTATTGACCACTGAGCGGATAATGACAGCGGCGAACAGGCGTCATGGTTCCGCTCATTCTCGCCCGCCATCCCTGGCGGTCTGCG
>JAQTMF010000156.1 GCA_028714515.1 Chthoniobacteraceae bacterium | reverse complement strand
GGCCCAGGCAGAGGGCGATGGTCGCGTAACCCGTGTATTGCATGATCTTCTGCCGTCCACCGTCTTCCTTGGCCAGCTTTGCCAGCTTTGGAACGACCGCGGTGAGCAGTTGCATCATGATCGACGCACTGATGTAGGGCATGACGCCCAACGAGAAGATGGCGCAGTTCTCCATCGCGCCGCCGCTGAACAGGTTGAACAGGGCGGCGAAACTGCTTCCCCCGGCCTGCTGACGAGCTTCATGGTTGAAGCATTCGTGCAGGACGGAGGCGTCGACTCCGGGACAGGCGATCGCCGCGCCAAGGCGGATTACCACCAGCAACAAGAGCGTGAAAAGCACGCGATTCCGCAACTCCGGAATCTTGAACGTGTTGGTAAAGGCCGAGATCATTCAGGCGAGCGCCTCCGGCTATTGGGCCGGGGCTTGAGCCGCGACAGCTTCAACGCTGCCACCGGCTTTTTGGATTTTTTCGGCGGCCGCGGCACTGACTTTGTCCACCGAAACGACCAATTTTTTCGTCAGATCCCCGTTGGCGAGAACTTTCACGCCGTCATAGGTGCCGCGAATGAGCTTCTTTTCGAGAAGCGCGGCTTCGTTGACGGTCGCGCCGTCTTCAAAGACGTTCAGTTCGCCGACATTGACGGTGGCGTAGACGGTCTTAAAGGCGGCGTTGTTAAAGCCGCGTTTGGGAAGACGCCGGATGAGGGGCATCTGGCCGCCTTCGAACCCGAGGCGGATCGATCCGCCCGAACGGGCTTTCTGGCCTTTGTGGCCTTTGCCGGAAGTTTTGCCGTGCCCGGAACTTTCGCCGCATCCAAGCCGCTTGACGCGGTGCTTGGAGCCGGGACGAGGCTTCAGTGTCTCAAGATTCATGGATTAAGCTTGGGTGGCGGCTGCCTTGGGGGCGATGCCGCGGATTTTGTAAATGTCTTCCCGCAGCCGAAGCGATTTGAGCGCATCGACGGTGGCTTTGACGACGTTGGCGTGGTTGCTGGAGCCCAGCGACTTGGCGAGCACGTCTTTGATTCCGGCCGCTTCGATGACGGCGCGAACACCGCCGCCGGCGATGACGCCGGTTCCGGGCGAGGCGGGACGAAGGAGGACGCGGCCTCCGCCGAATTCCCCAATCACCTCATGCGGGATGGTGTTGTTGAAAACGGCAACGGTACCGAGGGCTTTCTTCGCGGCCTCGGAGGCTTTACGGATCGCCTCGGAGACTTCGTTGGCTTTGCCGAAGCCGTAGCCCACTTTGCCGGCCTTGTTGCCAGTGACGATCAAGGCGCTAAAGCTAAACCGCCGGCCGCCTTTAACGACCTTCGCGCATCGGTTGATGAAAACGACCTTTTCGGTGAGATCCGATTTCGGTTCGTTCGATTCTCTGTTCCGATCGCCGCGACGGTCGCCTTTACGAGGATTGGGAGCTGCCATAGGTAAATTTTCTAGAAATCCAGTCCGGCTTCGCGCGCGGCATCGGCCAACGCTTTGACTTTGCCGTGGTATTGGAAACCGCCGCGATCAAACACAACTTTGCTGACATTCGCGCCTTTGCTGCGCTCGGCCACCAGCTTGCCAATCGTCGCCGCGGTGGCGCAGTTGGCACGCAGGGAGTTGTCGCCAGCGAGGCTCTTTTCGGTCGTCGCCGCCGCCGCGATGGTGCGGCCAGTGACGTCGTCGATGACCTGGGCGTAGATGTTTTTGCCCGAGAAGTGAACCGCCAGGCGGGGCCGATCCACGGTTCCGACGATCCGCTTGCGGAGCCGGACATGGCGCATTTTGATTTTTTCCAGAGAAGCCATACGAAATTATTGAACGGTTTTGCCTTCCTTGCGGACGAGGTGCTCGCCAGCGTACCGGACACCCTTGCCCTTGTAGGGTTCAGGCGGGTAATACGCGCGGATGTCGGCCGCGACTTGGCCGACGACTTTCTTGTCGACCCCTTCGATTTTGAGTTTGGTGTTCTCGGTGACGGTCACTTTGATTCCCTCGGGAATCGGGAAGAGAACCGGATGGGAGAAACCGAGGCTCAGGTTGAGGATCTTGCCCTGAACCGCCGCTTTGAAGCCGACGCCATGGATTTCGAGATCCTTGCTGAAGCCGGTAGAAACGCCGGTGACCATGTTCGCGACCAACGCGCGGGAAAGCCCGTGCAAGGCGCGTACGGCGCGCAGTTCGTTGGCCCGCTCGACGATGACTTTGGTGTCTTCAACCCTCGCGCTGATCTGCTTGGGAAGCGTCCATTCGAGTTTGCCCTTGGGCCCCTCGACTTTCACTCCGCCTTCGGCCGTGACGGCGACCTTCACGGCTTTCGGCAGATCAATGACTTTTTTTCCAATTCGGGACATACAAATTAAAGGGAATTACCAAACGTAGGCGAGCAATTCGCCGCCGACATTTTGTTTCTTTGCTTCACGCCCGGTGACGATGCCACGCGGGGTGGAGAGGATGGAAATCCCGAGCCCGCCGAGCACCCGGGGAATTTCCTGGGAACCGACGTAACGGCGAAGGCCGGGCTTGCTGACCCGCTTGAGGCCGGTGATGGCCGGAACGCGGTTGACGAACTTGTTGGTGATGCGAAGCTCCGGGAAGTCCCCGGTGGTGTTCACCTCGTAGTCGGTGATGTAGCCTTCCTGCTTCAGGATGCGGGCAATCTCAGCCTTCATCTTCGAGTAGGGAGCGTTCGTTTCGGCTTTCATCGCCCCCGTGCTGTTGCGCAGGCGGGTGAGGAAATCGGCAATGGGATCGGACAAATGGCTCATATCGATTCTATTTTGGCAACCCGGCCGTTATGCGGCTTTGCCCGCGGGCTTGCCGGCGGGTTTTTTCGCCCGGTCGGTGAACGGGACTCCCAGTTCCGTCAAGAGCGCCTTGGCATCCGCATTGGACGTGGCACTGGTGACAATGGTGATATCAAACCCGACGTTACGCTTGATTTTGTCGAGTTCCACTTCAGGGAAAATGCTCTGGTCAGCGACACCGAGCGTATAATTCCCCTGACCGTCAAAAGCCTTCGGCGAGATGCCGCGGAAGTCGCGGATACGCGGAAGGGCCGTCTTGATCAGACGTTCCAAAAATTCATACATGCGCGGCCCCCGGAGGGTGACTTTCGCCCCGATGGCCTGTTCGCCACGCAGTTTGAAATTCGCGATGCTCTTCTTGGCGCGGGTCTCGGCCGGTTTCTGGCCGGTGATGAGGGCCAGTTCGGCCTTCGCGTCTTCGAGCGCCTGCTTAACGTCGGAAGCGGAACCCACGCACGTGTTGACGACCACCTTGCGGATGAAGGGGATCTGGTGCGGGTTCTTGCAGCCGAGTTTCGCCTGCAGCGCCGGCACGACCCGTTCCTTATATTCTGTGTAAAATTCTACTGCCATAACTCAAATCGGGCCGTTACGCCGCTTTCCCCTTTTTCGCCTCTTTTTTGGCTTTTTCCGTTTTGGCCTTCTCCGCGACTTTCACGTTGGAAACGTGGATGGGCCCTTCGCGCTCAATGATGGCTCCCTGGGGGCGATCCTGGGATTTGCGCGTATGCTTTTTGATCAGGCGGACGCCTTCGACGAGCACTTGTTGTTTCTTCGGAAGAACCTGGAGGACTTTCCCGGTGGCCCCTTGATGGTTGCCGGAAATCACTTCCACCTGGTCACCCTTTTTGACGTGAAATTTCTGGATCATAGGACTTCGGGAGCGAGGGAGACGATCTTCATGAAGTTGCGCTCGCGCAGTTCGCGGGCGACCGGACCGAAGATGCGCGTGCCGCGCGGGTTCAGGTCTTTGTCGATGATGACGATGGCGTTGTTGTCGAAGCGAAGATACGAACCGTCTTCGCGCCGCACGGGATGGCGGGAGCGCACAACGACCGCACGGACGACGTCGCCTTTCTTGACGGTGCCGCCGGGAGACGCTTCCCGGATGTGGGCCGTGATGATGTCGCCCACGTGCGCGACTTTCGTCGGCTTGCCGATGACGCCGATCATCTTGGCCATGCGGGCGCCCGTGTTGTCGGCGACGTCAATTCTGGATCGAAGCTGGAGCATATTGCGAAAGGGGTTGCGAGATTACACTAATGTTTGAGGATTTCAACAATCCTCCAGCATTTTAATTTGCTGATGGGCCGCGTCTCCATGATGCGAACAGTATCGCCCACTTGCGCCTTGTTCTCTTCGTCGTGGGCGTGGAATTTCTTCACTTGCTTGACGATCTTGCCAAATTTGGCGTGCGGAACGCGCGTCACCGTCTCGATGACGGCGGTCTTGTTCATCTTGCTGGAAACCACCTGACCCACGCGGGTCTTGCGCAAGGCGCGGGCGGCTTCGGTTGCTGCGGATTGATTCTCAGTCATGGGAGCTTAAAGGCTTAGGCCGTTTGGGCGCTGCGCTGGGTGAGGATGGTTTCCACGCGGGCGATCTCGCGCCGGATGGAACGGATCTGGCTCGGCTTCTCAAGCTGCCCGGTTTGTTTCTGCAAACGAAGGTGAAAAGCCTCCTTGTTCAGTTCCCGTTTGCGGGCCTGCAACTCCTCGACGCTCAGTTCTTTGATTTCTTTGATCTTCATACCAGGTGCTAAGCGGCCGTTGCGGCGTGGTGACGGGTCAGGAATTTAGTGCGGATGGGCAGCTTGGTCGCGGCGAGGCGCAGCGATTCGCGGGCCACAGTTTCGGAGACGCCATCCAGTTCGAAAAGGATGTTGCCGGGGCGGACGACGGCCACCCAGTATTCCGGCTGGCCTTTGCCTTTACCCATTCGGGTTTCCGGCGGACGGGCGGTGACGGATTTATCCGGGAAAACGCGGATCCAGAGTTTGCCTTTGCGTTTCATGTTGCGGGTGAGCGCGACACGGGCGGCTTCAATCTGGGTGTTGGTGATCCACGCGCGCTCCAGGGTCTGGAGGGCGTAGGCCCCAAAATCGATGGTCACGTTGCGCGAAGCGAGACCGGTGCGGGTTCCCCGCTGCGTCTTCCGGTACTTCACGCGTTTGGGCATCAATGGCATAAGGTATCTCCTCTAAATTTTCTTGTGGCGGCTGGCGCTTAGGCGTTCTTGGCCGGCTGGGCCTCGACGGGCGCGGGTTCGGGTTTGCACAGCCAGACTTTCACGCCGATTTTCCCGTAAACGGTGTTGGCTTCCGCGAAGCCGTAGTCGATCGGCGTGCGCAGGGTGTGGAGGGGGACTTTCCCCTCGTGGTAACGCTCGGCGCGGGAAATTTCCGCTCCACCCAGACGTCCGGCGCAGCGGACTTTGACACCCATCGCTCCGAAGTCCATCGTGGTCTGGACGGCTTTCTTCATGGCGCGGCGGAAGGAAATGCGGCGCTCGATCTGAAGCGAAATGTTTTCGGCCACCAACTGGGCATCGAGTTCAGGCGTCTTGATCTCCTGGATGTCGATCTTGACCTGCTTGCCGCCGGACATGGAGCCGATCTCTTCGGTCATCTTCTCGATTTCGGAACCTTTGCGGCCGATCACGATGCCGGGACGGGCGGTGAAGATGGTGACGCGAAGGCTGTTCCAGGCGCGCTCGATGACGATCTTCGCCACGGCCGCGAGGGCGAGCTTTTTCTTCACGTAGTTGCGTATTTTCAGGTCCGCGTGGAGGAAATCGGGGAAATCTTTCGGGGAGGCGTACCAGCGCGAACGCCAGTCGCGGTTGACGGCGAGACGATAGCCGATTGGATTAACTTTCTGTCCCATAACTTATTTGGCTCCCTTGCTGCTTGCTGCTTTTGCCGATTTTGCGGCCGGTTTAGCGGCCGCTTTTTTCGCGCCGCGCTTGGCAATCTGGATTTCGTCGGTGAGCACGATGCGAATGTGCGAGGAACGCTTCAGGATCGGGCCGGCGCTACCGCGCGCCTTCGGTTGGAAGCGCTTGGCCGTCGGGCCTTCGCCGATCGTCGCTTCTTTGACGACGAGAGTGTCTGCACGCAGATTGGCATTGTTCTCGGCGTTGGCGACCGCGCTTTTGAGCGTCTTGCCGATCAAAACCGCCGCTTTCTTCGGGCTGAACGCAACGATGTCGAGCGCCGCTGCGACCGGCAGCCCTTGAATTTCACGCGCGACTTCCCGGGCCTTGAAGGCCGAGATATGCGCATATTTGGTTGTCGAATGGATCTGCATGTTAGTTAAATTTTTATTGGGCATCCACCATCAGGCGGTCACCCACTTTGATTTTGTTCTTCTCTGAATCCAGACTTTGGATCACGGCGCCGCAAATTTTCTCCCGGACGTCCACCACTCGCACGAGGCCAATCAGATGATCATCCCGGACGACTTTGAACGGCATCCCAACGCGCACCCCCTGGCGGCTGCCAATATTGGCGACTACGAGGGATAATTCCTCCTTGATGCTGACGACCATGCCGTTGGTGAGCGTGCCATTCATCGCGGGTGTTTTCGCATTTGGGCCAGGTTGGCTCCCGGGTATCCCGAGAGTTTCCGCCACGCTACGCATCCGCGCTTCAAGCGCCAGCCTCGCCTCCGCATCGTCGGTCGTGGCTACCTTGGTGTAGCGCAGAACGGCCTCGCTAAGTTGGACCAGCTCATCGGAGAGCTTGTCCTTCTCGCTTTGAACGAGTTGAAGGTCCCGGACGGCTTTGAGGAGCCGTTGCTCCAGTTTGCTTTTGTCGCCGCTGAGTCCATCGACTCCGAGCGCCGTCATCCGCTGCTTAAGCTCCGCCGCCTCCCGCCGGAAAACCTCGGCCTCGCTGTTGGACACAGCCAGGCTATCGGTCAACGACTTGATCGCCTCCTGAGCCTCGGCCAGTTGCCGCTTAAGAAGTTGATTCTCGGCGGTGACTGTCTGAAGCGTCACTTGGGCTTCCTTAATCTCTATGTCTGAATCTGTAAAAGAACTCTCCCCCATGGCCACCGGCCCTAATGCCAGTGCCACGATCACCACGCCTGCCCTAAAAGCAGGACGCAGCATAAACTACTTCGTCACCTTCGCGGTGTGTGCGCCGTGCTTCTTGAACACGCGGGTCGGCGAAAATTCGCCCAGTTTGTGCCCCACCATGTTCTCCGTCACAAACACCGAGTTAAAAATCTTCCCGTTGTGCACGAGGAAAGTGTGGCCGACGAAATCCGGCGTAATCATCGAGCGGCGCGACCAGGTTTTGATCGGCTTCTTGACGCCAGTTTCGGCCATCTTGTCAATTTTCTCGAGCAGATGAAGCTCAACGAACGGGCCTTTTTTCAGTGATCTTCCCATATACTACTTCTTCTTGGCGTTACGGCGCTGCACGATGGAGTTGTTGCTCTCCTTGTGTTTCCGGCGGGTCTTGAAGCCCTTCGCGAGCTGACCCCACGGGCTCATCGGATGATGGCGTCCGCCACCGCCCTTGGACTTGCCCTGGCCGCCACCCATGGGGTGATCGACCGGGTTCATGACCATGCCGCGAACGTGCGGACGACGGCCGGTCCAACGGGTGCGTCCCGCTTTGCCCGCCGAGACGTTCATGTGATCGACGTTGCCGACCTGTCCG
>JAQTMF010000155.1 GCA_028714515.1 Chthoniobacteraceae bacterium | reverse complement strand
CCCTCCTTAATCTTGTTAATCCTGTTATCAATTCACGAGGTCCTAACCGACACGCTTGCCTGTAATTTCCCTTCCTGCCAAGCCGTGAATACCGCCTAGGGCCGCTGCCAGGCCGGCTTGTTTTCGTAGACCCAGCGGTAGTAATCGCGGCGTTGCAAGTCGCCCGCCGCCGCTTCGTCCACGATCAGGGCGCAGGCCGGGTGCATCTGGAGCGCCGAGGCCGGGACCATCGCCGTCACGGGCCCCTCGGCCATGGCCGCCACGGCGTGCGCCTTCTGTTTGCCAAAGGCTAATACCACGCAGCGCCGGGCCTCCAGGATGGTGCCGACGCCCATGGTGATGACGTGCCGGGGCACCTCGGCGGGCGAGGCGAAGTGCGGGGCGTTGTCGGCGACGGTGCGCGCGGTGAGCGTCTTGAGCCGCGTGCGCGAGCCGAGCGAGGAACCCGGCTCGTTGAAGCCGATGTGCCCGTCGCTCCCCAGGCCCAGCAGTTGGATGTCTATGCCGCCCGCCGCCCGGATGGCCGCCTCGTATTCCGCGCAATGCCGGGGAATGTCCGCCGTTTGGCCGTCGGGAATGTGCCAGCGGGCCACGGGCAGGTGGTCCAAAAGATGCGCGCGCATGTAGGCGGCGTAGCTTTGCGGGTGGGCGGCGGAGAGGCCCACGTATTCATCCAGGTTGAAGGTGACGGCGCGCGAGGCGTCCAGTTCCCCCGCCCGGCCCATGGCGGCGAGGAGTTCGTAGAACCGCAACGGCGTCGAGCCGGTGGCCAGCCCGAGGACGCTCTCCGGTTTTTCCCGCAATTGGCGGCGGAAAATCGCCGCCGCTTCCAGGCTGGCTTCCTCCGCATCCCGCTTTATGATGATTTCCATAGGCGTCCCCTTTGATAATGAACCCCTCCTCTTCTTCTTCGGCAACCGATTTCGCCGCGCGCCTGGCCCGCCTGGGGCTACGCGAGGAGGATGTGGAGGAGCGCTTTGCCCGTTCCTCCGGGCCGGGAGGGCAGCACGTGAACAAGGTATCCACCTCCGTGACCCTGCGCCACGGCCCGAGCGGCATCGCGGTGACGGTGCAGGACTCGCGCTCGCAGGCGATGAACCGGCAGCTTGCCCGCGAGCGGCTCCTTGCCGCCCTGGAGGAGGCGCGCCGGGCGCAAAAAGCGGAGCAACGCGCCGCGCGGGAGAAAATCCGCCGTCAAAACCGGCCCCGGCCGAGGGGCGTGAAACGCCGCATGGTGGACGCCAAGAAGAAGCGCGGCGCGGTCAAGAAACTGCGCGGGCGGGTGGAGTAGAAGGCCGCGCTATTTCCCTTCGGGATTTTTGCGGTAATCGCCCCGGCTGAAGTATTTTTCCAGCCAGATGTAGAGGCAGATAAACAGGTAGCGGCTGCCCATTTCCTTGATTTTGAGCTTGGCTTCCCCGCTGCGCCGGTTCCGCCACGTGATGGGGACGACGGCCCAGGAATACCCCCGGACGATGGCTTTGAGGGGAAGCTCCACCGTCAGGTTGAAGTGCGGGGAGAGGAACGGCCGGCACCCGTCGAGGACGGTTTTGCGGTAAGCCTTGAAGGCGTTGGTCGTGTCGTTGAGCCGGATGCGGAAGAGCTGGCGGATGAAGAAGTTGGCCAGCCGGTTCACCACGAGCTTGACGCGGGGATAGTCGATGACGCCGCCGCCGCTCAGGAAGCGGCTGCCGAAGACGCAGTCGTAGCCTTCGTTGAGTTTCTTCCAGTAGAGCACCGCGTCGCGGCAGTCGTCGGACTCGTCGGCCATCATGATGACGGCCGCGTCGCCCTTCATCTGGTCGATGCCTTGGATGATGGCCCGGCCGAAGCCGTGGAGCCCTTTGTTTTGGACAGGGCGCAGCTCCGGCAGCGCCTTTTGCTGTTCTTGCAGGAGCGCCCAGGTGCCGTCGGTGCTGCCGTCGTCAACGACGATGATCTCGTGCGGCACGCCGCGCAGTTCCAGTTCCACGTGCAGGTGCTGGATGGTGGAGACGATGCACCCTTCCTCGTCCCGGGCCGGGATGACGACGGAGAGGAGGGCCAAAGGGGGCAGATCGGGGCTGGGAGGAGGCGGGGAGATCATGGCGCGGAGATTTCCAGCCAGTCGGGATGCGCGTGCGCGTGCGCGGCGATTTCCGCCAGGATGGATTCCAGGGATCTTTCCGGCCGCCAATCCAACGTCTTGGCGGCGAGCGTACTATCCAGGACCATCCAGGGAATATCGAAGCGGCGCGGAGCCGGGTTCGCGGCGACTTCGTGGCGGCCGAAACGGTCCGCGCACCAGTTGGAGAGCTGGGCCAGGGACATCGATTGCTTGCGCCCCCCGGAGAGGTTGACGGTTTGCGGAACGCCGTCTTGGGACGCGCGCCCGATTTGCCGCCAAAGCAGGGGGGCGAGGTCGGCGGGGTGCAGGCAGTCGCGCACTTGGGCGCCCGTGCCGCCAAAGCCGATATATTGGAGGGGCCTCCGCCGCAGATAGGCGTTGATCCAATAGGTGAAGATGCCCTGGTCGGCGCGCCCGAATTGTCCCGCGCCCGCCAGTACGCCGCAGCGGTTGATCCACACGGGGAAGCCAAAGGCGGCCCCGTATTCGAGCGCGAGGAGTTCGGACGCGCGCTTGCTGGTTCCGTAGAGCGACAGCGGGGGCTGTGTGCTGAAGGTTTCGGCGACGCCCTCGGCGGAGAGGCCCGGCGGGAGCGGTCCGGCGGGGTCGGGCTCGAAGGCTCCGTTCGCCGTCTTGACGGGGAGGCTCGCGAGCGGTTCCAGGGCGTAAACGCGGCTGGTGCTCAGCAGGATGAACCCGGCTTTGGCGGCTTTGCAGTATTCAAGGAGGTTGAGGGTGCCGCCCAGGTTGTGTTCCAGGAGTTGGCGGCTGCCGGTCTGGCCGTCCACGCCCGCCAGCACGCTGGGGTTGGCCGCGGCGTCGATGACGTAATCCACGGCGGGGAGCGCCTGGATGTCGCTGGCGCTGCGCAGGTCCGCATGGCGGACTTCCACGCCCCGCCGCTTCAAGGCAAGCCGGTTGCATTCGCTGCCCGGGCGGCTGAAGTTATCGATGCCGAGGATTTCGATGCCGGGATCGATTTCCTGGAGCGCGCGGGCAAGGGTCCCTCCCACAAAGCCGCAAACGCCGGTGAGAAGCAATTTCATGACGCCTGGGGCAATGCCTCGTGGATTTCCGTGAGAATCTCGCGAATGCCGTAGCGGTAGCTCCAGCCGGGGTAATGCGCCTGGAACTTGGCCACATCGCTGATCCACCAGATGTGGTCGCCGATGCGGTTTTCTTCGTCGTAGGTCCAGTCCAGTTTGCGCCCGGAGATTTCCTCGCAGGCGGCGATGGCCTCCAGCATGGAGCAGTTGGAATGACGGCCGCCGCCCATGTTGTAGACTTCGCCGGAGCGGGGGGCGTTGAAGAAGTGCCAGAAGGCGGTGATCAAGTCGAAGCTGTGGATGTTGTCGCGCACCTGCTTGCCCTTGTAGCCCAGCACGCGGTAGGGCCGCCCCTGGGCGGTGCATTTCATCAGGTAGGCCAGGAACCCGTGCAGCTTCGTGCCCGCGTGGGCGGGGCCGGTCAGACAGCCGCAGCGGAAACACGCGGTCTTCATGCCAAAGTAGCGCCCGTATTCCTGGACGAGCACGTCCGCGGCGACCTTGCTGGCGCCAAAGAGCGAGTGCTTGGTCTGGTCGATGGACATGGTTTCGTCGATGCCGTTGCGGAAGGGGTGCCCGGGGTCGATCTCCCAGCGCGTTTCGGTTTCCACGAGCGGGAGCCGGTTGGGCGTGTCGCCGTAAACTTTGTTGGTGCTGGTGAAGATGAAGACCGCCTCCGGGCAGTGCTTGCGCGCCGCTTCCAGGAGGTTGAGTGTTCCCAGGGCGTTCACGCCAAAATCGACGTGCGGGTCCCGCGCGGCCCAATCGTGCGAGGGCTGGGCCGCCGTGTGGACGATGACTTCAATGTGGGAGCCATAGGAGGCGAGAATCGCCTCCAGCGCTTCCGTGTCGCGGATATCCACGTTGCGGTGGGAGTAATGGGGAAATTCTTTTTCCAGCTTGGCGCGGGTGGGGGCCGTGGAAGCCTCCGCGCCGAAGAAGCAGGAGCGCATGTCGTTGTCGATGCCGACCACATCGAACCCCTCGGAGTGGAAGCGCCGGACTGCTTCCGAACCGATCAAACCGGCTGAACCTGTGATAAGGGCGATAGCCATCGGTCAAAAGATAGGTTGAAACGGAACGGGGGCCCAGAGCTTTTCGGCCGAAAATCTTGGAGAGGAATCCATCAGGCAGGGGGGAACTGGGGAAAATAGAGGCAGGCGCAAGAAAAGGTCAAATACAAAGCGTCCACCGGGGGCGACGCTTCTCCCGCGGCAAAGAAAATGGAGCGAAACTTTCCATATATTCCTTGCGCCGGAAGGAAGATTCCTCCATTGAGTTGACCTTGGCCTATGACCGCAATCAACGCTTCGCCCGCCCAACCTGAACCCCATGCGGCGGAACAAGGGAGTTCTGTGAAGGTCCCGGCGCGGCCTTGGGCGTTCTGGAGTCTTTTCGGGGTGTTGCTGGGGATTTCCGCCCTGTTGCTGTTCACGCAGCTTGGCCATTACGCGCTTTGGGACGACGAGACGTACTCCGCCTTTGGCGCCGAGGGAATCTTGGCGACGGGAGATACGAGCGCCGTCGTGGGGCACAACGTGGTCGCCTTTCACAACGGCCTGATGCTTAAGAACCTGTGCGACCGCCTTACGCCGCCTTTGCCGGCCTATGTCATAGCGGTTTCTTTCCGCCTGTTTGGGGTTTCGGCTTTCGCGGCCAGGTTGCCCTTCGCCCTCTGCGGCCTGGCCTCCATCGCGTTCATTGGGTATTGGCTCCGGAAAAAACAGGCCACGTTTTTGCGGGTGCTTTTGATGACGATCGCCATCACCGGCAACGCCTCGCTGTTCCTTTATTTCCGGCAGGCGCGCTACTATGGGATGGCCATCTTTTGTTCGCTGGTTCTGGCCTATTTTTACTGTGAATGGAAAGGCTCGTGGCGGCAGATTACCCTGGCCGCATTGGCTTCCATCGGCTTGTTCGGCAGCCACTACCTGGCGTATGTGGCGGTTTATGGAGCCCTGTTGGTGGATTATCTGGCTTGGGGCAGGCGTTCCATCAAGGTCCGCCTTCCCGATGTCGTTTGGCTTTTTGTATTCCAGGCGTTGGTGTGTGTTCCCCTGGCGCTGATTTGGAATCCGTTTGGCACACAGCATGGCGAACGCCTGTTTTCCAACACATTGCTTCAGCGTCTGACCCTGATCTGGTGGAACGTGCGCGATCTCAACCGTTGCGAATTTGGCGTGGGGCTGTTGCTCCTGGCCGCTCCCGTGTTCTATGCCTGGCGGCGCGACGTTTGGTGGATCCGCGGCGTTGTTGCCATTTCGGTGTATATCGCCGTCATCAGTCTTCTCTCGCCGCAAACCGTTTCCATCACTTCCGTCGCCGATGTCCGCTACATCGTGCCTTTGATTCCGCTTTGCCTTCTGGTAGGCGTTCTTTCCCTGGAAAAACTGACGGCGCGGTTTCCCTTGATCGCGGTTTCCCTGGCCGTCGTGGCGTTCCATACGAACATCCTGCACTTGGGACCTTTGGTTGACGGCGATGTTCGCTTCACGTCGGCCTCCTTTGCCGGGGAACTGGCCTATCCTCCGGGCGAGCCCTACAGTCTTGCCGGGCAGTGGATCCGGGAGAACGTGCGGCCGGGCCAATCGATCTGGGTTCAACCCGGCTACATGACCTATCCGTTGATGTTTCAGGCCCCCCAAGCCCTCTACGCCTGGCAATTGGAGATGCCGCCGCAGCCGCAGTTTTCAGCGCTGCCCGCGATTCACTTCCAAGGGCTTGTGCCGCCGGATTACATGATCGCCTTTGGTCCGGTGGTCCAGCCGTTGGTGGCTCAGCTCACCCATTGGGACCGCGCCAAATACAAGCTGGATACGGTTCTGAACGTGTATTGGAAGGATATGTACCGGCCGGAGTTGTTCTGGAGATCGTTTGTGCCCGTCCGCGGCTTCAACCCCAACACGGAGGCGGTTTATATTTTCAAACGGATCGGCATGGCTCCTCTCAAGACCCCATGAATGCAGGAAAGCTCCCCTCGATAACTCAATCCGCCAACAACGCGGGAAAAGGACATGGCATCGAATGGGTTCGCAGGTTCTGGCCGCTGTGGCTGCTATTGGGGCTGGTTGCCGTTTTCTTCTGGGACTCGATTTTCGCCCATAAGGTCCTTTGTTTGCGGGATCCCGCCTACGGGCTCTTGAACGCTCCGCAGTTTGTCTCAAAGGCGCTGAAAACCCACGAGTTTTTCCCGCTCTGGAATCCCTTTATCGGCCACGGGAAGCCGCATCTCGCGGACCCCGAGTCTGCCTTCTTCTATCCCATCCATTGGTTGTATTACCTGCTTCCCGTTTCACGGGCGCTGGTTATGTCCTACTCCTTTTGCGTGGCGATGACGGGGATTTCGGTTTTTGCCCTGGCCCGGCATTGGAAACTCGGCGTTTTCCCGTCCCTTTGTGGCGCGGTGAGCATGATGTTCAGCACGTGGCTTATCGCCACCATCGAGTTCCGGGCGCACTCTTCGACGTTTACGTGGGGGCCGCTGGAATGGTTGATTGTCAGCTCGCTCATCGAACGCTCGCGAAATGAGGCGACGGCGGGCGTGGCCAAGAATTTCTGGAGGATTGTGGCGTTGGCGGGGACGATTTCGTTGCAATACTTTGCGGGGTATCCCCAGGCGATGCTTTATGCCCAGCTTTTTATTGGGCTGTACATCGGGGCGCGGTGCCTTTGGCTGCGTGACGGCAAACTTCCGCTGCGGATGGGGCTTCCATTGGGGCTGGCCGGGGTGATCACCGCCGGTCTGTGCATGGCCCAGTTCCTGCCAAGTTGGCAGTTTATTCAATACAGCGAGCGGGGCATTTCCATCGATCCGGGGCTGGAGATGGCTTCCTTCCACCCCCGGCAGCTTTTGACTCTCCTTTTCCCCTACCTCTATGGGCGGACTGGCTATCCCCAGGAATACTGGGGGCCCACGATGTTCGAGTTTTGGCTGGGCACCTGTTATATTGGAATTTTCCCGTTGATCGCGGCGACGTTCTCTCCGTTTTGCCTGAAGCGGTTTACGGGGAAAGACGGGAACGAACTGCACCGGTTTCTCTTTTTCTTCTGCTGCGGCGCGGCCGGGTTGGGACTGTTGCTGGCGGCGGGGAAATACACGCCGGTCTACATGGCTTGCTACAATTTCCTGCCGGGGTTTGGGCATTTCCGCTGGCCGTCCAAGTTTCTTGTCTTCCTGCTCTACACGCTTTGCATCCTGAGCGCCCTGGGGCTCCAGCAGCTTCTGGATTGGAAGCGGCGCGGCCGGTATCCCAAAGCGGTTCCCGGGCTTCTTTTCGCCTGGTTCATGTTGCTGGCATCGGCAGGCATTGGCTACGTGCTGGCGCAAGGCTCCCCGGGGTTCTTTGGCGCCCTGACGGGAGATCACTTCATTT
>JAQTMF010000154.1 GCA_028714515.1 Chthoniobacteraceae bacterium | reverse complement strand
CTTCGAGCCGGAGCAGGATATCCAGAAGTTCATCCGCGAGTTCATCTTGGAGGCCGCGCCCATCGACGTGCGCGAAGTCCGCACGGCCGTCAGCGCCTACCGCGAGACCCAGGAGCGGCTCGAAAAACAAGAGGCCGAGGCCGGGTTCCTCAAGCGCATTTCCGGTTCGCACGAGGCGTGCCTTGCCGCCCGGCGCGAGGAGGCGATCTGGAGCCACCTGCGCCACGCGGTGGATCACGCGCAGGCCCGCGAACTGGTGGAACGTCACCGCGCCGACATGCAGCGGCTCCTGGAAAAAAACGCGGCCGACGCGGCCCGCTTCGAGGCCCAGGCGGCGCGCAAGGCGGAGCTGGAGACGCAATACAACGCGGTCGTCTTGGAGGCGCAGAACGATCCCGACGCGGCGAAGTTGAAGGGGCTGCGGGACGAGAAACGCCGCCTGCTCACCGCGATCAACTCGCTCAACGAAGCGCAAAAGGCGATCCGCGAACGGCTCAAAAACAGGGCCGGGACGTGGTGGGCCTGGATCAAGCAGGGGGCGGAGCTGCCGCTCGACGGCCTCAAGGCGGCGCTGGCCATCGACGAAACCGCGCTGGACGCGCTGCGCGGGGCCGACGAACAGGCCGCGCTCAACGCGCTGCCCCGGCTGGCGGAACAGTTCAACGAAATCGTCCGGCAGACCGAAAAACTTCTCCGTCCCACCGAGGACGCTTCCGCCGCCGCGCTCGCGCGGTTGCAGGAGATCGCCAAGGCGCTCGAACGGCTCGAACGCAAGGAGACGCCCGGCAGCTTCCCGCTTTTCCACGCGCTGCGGGATAAGCTGGCGCACTCCGACACGCCGCCCGAACAGCTTTGCCGCCTCATCGAAGTCGCCGACGACGAATGGCGCGAGGCGCTGGAACTCTTCCTGGGGCGCAACCGCTTTGCCGTGATCGTCAGCCCCTCGGACTACGGCGCGGCGCTCGAAATCTTGCGCAAGACGCCGCCGGGCCGCGAGGGCGAGTCGCTCGTCCATCCGCGCGAGGCGCTGGAGCTTTCCGCAAAGGTGAAGCCGGGATCGCTGGCGGAAAAAGTCACCGTCGCCGACCCCGTGGCCCGGCAGTTTACGAACCACCTCTTGGGCGGCGTGGCCGCCGTGGGGACGGTTTCCGAACTCGACGGGCACGACCGGGGCATCACGCGGGATGGCGTTTTCAAGCAAGCCCCCGTCCGCCGCCGCCTGCGGCAGATCCCGGGGTTCGAGTTCACGCTCGGGCAGGAGGGCTTGAAGCGCCTGCGCGAAGCCGCCTTCCGCGATCAGCGCGCGCTGATGGCCGAACGCGAAGCGCTCGACGCCCTGCGCGAGCGCGTGGCCCAATGGCTGCAAGGCGGACGCCGCGCCGAATTGGGCGACCCGCGCCTGCCGGACCGCAGCCACGAGATCAAGCAACTCCCGGAGATGGAGCGCCGCTTGCAGCAGCTCGGCGACGAGATCGAGATCATCTCCACGCCGGAGCGCGAAAGCCGCCTGGATCGCCTGCGCGAGCTGAAGAACGAACTCGACCGCGCCATCGAATCCATCGGCGGGATGCGCGAATCCCAGACGGCGTTCGAGACCAGCCGCAACCGCATCCAGGAGGCGCTGGACGGCGCGCTGGAGGACTTTGAAAACGCGGAGCGGATGCTCGTCGAAAAGCGCACGCAGATCGCCCTGGATATTACCAACGAGGAACTCGACATGCGCCTCGGCGTGGTCCTCAAGGAGTGCACCTCTTGGAAAGAGCGCATCGAAGTCGTGCAGCACCGGGCCGCCGCCGCCGGGGTGAGCGCCGCCAACCACCGCCACGCCCGCAACAGCGAGCGCCGCGCGCTGGCCGCCGCCGTGGACGCCAATGGCCTGCCCGCGCATCCGCAATACCGGGCGGATTGCGACGACGAGGACGAGTCCAACGCCCTGTGGGACGCCCGGCTGGCGCTCCTGGAGCAAACGGAACTGCCCAAATACCGCGCGATGGCCGACGAACGCCGCCGCGAATGGGAGGGCCGCCTCCAATCGCAGGTGATCGACAAGCTCGCCGAGAATCTGCAAAAAGCGCAGGGGACCATTCGCCAACTGCGCCAGTACCTCGACCGCCCCATCGGCAAATACCGCTACCAGATCGAGCAGAGCCGCGACAGCGCGTTCGCCGCCGTCTGGCATTTGATCGACACCGGCTTCAACCCCGGCGACGAGTTGATGGGGAGCGTGAAAACCGAGGAGATCGAGCGGGCCAAGGCGGAGCTGATGGCGGCGGTGGAGAAATCCGGCACGGAACTCGACGAGCGCAGCCGCCAGTTGCTCGACCACCGGCAATACCATCGTTACGACCTGCACATGATCCCGGCCAACCGCCCCGACGCTCCGGCGATCTCGCTGGGGCGGCACGGCCACAAGCTCTCCGGCGGCGAAAACCAAGCCCCGTTCTTCCTCTCCATGCTGGCCGCGTTCCACCGCGTCTACGACCTCGGCGGCGGCCAATACCGGCAAAACATGGGGCTCGTCATCATGGACGAAGCCTTCTCAAAGCTCTCCGGCGACGGCGTGGAAGACTGCTTGACGCTGGCGCGCAACTTCCAGTTGCAGCTCATCATGGCGTTCCCGGTGGACCGCCTGGGCATGATGGCTCCCTATGCAAAGACCATCATCCACTGCCGCAAGGAGGAGCAGCGCGACAGCTCGGGCTACGTGACGCGGATCGACAACATCCCCACCGTTCTGACCCCGGAGGAAGTCCAGGAGTCGCTGGAGTAGGGCGGGGCGGGTTAAGCCTCCGCGCCGGGCAGGGTAAACCAGAAGGTGCTGCCGCTGCCCGGGGTGCTGGTGACGCCGATCCTGCCGCCATGGGCTTCGACGGCGAGCTTGCAAAAAGCGAGCCCGAGGCCGGTGGTGGGCTTTTTTTGGACGCCAAGCTGGGCGAATTTCTCGAAAATTCTTTCGTGGAACTGCGAGGCGATCCCCGGGCCGTCGTCCGTGACGGAAACGAAGGCCCCGTCGGCTCCCTGGCTGATTTTGAGAATCAGCATGCCCTCCGCCCGGGTGTGGCGGATGGCGTTATCCAGGAGGTTCGTCAAAACGCGCCGGATGACGCCGCCATCGCAGAAAGTGCGCAATGGTTTGCGGGGCGTTTCCCAAAAAAGGCGGCGGCCGCCGAAGAGGGGGTGCAGCGTGGCGGCGGCGGCGCGGGCGAGGAATTCGAGGTTCTCCTGCGCCAGCGAAAGGGGCATTTTCCCGGCTTCCATACGGCCGAGATCCAGGAGGGTGTTGATCATTTCGCCCAGCCGGTCCGCGCTTTCCGTGGCATTGGCCAGGCAGGCGTTTTCCGTCCGGTTGAGTTTCCCGAAGGCGCTGGAACGCAGGAAGTCGAGGGAAGAGGTCAGCGCCGTGAGGGGCGCGCGGAGGTCGTGAACGACCATGTAGAGGAGATTATCCCTGAGGGAAGGGGCGGGATCGTCAAGAGCGAGAAAAGAAGCTGGATTCACAGAAAAAGGGCAAGACGGGCAGGGTGATCGTAAAAAGGCGTATATCATGCACGGGTTTTGAAGAAAGGGGACGTAAAAATCGAAAAATTCTTCACGAAAGGGGGAATGTCGCCTCCAGAAAAATACGTAGTCATGTCCGAAGGCCATTCTTGACCATTGCTGGAGTTCGCCTAAGTTTCTCTTTCGCACTCTGTTGGGCAATCGGGCCAAACGGGGCTGCGGGCAACTACCATGGCTCAGTTTGACTCACGCAATCCAAAGGAGCGTTCCCCCCGCGACCGCGGCGGCAACACCCCGGACCCCAACTTTAACTGGCGCGGCATTTTGATGATCATGGCGGCGATCGCCCTGGTCGGCTTCGCCATCATCGGCCGCACTCCCTACGGCACGCCCGAAACGCTCACCTGGGACAAGTTCCAGGCGTTGATGGAGAGCAACCAAATCAAGAAAGCCACGCCGCTGGAGATCCTTGATGAAGGGGACAAGACAACGCAATGGCTGATCGGTGAATACGCCGATCCCGCCGCGCACAAAGGCAACCCGCAATTCCGGGTGGAGGTTTCCTCCAAATTCCAGGCGAACCTGATGTCGGACCTGGAGGCCGCCGGGTACAAGAGCTATCCCAAATCGGGGTCGAATTTCCTCAACTCGCCCCTCATGGCGTTTCTGCCGGTCCTCCTGATCCTGGTGATGATCTACTTCTTCTTCCGCCAGCAAATCCGCATGGCGGGCAAAGGAGCGATGAGCTTTGGCAAGAGCAAGGCCCGCATGCTTTCGCAGGAGAAAAACCGGATCACGTTCAAAGACGTGGCCGGCGTGGAGGAGGCGAAAGATGAAGTAGAGGAACTGGTGGAGTTCCTCAAGGACCCGAAGCGCTTCCAGAAACTCGGCGGCCGCATCCCCAAGGGCGTGCTGTTGGTCGGCCCTCCCGGCACCGGCAAGACGTTGCTTGCGCGCGCCATCGCGGGCGAGGCCGACGTGCCGTTCTTCTCCATCAGCGGTTCGGACTTCGTGGAAATGTTCGTCGGCGTCGGCGCGAGCCGCGTGCGCGACATGTTTGAGCAGGGCAAGAAGAACGCCCCGTGCATCATCTTCATCGACGAAATCGACGCCGTGGGGCGGCACCGGGGCACGGGCCTCGGCGGCGGCCACGACGAACGCGAGCAGACGCTCAACGCCCTGCTCGTCGAAATGGACGGCTTCGACACCCAGGAGGGCGTCATCATCATCGCGGCGACCAACCGCCCCGACGTGCTCGACCCGGCGCTCCTGCGGCCCGGCCGCTTCGACCGCCAGATCACCGTGAACCTCCCCGACGTGAAGGGGCGCGAGCAGATTCTCAAAGTCCACGCCAAACGGGTCAAAATCGCCGAGGGAGTGGACCTCGCGGTGATCGCCCGCGGCACGCCCGGTTACTCCGGCGCGGAGCTGGCCAACGTCATCAACGAAGCCGCCCTGATGGCCGCCCGGCGCGGGCTGAAGGCGATCACGATGAAGGAATTCGAGGAAGCCCGGGACAAAGTCCGCTGGGGTCGCGAACGCCGCAGCCTGGCCATGAGCGCCAAGGAAAAGGAAAACACCGCCTACCACGAAGCGGGCCACGCCCTGCTGTGCGAACTGGTCGATAACATGGACCCGCTCCACAAAGTCACCATCATCCCGCGCGGCCCGGCCCTGGGCCTCACAATGTATCTGCCGGAGTCGGATCAATACACCAACCGCAAGCTGGAATTGCTGGATCACCTGGTCGTCATCATGGGCGGCCGCGTCGCCGAGGAACTCGTCTTCAAGGACGTGACCAACGGGGCCAGCAGCGACATCCGCCACGCCACCAACATCGCCCGCAAGATGGTCTGCGAATGGGGCATGAGCGAAAGGATGGGCATGGTGGAATACGGCGCGCACGAAGAGCACGTCTTCCTGGGCCGCGATTTCGGCAAAAACCGGGACTACTCCGAGGCCACCGCGCTGGAGATCGACCGCGAAGTGCGCTCCATCTGCGACGGCGCTTACACGCGCGCAACCGGCCTGCTTTCCTCCAACCGCGACAAGCTGGAGGCGATCGCCAAGGCGCTGCTCGAATTTGAAACGCTCGACGGGGCCCAAATCCGCGACATCATCCAATATGGCCAGATGAAAAACCCGCCGCCGCTTCCGGGCACGGAAAACAAGCCCCGAACGGAGCCGCCGCCGGTTCCGCAGGAAGGCACGATCGTGGCGCCCGATTACCCGGCGGACGGGCTTGCGGACGCCAGCCCTCAGTAAGCCCCCCGCACGTTTCCGAGAATGCCCCCCCGCAAAACCAACGAAAAGAAGAGCAGTCGGCTTTCCGGGAAGAGCGGCGAGGCGTTGTGCGCGGCGCTGCTCCAGGAGACGCGGGACGCCATTTTCCTTTGCGGCGTGGATGGGCGCCTCCTGCTGGTCAACCCGGCGTTTGCGGCCCTGGTGACAGGTCCCAAAACCGATATCACGGGGTGCGTCTCCGGCGACATCGAGCCGCCGGAATTGGGCGCTTTGGTGGCCGAGCAGAACGCGGCGGTGCTGGCCAGCGGCAAGACACGCACATTTGAATACACCACCGCCACCGCCGGCGGGGCGCGGACTTTCTTCGTCACCAAAGGGCTATGTGCCGACACCGGGGGAATCGTGCGGGGCGTCTTTGGCATCGCGCGCGATATTTCCGAAAGCCGGGCGGTCGAGCAGGAGATCATCGACACGAGCGACCGCGAAAAACAGCGTCTCGGGCGGGAGCTGCGGGAGAACTTTTGCCAGCACCTCGTGGGGATTTCGCTGCTCGGCAACGTCCTTTACGAAGAGTTGTCGCGCGCGGGGCTGGAGCAGGCGGAATTCGCCCAGCAGATCGCGCAGCTTGTGAAGGAGGTCGTCAGCCAGGTCCGCACGCTCGAAAAAGGGCTTTCCGTGATGTACCTCGAACAAGGCCGCGGCTTGGTGGAGGCGTTGGAAGACTTGGCCGAACAGGTCCGTTCCGCCGGGTTGATCGAGTGTGAGTTCCACCCCCCGCCCGTCCGCAAACCGGTGGAGCCGCAAACCGCCATGTATCTTTTCCGCATCGCCCAGGAGGCCGTGCACAACGCGCTGACCCATTTCAACGCCCGCCGGCTGGAGATCCGGCTCGCCATCAAGCCCGAGGCCATGGTGCTTTCGGTGCGCGACGACGGGGAAGCGGTTCCCGAAGATCCCGGGTTTTCCATCCGGTCGCGGATCGGCTTTCCCATCATGCGCTACCGGAGCCGGGCCATCGGCGCAAAGCTGGAGATCAAACACTTGCGGCAAGGAGAGGAAGTGGTCTGCACGGTGCTGCGGAAAAAAATACGGCGAAGGGAATCGGTGGAGAAGGGGAACGCCCGTTAGTTTCCTGCGTGCGCTGGGGCGGGCGGGTAGTGTAGGGTTTTCCCCATCATGCGCGTTGTTTCAGGAATCGCCGGGGGGATCCCCCTTATCGCCCCCAAGACCGACCTCCGTCCCACGATGGACCGGGTGAAGGGGGCCATTTTCGACAGCCTCGGGGAAGCCATCGTGGGCAGCCGCGTGCTCGACCTGTTCGCGGGCAGCGGGGCGCTGGGTATCGAGGCGTTGAGCCGGGGGGCCGCCTCGGCGACGCTCGTGGAAAAGGACACGCGCGCGGTGGAAGCGATCCGGGCCAACCTGGACAAGACCCGTTTGCAAGGGGCGGTGGTGGAGCCGCTCGACATTTTCTCTTTTCTCCACAAACGGGCGGCGGAGGGCGGTTACGACTTTATTTTGGCCGATCCCCCCTATGCCAAGCAAAAGGGAGACCGGGACTTTGGCGTGGAACTGCTCAGCGACCCCGCGCTTGCCCGCGCGCTTGCCCCCGAGGGGCTCTTTGTTCTGGAAAAACTGCCGGGCGCGCCGCTGCCCACGAAGACGGGCTGGGAACTGCTGCGCGAACGCCGCTACGGGGCGACGGAAGTGGCGTATCTGCGCCGGGCCGCGCCGGGCGTCTAGGGTCTTAGGTGTTCAGTCCCGGGAAGAAGTGGAAGGGATTTAGGTTAAAGCGATCGGGGTCTTTTTGCCAGCAAGAACAGACGAACTGATAGGGAGTTAAAC
>JAQTMF010000153.1 GCA_028714515.1 Chthoniobacteraceae bacterium | reverse complement strand
ATTCCATTTCAGAACGGCGCATGTTCGGCGAGCGAAATTTTTTCAGCGCGGGGGCTTGTGAAATCATCACCAAAGAGCAATTCTGGCACCGCTTCTGCTTTTGTTTTTATCCCCATCCTCATGGCAAGACCACCCTCTTCGGCGATTGGCATTGATGCCGGCAGGCATTCGATGAAGGCCGTGCTATTGCAACGGCGGGGCTCCGGACGCGTGGCGATGACGCATTTCGCGGTGCGGGAGTTCCCGGAAGAAACGAACCCCCTCGAAAAGCTGGAGGAGAATTTGAAAGCCCTTCTGCGCGACCTGGGCGGCACGGCCAAGGCGTGCGGAATCGTCCTTTCGAGCCCGGAGACGCTCGTGCGCATCATCGAGCAAAACACGATCCCGCCGCGGTTGTTGCGGGACGCCTTGCGGATCAACGGCCCGCTGCTGTTGAGCCAGGATTGCCACGACTGGGTGATCGATTGCGAGGCGATTTCCCCCTCCGGCAAGGGAGCCGCCGCGCCTGCTCCCGCCGCGCCCGCGGCCGAAGGGGACGCGCAGCCCAAGGAGGCCATGGTCCGCTACCTCGTGGGCGGGCTGCCGCGCGCGCTGGTGCAAAAAGTCCACGAAGCCTGCGAGAAAAACAAGCTCCCCCCGACGGTATTGCAATTGCCCCCCGTGGCGCTGCTGAACGCCTTTGAATACGCCAACGAGAAGGTGTTCAAAACAGAAGCCTTTATCCTGGTGGACATCGGGCACCGCGCCTCGACGGTAATCGTGGGCGGCAAGGGGGAACTGGTCTTGATCCGCACGCTCGAATACGGCGGAGCCCGCTTCATGGAGCAGCTCATCTTGCAAGGAGGCGCCAGCTTCGAAGAGGTGGCGGCCTTCCTGGAGCAGGAAGAAGTCCTCACGGTGGAAAACGCCCGGCTCTCGCTGGGGGAATTGATCCATTCCATCAGCTCCTCCATCGGCTTTTACGAAGCGCAGCGGGAGGAAGCGATCTCGCGGGTCTACGTATCCGGCGGGCTGGCGAAGCAGCCCACGATCCTCAAAATCCTCGGCGAGGAACTCCATCTTCCCTGCGAGTCGTGGGACCCGCTGGCGGCGGCGGAGTTGAGCCTCCCCAGAACCCGGGCCGCCGAACTTGCCGGGCATCTGCCAGAGCTGGGAGCCGCGTGCGGAGTGGCTACGGAAATCCTCAAAGGCCGCTAAACCATGGCGTTTCACCTCAATTTTTACCACGAAATCCACAAGCAGGAGGAACGGAACCGGCGCGACCCCGTCAAGCTCGCCTGGCTGGGCGGCCTCGTATTGGTCATCTGCATGGCCCTCTGGTACTTCTACCGCCTCTCGGAAGTCAGCGCCGTGGAAGCCCGCCGCAACGAAGTCCGCCGCACCTGGGCCTCCCTGGAGCCACAGGGAAAAGACGCCACGGGCGAGGAAGCGCGCTTGCTGGCCCTGCAAAAGAGCAACGAAGAGCTGATCGCGCGGCTGCACGGGCGCTTCTACTGGGCCCCCTTCCTGGAAAAACTCGCGGCCGCCACGCCCCCCTTCGTGCAGATCGTCTCCCTCACGGGGGACCTGGAAGCGGGCAGGGACAAGAAACAGATGGTCACAGTCGTCGTGCGCGGGCTGTCGGCGGGCGCGCAGCCCCGGACGGCGGCCGAAGCCTACCGGCGCTCGCTCCAGGAGAGCCTTGGCGGGATCGGCACCGACATCTCCGTCGTCTTTGACGGCAACTCGCTGGAAGACGGCGCGGAAACCGTCCAGTTCGACGGGCAGGCACTGGCCACGGCCTCCTTCCGCCTGCGCGTGCAGTTCACCCCGAAGCCATGAAGCTCAACCTCAGCAAAGACCAGATCCAGAAAACCGCGCTCGCCGCGATGGTAGCCGTGGGCTGTCTGTTTTACTACTTCTCCGAGATGATCGGCCCGCTGGCGGAACGGGAAACCCGGGCGCAAAAGGAGATGGCGGCCCTCGATCCCAAAATCAAGAAAGCCAAAATGCAGATCAGCCGCACCCAGGCGGTGGAAAAGGCGGATCCCCATGCCGAAGAAGCCCGCCGGGTGTTGGACGCAATGCGGGCGAAAATCCCGGATATGCCCCCCGTGGCCTGGTTCCCGACGCGGCTGGAAGCCTTCTTGAAACAGAAGGGCATCGCGAAACCCGTCTTCCGGGCCGGCACGGAGCGGAAAGACCCCGGCATCCCCGGGTTTGAGGAAGCGAGCTGGTCGATCGAGCTTCCCCAGGCGACCTTCCCCGTCCTGGGCCAGGCGCTCGCCGCGCTGGAGAACCAGGAAGGCCTGTTGCAGATCACCCAACTGCAAATCAAACCGGCCGCCAAAGAACCGGATGTGCACTATGCGCAAATCACCATTTCCACGCTCGTCAAACGTGACAAATAGCCTCCTCGCCGCGCTGGCCGCAGTCGCCCTGCCCGGAATGGCCTGTTTCGCGCAAACAGCCCAGGACCTGGGCCTGTCGGAGCATTCGTCATTCACCTTCCCCGACGGCGGGCGCGACCCCTTCCTGCCCATCGGCTGGCAGAAGCCGCAAGAGATGCTCCCCGCGGAGGTGGGGCACGCCCCCGCCGCGCCGATCCTGAAACCGGAGATGTTCGTGGTAACGAGCATCTCGGTCGACCGCATCCGGCTGGCGATCATCAACGGGAAACCGTATGGAGAAGGGGAAATGTTCTCCATCCAGACCCAAACGGAAGACAAACGGGTCCTCAAAGTGCAAGTGCTGACGATCCAGGACGGCTCCGTAACACTCGGCAGCGGTTCCCTGCGCCTCTCCTGCCCCTTGCGCCTCTCGCTGCAACAGCCCGTCAAAAAACCGTAGCGCGGCGGAAAAAGCGGCCCCCGGTATCTGTTTAGCCGGGTAAAATAGGAAGCGCGGATCAAGTAATACCAACTCGCAGAAATATCCAGACACTTGGCTCTGGAAATTTCAACAGGATTCACAAGATTTTACAGGATTCTCAGGAATAGAAATCCTGTTCCTCCGCAAAATCCTGAAAATCCTGTGCTCCATCTGTCCGTTTTACTTTTTGAACTGGTATAATACGAATTCTACAGTCACAGAGCAGGAATCCGCAGATTACGCAGATGAACGCAGATGAACGCAGATGAACGCAGATGAACGCAGATGAACGCAGATTGAAATCCTCCTATAAAATAAATCTGCGAAAATCTGCGAAAATCTGCGAAATCTGCGGATAAAATGCCTTTTGACTGTATAAATCGTCTAATAGGAAGCGCGGATCAAGAGAGAGAAACCCGGAGGGTTTCCAGCCATTAGCCGGTGGTTGAGGCGCGTCCCCGCGCCGACACCACCGGAACTCGCCCCGCCTGTGCATTCACCCCGGGAGGGGTGGCAGAAAACGCCGCAACCATCCGCGTCCCCGCGCCTACTCCTTCTTCGCGGCCGCGGCCTTGCGATTCTCGAAATAGGCGGACCGCAGAGCGGCATACGGGTCGAGCGTGCCATTCTTCAGAGCGTCGTATTCCTCAAAATGCAGCGAGGTCGTGTTGACCATATTGAAGCCCGTGGCCCCGGTCGTCACCCACCGCCACGAGGAATCGAGGTAGAAAGTCGGGCTGAGAGCGGAGTCCCCGGCGAGGCCCACCGTCCCGCGCAGGCTGGAGGGGCCCAGGACGGGCCAGTTGAGATAGATGCCCGTGGGAACACGGTAGCGGGCCAGCGTTTGGTCGAAGTCGGCGGGCTGCGCCTTCAGCTTCCAGCGCGTGGCTGGGTCAAAGAGACCGCCGACCCCAACGGTCGTATTGACCACAAAGCGCGCGGTCTCGATCCCCGCCGCCGAAAAACGGCCCTGGAGCAGGTTGTTGACCCCCCGCACGGGGTATTTGATGTTGACGAAAAACCGGTCAACGGACTCCCGCATGGGCTTGGGCGCGACGGCCCCGTAGCCTTTGGCCGCGGGCCTGAGAACCCAGCGGTAGAGGTGGTCGTTGAAGTAATAAGTGCCCCGGTTCAGCCGTTCCAGGGGATCGGAGATCCGCTCCGTGGAGGCGGCCGGGCTGCTCGCGGCATCCGTGGCGGCAAAGGGATCGTGGAATTCCCCCTCGGCGGCGGGTTTCGAGGCATCCGTGGCCGCGAACGGGTCGTGGAACTCTCCCTCGGGGAGCGCTTTGGACGCCTCGGCGCCCTGGGCCAGGGCGGCGCAGGACAATCCGAGAACGCAGAGGAGCAGCGGAGTGTTTGCTTTCATCTACAAGCTGGAGGGCTTCTTGGCTTTGATCTCCTTGATCAGCCCGTCGTAGGAGGATTTGGCGATGATGGCGTCAAACTGGTCGCGGTAGTTTTTCACGAGGCTCACGCCTTCGATCACCACATCGTAAACCTTCCAGCCGTCGGCCTTCTTGTTCATCCGGTATTCCACGGGATGATCCACTTTCGCCTTCGTGGTGAGCACCATTTTCACGGAAGCATAATCCCCTTCGAGAATCTTCTCCCCCCGGTAGGCGATGGAGTCGAGGTCGCCGTAATAGGTGGCGATTTTTTCGGAATACGTGTCCTTGAGGAACTCGCTGAAGAGCTGGACGAACTCGGTTTTTTCGGCCGGGGTGCGCTTGAGCCACTGGGGCCCCAGGCAGGCGCGGGCGCTATCCTCCCAGGCAAAGCGTTTTTCCATCGCGGCGCGGACGAGCTGGCGGCGCTCGGCCTTTTTGTCATCGCCCTGGACTTTGGGGTCCTTGAGCTGGGCGAGGATGGCGTCGGTGGTTGCCTTGACTTCCGCCTGGGGGCTTTGGGCGAGCGCCCCGGCGGCGAGAGAGAGGGTCAAAAGAGCGGAAAGCAGGAGATGTTTCATAGATAGAAAAAAGGATTGCGGTACAGGCAGGTTTGTTGGTCGAAGCCTCGTGAATTTTTTCAACAGGATTATCAAGATTAAGGAGGATTTACGGGATGAAAAGGAAGGGGCGTTGTTCCGGCATCTGGCAAAATCCCGTTAATCTTTAGAAATCCTGCCAATCCTGTTGAAAATATCCAACGCTTCTCTTTTCTCCCGGTATGGTTTCGTGAACAGATTTTAGTGTGGTGTTAGCTAAGTTCATGGCAGAAAGCGTGAAAGGAAACGCGGTCTTCAAACGGGTCATCCCGAGCTTGCGAGGGATCCATAATGGACCTGAGGACTCTGAAAAAGAGGAAGCGCTGAGACATTTGCGAGGTCCCTCACTGCGTTCGGGATGACAAGCACGTTGGCCGGATTTTGTTGTCTATTTCGCTAACAGGACACTAGTTGGCGGGTTTGGTGGAAAGGTTGCCCTGCACGAATTTGGAAATCAATCCCTCGATGTCCATGGCCGGTTCGGTGCTCAGGAGGCGGCCGCCCTCGGGGATGTTTTGTTCGGCCGCGCCGGGGGTGATCTCGATGTATTTTTCCCCGATGAGACCCTTGGTTTTGATGGAAGCGATGGCGTCCTTCTGAAGGGCGACGCCGTGCTGGATCTGGAACGTGATCTTCGCCTCGTAGTCCTGGAGGGCGATCTGTTTAACGCGGCCGATCTCGACCCCGGCGATCATAATGGAGGAGCCCGCCCGCAGGCCGTTGCAGTTGGCGAAAACGGCCTGGATGTCGTAGCCCCGATCGGTGAAAAGATCGTTGCGGGCGATACGGATGCTCAGGTAGGCAAGGCTCAGGATGCCAAGGGCCATGAAGAGGCCGACGAAAAATTCAAATTTGCGTTGATTCATAGGTTGCATTGCCGGGAAAAGGTCAGCGGTACCGGATGGGGCCCTCCAGTTTGCCGTTGACGAATTGGTCGATGACGGGATCCGGGCTCGCCTGCAAGGTTTCGGGCGTTTCCACGGCCGCGATCTTCCCTTCGTGGAGCATCGCGACTTTCTGCACAATCCCGAAGATCTCGGGGATTTCGTGGGAAACCAGAATGCCGGTGAGGTGAAGCCGCTGGTGGGCGGCCTCGAAGAGGGCCAGGATGGAATTGACGACGATGGGGTCCAGCCCCGTCGTCGGCTCGTCGAAAAGGATGATCTCCGGGGAGCGCACCAGCGTGCGGGCCAGGGCGACGCGTTTCAGCATCCCGCCGCTCAACTGGGCCGGGTATTTCGCCCCGGCGTCCTTCAGGCCCACCATGTCCAGCTCCGTCATCACCCTGCGGCGGATCTCGGATTCCCCCAGGCGCGTTTTCTCCCGCAGCGGGAAGGCGACATTGTCGAAAACCGTCTCCGAATCAAAGAGCGCCCCGCTTTGGAACACATAGCCGACGCGGCTGCGCAGGGCCTCCAACTCGGCCCGGGGCATCCGGGCGACATCGCGGCCGTCTACGAGGACGCGCCCGCTGTCCGGCTTGATCAGCCGCACGACGTGCCGCAAAAGCAGGCTCTTGCCGCTGCCGCTCATCCCCACCAGGGCGACAAATTCCCCGGTCTCGACCTGTAGCGAGACGCCGCGCAGGACGTCCTGCCCGTCAAAGGATTTGTGGAGATCTTCGATGCGGATCACGGTGTGGCTTGGTTAAGAAATGAGGGCTCCAAAGAGGTAATCCCAGACGAGGATGAGCACGGAGGCGTTCACGACGGCCTGGGTGGTGGCGGTGCTGACACCCTCCGCGCCGAACCGGCTGTTGAACCCTTTGTAACAGCAAATCCACGCGATCAGGAGGCCGAAGCTCATCGACTTGTAAACGCCGCCCACGATGTCGTGCAAGACGGTGTAATTGTTCATTTCGCCGAAATAGACCCCGGCGTTGAGCCCCAACACGCCCACCCCCACCACGTAGCCGCCGAAAATGGCGATGACGTCAAAAATGGCGGAGAGCAGCGGCATGGCGATCACCATCGCCCAAAAATTGGGAGCCACCAGGTAGCGCATCGGGTTGAGGCCCATCAGCTCCAGGGCGTCGATCTGGTCATTGATGCGCATGATGCCGATCTGCGCCGTGAGCGACGAACCGGCGCGCCCGGTAATCATCAGCGCCGCGAGAACGGGCCCCAGCTCCCGGATCAGCGCGAGATCCACGAACGGCCCCAGAAAGGCTTCCGAGCCGACCCGCCGCAAGATCGGGTGCCCCTGCAAGGCGAGCACCATCCCGGTGAAAGCGGCGGTAAGGCAGATGACGGGCATCGATTTCCAGCCAATGAACCAGAGCTGCTTCACAATGCGGTCGCCCTTCAGCGGCGGCGTCAGGCAACAGGCAAGCGCCTCCAGTAGGAAGAGCGTGCTCTTACCCAAGTAAGAGAGCTTCCCGACCAGCCAGTTGCCCCAGGTGACACACCACGCCATCATAGGAGCCCCCGGCGATACCGTCGGGGCCGTGCTGCACGATTCTCCGGGCGGGACGCGAACGGAAAAAGCGTCACAGCGGGGGGAAACACGGCGTGAATGCGGGGTTTCATCGAATTTCTCCCTAATGTAATGCCCGCGCCCGGCCTGGATGTCAAGGCGGGGGATCCCCTGATGCCGCAGGTGCAGTCAAGGGCGGTGTGAGTTTGGTGAAGCGGCATTGAGCGCCAAAGGCGAGGACGCATACCAGCGCGGCGCATCGCCCCACGTCACTCACATTGCAGAGTAAAAGGGCTGAAAGCCCGCCGCATTGACTCGCAAATCATGCTTCAGGCCCTCAGCCCTGCTCATGCCCTTTCCCTTCAAAGTCCCAGCCCGTTGAACTGGGCTGGTATGCTTGCCGCGCCTTTG
>JAQTMF010000152.1 GCA_028714515.1 Chthoniobacteraceae bacterium | reverse complement strand
TCGCGAACCGGTTGCTGGCCGGGCGCAGGAAGAAGACGGCCGCGCGCACCGGCACCGGGCGCAAGCGGGTGGGCAGCGTTTTGCTGATGGTCTACGTTGCGCTGGCGATGGAGTTTGGCGGATGGAGTATTTCCTCGGGCATCCTCCGTTCGTTCGCGGCCGTCCTGGACGCGGGGGGCGATTCCCAGGGACGCCTGGAGATCTCTTCCCGGGCCTACCGGGAGCTGGAGACGGCGGCCGGGGAGAAAGACCCCGCCAAGCGGGAGCCGCAAGTCCGCACGGTTTTTTTGAACCACGCGGAGGCTTCGCCGGAGCGGCGGGAGCGCCGGGCCGGGCAGATGTGGGAGCATTTCCGGCAGCGGGGAATGGAGGGGTTTGCCGTGGGGAAGGAGGAGGCGAACTTCCTGGTTCCGGAGTTGCGCGCCTGGCAAATGCCGGAGCGCAAGGCGGCTTTGTTGCGGGCGGTGGGGATGGTGCTGGTGTTGCTCGCGGCGTGGCGGTTTTTCATCAGCCTGGGGAGCGCCAACCAGGATCTCGGCAAGGTGGAGTGGCATACGGAGTGGTTTTTCACGTTTCCCGTCTCCTCGCGGCATCTCTTCGCCGCGCAAATGCTGGGCCAGGCGCTGGTCGATCCGCTCTCGTGGCTCGGGGCGTTCCCTTTTTTGCTGGTGTTCTTTGTTTCGAGCGGGATCGGCTGGAGCGCGCTGCCCGTGGCGTTTTGCGGGACGCTCTACCTCGCGGTGGGGATGGCGGCGCTGCGCGTGACCGCCGAGACGTGGCTGCGCCTGCGGCTGGCCTCGGCGCAGCTCAAGAACTTGCAGGCTCTCTTCACGCTGCTGGGGATCGCCGCGATGCTGGCCCTCTTTCTCCTCGGCCGTGACGGCGCGTTTTGCGACGCCTGGGTGGAGGCCGCCCGGCGCGGATCTTCGTTGTGGACCTGGAATCCTTTTTCCCTGCCGTGCGGCCTTGGCGGGGTGCCCCTGGGGATTGCGGCCGCGCTGCAAACGGGGCTCGCCGGGGGCATCGTCGCGGCGGCGGCGTGGAGCTGCGCGCGGCTGGTGCGCGGCGGCCTTGTCACCGCTTCCGGCGCGTATTTGGGCAAGCGCGGAGCTTCCAAGCCGTCGCTCGAATTTCTCTCCGGCGGCATCATCGGCAAGGATATCCGGCTGCTTTTGCGGGACCGTAATTTCCTGATGCAGACGCTGGTGGTTCCCGTGCTGGTGGTCGTGTTCCAGGTCGTTGTAAACGGTTCCGCCCGGAGCTTCGGCTCGAATTTCCAGAACGCCGCCGCGTTTGCCTACGGGCTGGGCGCGTATGTGCTCATCGCCACGGCGCTCAGCGTTCTCTCTGTGGAAGGCTCCGCGCTTTGGATGCTCTACACGCTGCCGGTGCCGCTTTACCGCATCATCGCGCGCAAGACGCTGCTGTGGGCGGGCTGCGCGCTGCTTTACGCCGTGGCGGTGCTGGGCATTTTCGCGCTGCGCAACCCGGCGCTGCGGCCCGCCGATCTTGTCTACGCCGCGATGGCGTGCGCGGGCGTGGTGATCTATGCCTTCATCGCCTCGGGCATCGGGATGCTCGGGACCGATCCGCTCGAAACCGAGGTGAGACGCCGCATCCGGCCCGGGTCGGTTTATCTCTACATGATCCTCTCGGCGATGTTCGGCTATGCGCTCTACGCCCCCTCCGCGTGGGCCCGCATTGGCCAGCTCGTGCTCTCCTCCTTGCTGGCCTACGCGCTTTGGCAAAAGGTGCGGGACCGTTCGCCTTATTTGCTGGACCCCGTGGCCGCGCCGCCCCGGCGGGTGGAGCTGGCGGACGGCCTGATCGCCTCGCTTGCCTTTTTCGTCTTGCAGGGCGTCATCACCTTGATCGCCCTGGCCGCGAAGGTCGAGCCGGGCAAGGCGATCACCCTGGCATTTATCCTTGCCGGGTTCCTGGTGGTCCTTTTCACGCTGGGGAGCTTCTGGGGGCATTGGAAGACGCTGTTCCGGGTCGGATTTACCGAACGGGAGGGTTGGGGGCGTTCCCTCGGGATCGGGATTTCGGCGGGGATCGGCGCGGGCGTGTTCGGCGGGGGGTATCTCGCGGCCGTGCCGTGGTTCCCGGCCTTGGAGCGGCTCCGGGCGGCGGCTCCCGCGTTGCCTGTTCGCGGGGGATGGCTGGTGCTGCTCGCCGTGGTGGCCGCGCCGCTGGCCGAGGAGTTCATTTTCCGGGGCCTTGTCTTTGGCGGGTTGCGCCGCTCGCTGCCGATGACGGCGGCGGTGCTGGGGAGCGCCGCGATCTTCGCCGTCTGCCACCCGGCGTTCTCGGCGCTGCCGGTTTTTGTCATGGGGATGTTCGCCGCGCTGAGCTTTGAATGCACCGGGCGCTGGGTGACGCCCATCGCGGTGCACATGGTGTATAATGCGCTCATGCTTCTCGTGAACCGATGGATCTAGTGCCCTCCTTCGCCTCTCTCCTCGCCGCGCACCGCCCGCTGCTGGCCCTCGCGCCGATGCAGGACATCACGGATCTGCCCTTCTGGCGCGTGATGCACCGCTACGGCGGGGCGGATCTCTACTACACCGAATACCTGCGCGTGCACCGCGATTCCAAGCCGGAGCGGCATATCCTGCGGGACATCGACGAGAACCCGACCGGCCGCCCGGTGATCGCGCAGATGATCGGCGAGGACATCCCCTCGCTCGTCCGCACGGCCAAGGCGCTCCAGCGCCACCCGGTCTTTGGGATCGACCTGAACCTCGGCTGCCCCGCGCCCATCGTCTGCCGCAAGAGCGCCGGGGGCGGGCTGCTGCGGCATTTGGAGAAGATCGACGCCATCCTGCGCGCCCTGCGGCCGGCGATCGAGGGGCCGTTTACCGTGAAAACGCGGATCGGCTACGACGATCCCGCCGAGTTTGACGCCCTCCTGGAAATCTTCGCCGCGCATGCGATCGACGCCTTCACCGTGCACGGGCGGACGGTCCGCGAGCTGTACCGCACGCGCGTGCACCTGGAGCGCATCCGGCAGGCCGTGGAGCGGTTATCCGCGCCGGTGCTGGCCAACGGCAACGTCCTCTCCGTCGCGCTCGCCCGCGAAACGCTGGCCGCCACGGGAGCCGCCGGGCTGATGATGGGGCGCGGGGCGATCCGCAACCCGTGGCTCTTCCAGCAAATCCGCGACGACGCGGCGGGTCTGCCCGTCTTCCGGCCAACGCTGCGCGATCTGCGCGCCTACATCGCGTATCTGTATGCCGAAGTCCGTCTGCCGCACCTCAACGAGGCGACCAACGTGGCCCGGATCAAGAAATACCTGAACTTCATCGGGCAGGGGATCGGGCCGGACGAGGCCTTCCTGCGCGGGGTGCGCCGGGCCGCCACGGAAAAAGAGCTTTTCGGTTTGTGCGACCGCCACCTCGATTCCGATACGCCGTTCCCCGCCGAGCCCCCCGTGCGCGCCCTTGTTTGCCCGCGCAGCGAGGCGCTTGCGGCCGGTTGAACCTTACTCCGCCGCCGGGCGGTTCTGATGCAGCGCCCGCAGCACGAGGAACCCGGCCGTGGCGCACACCGCCAGCGTGCCCGTCATCGGCAGCGCCGTTCCGTTGGTGAGAAGCCCGACCGTCGCGCCCGCCAGCCCGCCCACGGCGAATTGCACCGTGCCGAGCAACGCCGAGGCGCTCCCCGCCGAGCGCTGGAACGGGGCCATGACGGCCGCCGTCAGGTTGGGAAACGCGAGGCCGCTGTTGAACAGCGCGCAAAAGAGCAACACGGCGATCGCCGGGAGCCTGCCGAGCCCCGTCGCTCCGCAGAAGGCCAGCGCCAGCCCCAAGACGACATTCGCGGTCAACGCCCGGTCGAGGATCGCCTCGGGAGTGGACCGCCGCAGCAGCCAGCGGTTCGCCTGCCCCGCCAGCGCGAGGCCGCACGCGTTGGCCCCGAAGAAATAGCCGAAGTGCTGCGCGCTGACGCCGTAAAGCTCCATGTAGACATACGACGACCCGGCGATGTAGGCGAAATTCGTGCCGGAGACAAACCCCGCCACCAGCGCGTAACCGCGGAATCCCCGGTGCCGCAGCAGCCCGTGGAATACCCGCACGATTCCCGTGAGGTTCTCGTTCCTCCGGCGTTGCGGCGGCAGCGTCTCGGGCAACCCGAAGGCCGTGGCGAGGAAACAGAAGCAGCCAAACCCGGTCAACACGAAGAAAATCAGCCGCCATGTCCCGTAAACCAGGATTTGCCCGCCCACCCACGGAGCCAGGATCGGCGCGACGCCCATGACGGTCATCAACTGCGAGAAAATCCCGGCCGCCTGGCGCTCGTCATACAAATCGCGCACGACGGCCCGCGAGATCACCATCCCCGCCGCGCCGCCCAGCGCCTGCATGATGCGCCCCGTGAAGAACAGCGCCATCGACGGCGCGAAGGCGCATGCCAGCGAACCGGCCGCGTACAGCGCGCATCCGGCCAGCATCGGACGGCGGCGTCCGAGGCGGTCGGCCAGCGGTCCGTAAAAAGCCTGGCTGACGCCCACGCCCAGCAGGTAGATAGCCAGCGTGAACTGCACCGTGCCGGGCCGCGCGGCAAAGTCGTGCGTGATCTGCCCAAAGGAGGGCAGATACATATCGATGGACATCGGCCCAAAAGCCGTCAACACCCCCAGCAGCACCGTCAGGAGGTGCGGGTGGCGCAACGGAACGGGCGCGGGTTGCATCGCTAGGCCCCGAGCAGCGCGCGGGCTTTCGCCAGCGCGGCGTCGATCTGCCCGGGCTCCTTGCCCGCGCCGCGCGCGAAATCGGGGCGTCCGCCTCCCTTGCCGCCGACGAGGGGGGCGAGGGCCTGGATCAATTTCCCGGCCTGGAACGCTTTCACGAACTCCGGCGAAACGCTCGCGGCCAGCGCCACGCGGCCTTCCGCCGCGCCCGCCAGCACCGCGACGCCCTGGAAGTGCCCCTTGAGCGCGTCGGCCACCGCTTGCAGCGTGTCGCCGTCGGCGTCCCCGAGGTTCGCCACGATCGCGGGCGTGCCGTTGAGCGTCTCCGCTTTGGCCAGCAGCGTTTGCGCCGTCTGCGCGGCCTGCCGGTGTTGGACGGCCTTGAGTTGTTTGTGAAGCTCCTTCTGCTCGGTCAGCAGCGCGTCGAGCTTCCGCTCCAGCTCGCCCAGCGGGGCGTTCAGCTTGGAGGCGAGGCCCGCGATGCGGTCCGAGGTTTCGCGCGCCTGGTCATAGGCGGCCAGCCCGGCCACGGCTTCGATGCGCCGGACGCCCGCCGCCACCGCCGCTTCGCTGACGATGCGGAAGAGGCCGATCTCGCCGGTCGCGCGGACATGCGTGCCGCCGCAGAGTTCCATGGAATAGCCGTCGAGCCCGTGCGGTTCGCCGCCGATCTGCACCACGCGGACCATGTCGCCGTATTTGTCGCCGAAGATTTGCCGGATGCCCGCGTTGGCGCGGATGTCGGCGTAGGGAACTTCCGTCCACGAGACGGGCGCGTTTTCCACAATGCGCGCATTCACGAGGCGCTCCACCTCGTGCACTTGCTCCGGCGTGAGCGCGCCGCTGTTGAAGTCGAAGGTCAACTTGTCCGGCCCGACGAACGAGCCTTTCTGCGCGATCTCCGCGCTGACGACGCGATGCAGCGCCCAGTGGAGCAAGTGGGTGACGGTGTGGTGCCGGGCGATGGCCGCGCGGCGCGCGATGTCCACGGTGAGCGTCACGCGCGTCCCGGCGGCCGGGGCGTCGCTTTCGGCCAGGAAGTGAAGCCATGTCGCGCCGGTTTTTTGCGTTCCGGCGATGTGCCAGAGCTGGCCCGCGCCCTCCATCTCGCCCATGTCGCCGACCTGCCCGCCCATCTCGGCGTAACAGGGGGAGACATCGAGAATGACGGCCGTTTTGCCCTTCACATCCACCACGTCCAGGACGGTGGCGGGGGTGGTGAGGGAATCATACCCAATAAACTGCGTCGGCGCGGCCTCGATGTGCGAGACGCTGATGATCTCGCGCTTCTGCGCCTTGCGGGCGCGCTCGCGCTGTTCGTCCATGAGGGCGTTGAAGCCCGCGACATCCACGCCGAGGCCGCGTTCGCGCGCCAGGAGTTCGGTGAGGTCGAGCGGGAAGCCCTGTTCGTCGTAAAGGCGGAAGGCGAACGCGCCGCTGATCCGCTTGCCTTCGAGCGCGGCGGTCTCGCTTTCAAAGAGCGCGATGCCTTTGTCCAGCGTCCTATTGAACGCCTCTTCCTCGCGCAGGAGCACTTCCTTCACATGCGCGGATTTCGCGCGGATTTCCGGGAAAACGCCGCCCATCGTGCGCACGAGGACGTCCGCCAACTGGTAGAAGAACGGTTTCTGGAACCCGAGCGTGCGCCCGTATTTGACGGCCCGGCGCAGGATGCGGCGCAGGACGTAGTTGCGGTCGGTGTTGCCGGGCTGGATGCCGTCGGCGATGGCAAAGCTGAGCGTGCGGATGTGGTCGGCAATGACGCGGAAGGCCACATCGATCTTCTCCTCTTCCGTGTCGCCGGTGCTGCCGGAAACGGGGAGCGTGCAGCCGTATTTCAGGCCGCTCATCTTTTCCAGTTCGTCGAAGATCGGGCGGAAAATGTCCGTTTCGTAGTTGGAGATTTTCGCGTGCTCGAAGTCGGTGAAGTTCTTGCTGCCCTGAACGATGGAGGCGACGCGCTCAAAGCCCATGCCGGTATCGACGTGCTTGGCGGGCAGCGGCGAGAAGGTGCCGTCCTGGTTGGCGTTGAACTGGATGAAGACGAGGTTCCAGATCTCGATGCAGCGGGGGCTCCCCATGTTGACGAGGCTGCCTTTCGTGTCGCCCTTCGGGGTGAGATCCATGTGCAACTCCGAGCACGGGCCGCACGGGCCGGTTTCGCCCATCATCCAGAAGTTGTCTTTTTTGTTGCCGTTGACGATGTGGACCTTCGGGTCGAGCCCCGCGCTCTCGAAGAGCCGCGCCCAGGCTTCGTAGGCTTCGGTGTCGAAGTCCGCCGGGTCGCCCTTGGATTTGTCCGGGCAATAAACCGTGGCGTAGAGGCGCTCCGCCGGGAATTTCCAGCGTACGACGACCAGTTCCCAGGCCCACGCGATGGCCTCGTGCTTGAAGTAATCGCCGAAGGACCAGTTGCCCAGCATCTCGAAGAAAGTGTGGTGGTAGGTGTCCAGGCCCACATCGTCGAGATCGTTGTGCTTGCCCCCGGCGCGGATGCACTTCTGGGTGTCGCACGCGCGGGTGGCGCAACCGGAGACGGCTCCGGGCCATTGGTTCACATCCGCGGCCGCCTCGCCCAGGAAGATCGGGACGAATTGGTTCATCCCGGCGTTGGTGAAGAGCAGGTTGGGCGAACTCGGCAGAAGCGAAGCCGAGGGGACGATCGTGTGCTCTTTTTCGTGGAAGAAATCGAGGAACGACTGGCGGATTTCGGAACTGGTCATAAAAGAGATGTTATCCGCAGATTACGCAGGATCAAAGATTGAGGAGAGAAGGAAAAAGGCAGTCCGCAGATTACGCAGATGAACGCAGATTATAAATACCTCCTCAATCTGCGTTCCTCTGCGAAAATCTGCGGATAAAACTCTTCTTACGGCAAATCGGTCGCGCCCATCAGGTGGCGGTCGATCTCGCGGGCCACGCCCCGGCCTTCGTTGAAGGCCCAGACGACGAGGCTCTGGCCCCGGCGGCAGTCGCCCGCGGCGTAGACGCCGGGGACGTTGGTCGTGTAGCTTTCGAAATCAGCCTTGATGTTGCCGCGCGGATCGCGTTCGAGTTGGAGC
>JAQTMF010000151.1 GCA_028714515.1 Chthoniobacteraceae bacterium | reverse complement strand
CTTTCTGCTGCTGCTGCTCCACTGGTCCAATGTCAAGGCGGCCTGGGACGCTTTGCTAGCCAACTATGCCGACGTGCAGGAACTCGCGCGCCTGGAAGTCGACTTTTTCCCCGCGCAGGAAGGCACGCCGGACCCCAAATTACTCGAACACGTCCGCAAACTTGCCGCGGCGGGGATCATTGATATGACCTTTGAAAACGCCATCCCGAGGTCGCCCGTTTCGGTGATCGAGGGATGGGTGAAGTAGCGAAAAGAAAGTGTAGCCAGGTTCGCTGAAAAACGCGGGAGATCCTTGCCTCGCCACACGGAATGGCTACAGTTTTTGTTCAGAGCCTGTTCAGGGGGCGACCTTGACAGGCTCTGATGGTGTCATGAAACGCGCTTTTCACGTGATGGCCAAGCCCATTGGGCCGATTTGCAACCTCGGGTGCCGTTACTGTTTTTACCTCGAAAAGGAAAATCTATTCGGCGCAAACGAGAGCTTTCGGATGTCCGACGAGGTGCTGGAAACTTTCATTCGGCAATTCATCGAAGCGCAGGATACGCCCGAGATCAGTTTTGCCTGGCAGGGTGGCGAACCGACCCTGCTCGGGGTGGACTTTTTCCAGAAAGTCACCGGTCTCCAACGCAAGTATGCCGACGGCAAGCGGATCGTCAATGCCTTCCAAACCAACGGCACGCTGCTCGATGACGCGTGGGGCTCATTTTTGGCGGAGCATCGTTTTTTGGTGGGAATAAGCATCGACGGCCCGCCCAAATTCCACGACCTCTTCCGCAAGGACAAGAGAGAGCAGGGGACCTATGCGCGCGTCGCCAACGGCCTCGGCATCTTGAAAAAGCACGGCGTGGCGTTCAATACCCTTACGGTCGTGAATCGGGCTAATGCGAGGAAACCGCTGGAACTCTACCGTTTCTTAAAGCGGCTCGGTGCCGAATACCTGCAATTCATACCGCTGGTCGAGCGGGTTGCGGATCAAGAGGCCCGGAAACTAGCCCTTAACCACGCCATCCCGCCACGATCTGAAGAGTCGTTATCCGCGCATCCATCCGTCACGGAATGGAGCGTTGAACCCCGGCAATACGGCGAGTTTCTAGCCGCCATTTTCGACGAGTGGGTTCAACAGGACGTTGGCCGCATCTTCGTGCAGCTTTTCGATACCGCCCTGGCAAAATGGATGGGGCACGGCGGCGGCCTCTGCGTTTTCAGCGAAACCTGCGGCGGCGCTCTGGCGTTGGAGCACAATGGCGATGTTTACTCCTGTGATCACTTCGTTTATCCGCAGTGGAAGCTCGGGAACATTCTTCACCAAAGCCTGGCAGATATCGCGTCTTCGGAAAAACAAGCCGCATTCGGAAAGGCCAAGGCCGCCATGCTGCCGAAGGCTTGCCGGGAGTGCGAGGTGAGGTTCGCCTGCAATGGCGAATGCCCGAAGAACCGCTTCATGCATACCCGGGACGGCGAACCTGGCCTCAATTATCTGTGTCCGGCCTATAAACACTTTTTTGTACACATAGCTCCCGCCATGGAACAAATGGCAACCTTGCTGCGCCGGGGACTTCCGGCGGCTTGGGTTATGAACTCCCGGCCACACGGCACGCCGCCACACTAGATTTTCCAATGGTCGGCGGATTCGGGGAGATCGGCCTGGGTGGGAGCGAAGTGCAGGGTTTCCAAGATCCGCAGACGCCGTTCGACAAAGCCCGGCGCGTTGCGCGCGCGGGTGAAGCCGCTGCCAATCACCATTTCTTCCTGGATGCGCCCGGGGCGCGGCGAAAAAATGAGGACGCGATCGCTGAGGTAGAGCGCCTCGTCGATGTCGTGTGTTACCAGCAGCGTCGTGGTGTTGTGCCGCCGCGTGAGGTTGCGCAGTTCGTCCTGCATCGCCATGCGGGTGAAGGCATCCAGCGCGCCGAGCGGTTCATCGAGCAATAGTACGGGCGGGCGATTGACCAGCGCGCGGGCCAGCGCGGCCCGTTGCGCCATACCGCCGGAGAGGTGATGCGGCAACGCGTCTGCGAACGCGGTAAGGCCAACGCGTTGGATGAGGTCGTCAATGTCGGCGGCGTGCGGATTGCGCCACCCGCCGCGCATGTTCGGCCCGAAGGCGACGTTCTGGCGAACCGTGAGCCACGGAAACAGGTTCGGGTCTTGAAAGACGAAGCCAATATCGGTGTCCACGCCGCTGACGTTGACGCCGTTGACGGAGACGCGCCCGGAGGTTGCTTCGGTCAGCCCGGCGATAATGCGCAGCAGCGTGGATTTGCCGCAGCCGCTGGGGCCGACCAGCGAAACAAATTCACCGGCTTTGACGGTGAGATTGACGCCATTGAGCGCGAGCGTTCCGGCGCTGTCGGTGACAATGCCGTCCGTGGGCGGGAAAATCTTCCGGACCTGCTCGGCGCTGACGGCGGGGGCTGAGGGCGAGGCTACCATTTGATGACTCCCTGTTGCCAGCGCAGCACGCGGGTGCGTACGGCGAAGAGCGCGCTCATCAGCCCGGAAAAGAACACGCCCATCACCAGCAGCGCCGCGAAGACTTTGTAATACTCGGCGAAATTTTGTGCCCAGGTGATGTAAAAGCCCAGCCCCGCCTTGACGCCGATCATCTCCGCCACGATCAGCGTGAGGAACGATGCCGAGAGCGCCATGAACAGCCCCACAAAGATCGAGGGAAGCGCCGACGGGATGGCAACGTGGCAAATGAGCTGCCGCTGGTTGGCGCCGAGCGTGCGAGCCACCTCCAGATGGCTGTGGCGCACACTGGCGATGCCGCTGGCGGTAAGAACAATCATCGGGAATAAGCTCGCCAGGCCGATGATGAAAGTGCTTGCGCCGAAGGTGGTGGGAAAGAGGACCAGTGCCAGCGGAATCCACGCGGTGGCGGGTACCGGGCCGAAAAATTTCAGCACCGGCATCCCCCAATAATGCGCCTGTTTGCTCCAGCCAATCCAGACGCCAAGTAAAAAGCCCGCGATGCTGCCGCAGCCAAAGCCGACGGCGAGCAGCCGCAGCGAGTGCAGCGTGCCCTCCACCAGCATCTTGATTTCGGAAGGCGCGCCAAACACGGAGAACACCCGGTCCGGCCCCGGGAAAAACGGCATGGGCAGAGCCCCTGTCTTGCCGGTGAGCACCTGCCAGACGCTCACGCTGACCAGCGCCGCGGCCCACAGTGGAGCGATTTCACCGGCCCGCTGGCGCAGCCTTGCGGAATACCATGCCGCCGCGAGATAAGCCAGCCACGCCGCCGCCACCGCGCCCAGCAGCCTCGGAAAGACCGGGGACGCCGATAACGGCGTCTTGTCCGGCCAGTAGCGGTGGACGGCGAAGGCGCCGCCGGCGGCCAGTAGCGGCGCGGCGGCGGTGATGGCGGTTTTGACCCTCATGAAACGGCGGCACAGAGCGCGTTATTTTGAGACCGAGGCAAGCGGCTCGTCGCAGCAGTTGCGGGGCGGTTTCTCGGTTTGGACAGCCGTCTTTGCCGGACGATTTCTCTGAGGCTCGGACTGGCTGACTTTTTCCGTGGGAAGGCTTTGAATCCAGGCGTCGTTCACGTTATCAAGCGGCTGGAAGACTTGTTTCACGAGCTGGTCCACGTTCACGCTGCCGTCGAGGACGCCAATGCGTTTTAGCGCGGCGGCGGCGGTGGCGGCGGCATTGCGCCCGCCTTCGACGGAGGGAATGTAATTGAGTTTCGAGAGTACGCGGGCGTTCACCTCGACGCTGCCGCTGATGTGCTTGCCATTGACTGCGAGTTCGGCCGCGGCCTGCGGGTTTACGGAAATCCACTTGGCGGCGCGCAGCACGGCACGCGTGATCCCGGCGGCGGTTTTCGGGTCGTTTTTGATGAGTTTGCCGCTGGTCACGATGACGCAGCAATACTCGTCCTTGTACGGCGCGTCGGTCGCCTGATCCACGATACTACGGACATTTCCCTCGGTGAGCAGGATTTCGGCAATCGGGTCGGCCAGGGCGATGGCGTCCACCTGTCCTTTTTCCAGCGCGAGCTTCAGCTCCGCAACCGGGAAGGGTTTCCACTCCACGTCCTTGTGATAGTCGTAGCCCTGGTCGCCGACGACACGTACCGCGAAGACCCACGGACTGCTGCCGAGCGCGGGCACACCGATGCGCTTGCCCTTGAGGTCGGCGGCCGTTTTGATGGGCGAGTCTTTTGGCGCGAGGATGTGCAGGCAGCCACGGTGGACGCCGCCGGTGAACTTGGCGTCCAACCCTTCCGAGATGGGCTTGATGTAGTTCATCACGAGCCCCTGCGTGGCATCGATACGCCCAAGGGCGAGGCCCTCCTTAATAAACGCCCAGTCGCCGAGCACGAGATTGGCGTCGAGGCCCTCGTCGGCGAAGAAGCCCTTGGTTTTTGCGATATAGACGGTGGAATCGCACGTGGTTGCCACATAGGCAATGGTCACCTTTTTCAAGGCCTTTGCCGGTTCGTTCTTTTCGGCGGGGGCGGCAAACGCGCTCCCCGCAACGCTGACAAGCGCGCCCGCGAGCGCGAGCTTACTCAATGAAGCCAATAACTTATTCATGATTTCTGGTTGGTTTTTGGATTGTTTGTGGAGGGCGGAATGCGCGCATTGCGGCTCTTTCTCCCAAAGCAACACTAAAGCGCGGCCTTGAGCGCCTCGACTTTGTCCGCGCGTTCCCACGTGATGGCGTCCAGGTCGTCGACTTTGCCGAAGTGGCCGTAGTTGGTCGTTTTCCGATAGATGGGGCGCAGAAGATTGAGCTGCGTGATAATATCGGCGGGCTTGAAGCTGAAGACGGCGGTGACAGCCTTCTCGATCTTCTCCTCGGCTACGGTGTTTGTCCCAAACGTGTTGATATGGAGGCTGACGGGATTCGGGTAGCCGATGGCGTAGGCAAACTGCACCTCGGCGCGGCTTGCCAATCCTGCCGCCACGATGTTTTTGGCGACATAACGCCCCATGTAGGCGGCGGAGCGATCCACTTTGGACGGGTCCTTGCCGGAAAATGCGCCGCCGCCGTGACGGCCCGCGCCGCCATAGGTATCGACAATGATCTTGCGCCCGGTGAGCCCCGTATCGCCTTGAGGACCGCCGACGACGAAACGCCCGGTGGGGTTGATCAGATACTCGGTGCGGTTCGTCAAAAGATTAGCGGGGAGCTTTTTGCGAATCACTTCGCCAATGAGGAAATCGCGGATCTCGGAGTGCTTTACTTCCTCCGTGTGCTGCGTCGAGATGACGACGTTGGTGATCTCCGCCGGTTTGCCGTTTTCATACCGCACGGAAACCTGGCTTTTGGCGTCGGGCCGAAGCCACTTCACCGTACCCGCTTTGCGGATGCGCGTAACTTCCCGTCCGAGCCGATGCGCGAACATGATGGGCGCGGGCATCAGTTCCTCGGTCTCGTTGCACGCGTATCCGAACATCAGCCCCTGGTCGCCCGCCCCCTGTTCCGCATGTCCCTTGCCCTCCGCCTCCACGGTATCGACGCCCTGGGCAATATCGGGACTCTGGGCTGTGATGAGGTTTACAACGAAAACCTTGTCTGCATGGAAAACGTCGTCGTTGTGAACGTATCCAATTTCCCGGATCGTGCCGCGTACAATATCATTGAACGACACCGCGGCTCGCGTGGTGATCTCGCCGCCCACCACGACCACGTTGCTTTTCGCGTAGACTTCGCAGGCGACGCGGCTCCTCGGATCTTCCGTAAGGCACGCGTCGAGCACGGCGTCTGAAATGGTATCGCAAACTTTGTCCGGGTGGCCTTCGCCGACGGATTCCGAGGAAAAAATATAGCTTCTGGGCATGTTGATGGTTTGGGATCACCGGCGAAACTGGCGTGGTTTCAACAGAACGGCCCCGTCATCCCGAGGCGCTTGCTTTCCGCAAGCCGTTTCGCATGGCGGTCAAAATACCTATCTAGTTGGTGGGTGTTTTACAAGCCCATTGTTTGCAAAAGCTCTATTGCCATCGGCGCCCGTTCTCTGCTCCCATCTTGCCATGAAAAAACGCTTTCCTCTGCTGGAATACGACCCGGCTTCCGAGGCGATTATCAGCCCCTCGCGTACTGTGGCATCCCTCGAAGTCTCCAGGTATTGCGTGCTCTGTTTCTTCCACGAAGTGCTCGCGGGACTGGTTAAATCGGGGAGGGCAAAGCCGATTCACACCTTTCCCCTCTCTTCCGGGCCTCATCCCATTTATGAACTGGAGAACGAAGGACGGCGCGTGGTGCTGGTCCACCCGGGAATCGGCGCGCCGATGGCCGTGCTTCTGATGGAAAAGCTCATCGCCTTGGGATGCCGCAACTTCATCGCCGTCGGCGGAGCGGGCGTGCTGGATCGCGGGGCAAATCTCGGCGACGTGTTTGTCCCCACTGCCGCCATCCGCGACGAAGGAACGAGCTACCATTACCTGCCGCCCGGGCGCGAGGTGGGGCCGAGCGCCGACGCCGTGGCCGCGATCCGCGACGTTTTGGAAAAAGCAAACTGGCGCTACACCGCTGGCAAAACGTGGACTACCGACGCCTTTTTCCGCGAAACCCCCGGCCGCGTGGCGCTTCGAAAAGCGGAGGGCTGTTTGACGGTGGAAATGGAGGCGGCCGCCTTCTTTGCCGTCGCCCAGTTCCGCAACGTCACCATGGGGCAGATCCTCTACGCGGGCGATCTCGTCATCGATTCCGGCTGGGACCACCGCGACTGGCCAAGCGCCTCGTGCCGCGCCCAGCTCCTTTCCCTCGCCATCCAGGCATGCCTCTCGCTGCCGTAATCACACCATGTAGTCGGGAGCGAGTTCTGTTTCGGTAAAAAATTCGCGGTAAACGGTCTGGCGGAAGTCGGCGAACGACGGGCTGTTGCGCGGCCGTGGGCGGGCGAGTTCGATCCGGACTTCTTTTTTGATGGTTCCGGGCCGGTTGGACATCACCACCACGCGGTCGCCGAGGAAAATCGCCTCGTCAATATCGTGCGTCACCAGAACCATTGTCGTCCGTTCAGCCTGCCAAATCCGCAAAATCTCCTTCTGGAGCTGAATCCGCGTCAAGGCATCCAACGCGCCGAACGGCTCATCCAATAGCAAGATTTGCGGCCGGTTCACGAGCGCCCGGGCAATGGAGGCCCGTTGCGCCATGCCGCCGGAGAGTTGGTGCGGGTATGCCTTTTCAAATCCCTTGAGCCCGACGAGCGCGATGTGCTCCGCGATCACGCGGCGGGCCGCGGCGGACCGTGACTCAGCGAGCGCGAATGCGATGTTCTCCCAAACCGTCAGCCACGGCAGCAACCGATGATCTTGGAAAAGCAGCCCACGGTCAAGGCCGGGACCGGCGATGGGGCTGCCGTTGAGGCGAACGCTCCCATCGAAGTCCCGCTCCAGGCCGCCGATGATCCGCAGGAGCGTGCTTTTGCCACAGCCGCTTCCGCCCACGATGCTGACAAACTCCCCCGGCGCGAAACGCAGGTTGATCCCGTGGAGCGCCACGATGTCATTTCCCTTGAGGTGGTAGCGTTTGCCGACGCCGTCCAGAGCCAGTTGGCTCGCGTTGTTTCCCGTTGCGCTCATCTTTCTACGTCCCGCTGTATTGCGTTTTCCATCGAATCAACCACGGCTCCAGGCGTTTGAGCGCCACATCCATGAGCTTCCCGATCACCCCAATCGTAATCATCCCCGCGATCACCACATCGGGGCGCGACAGCTAGCGGCCATCCACGATGACATAGCCGACGCCCTTCTGCGCGGCGATCAACTCCGCCGCGAACACGCAGACCCACGTCCTCCCCAGCCCCACGCGCAACCGCGTAATAATGGATGGGA
>JAQTMF010000150.1 GCA_028714515.1 Chthoniobacteraceae bacterium | reverse complement strand
GGCGAAATTGCACCTTTTCGACCCGGAGCGCGCGGCGAAGATCAGCGGCAGCGGCTTTATCTGTTTCACCGGCCCCGGGGCGCGGCTGGAGCGGGCGCTGATCCAATTCTGCCTCGACCTGCACACGCGGCAGCACGATTACCTGGAAGTCAGCCCGCCCTTCCTGATCCGGCGCGATTCCATGATCGGCACGGGCCAGCTTCCCAAGTTCGAGGACGATATGTATGGGATGGAAAACGGCGAACTCTTCCTGGCCCCCACGGCCGAGGTTCCCGTCACGAACCTGCACCGGGAGGAAATCCTCTCCCTGTCCGAGCTGCCCAAGCGCTTTGTCGCCTATACCCCGTGTTTCCGGCGCGAAGCCGGTTCGGCCGGGCGTGAAAACCGGGGCATCATCCGCGTCCACCAATTCGACAAAGTGGAGCTGGTCAAGCTGACCACGCCGGAAACCTCGTGGGAGGAACTGGAAGCCCTCACGGCCAACGCGGAGCGCGTTCTCCAGCTCCTGGGGCTGCACTACCGGGTCATCGAACTGTGCACCGGCGACATGGGCTTCGGCTCGGCCCGGACGTATGACATCGAGGTCTGGGCTCCCGGGCAGAACGCCTACCTGGAAGTCTCCAGCTGCTCGAATTACACCGATTTCCAGGCCCGTCGGATGAACCTCAAATTCAAGGACGCCGAGGGCAAAAACCGCTTCTGCCACACACTCAACGGCTCCGGCACGGCCATGCCGCGCCTCTTTGTCGCCCTGGTGGAGACCTGGCAGCAGGCCGACGGGAGCATCAAAATCCCCGAAGCGCTCCAGCCCTACTTTGGCGCGGCGGAGATCCGGTAGGGGCGGTTCTCGTTCCCAATCTCCAGATTGGGAATGCCCTTGTCGGCGAAGCTCCAGCTTCGCAAACCGAGCCACGAAGATGAAGCCAAGCGCCTTTAGCCTCGACCTGACCGGCGTTTCCCGCACAGCGCGCTACCTGGTCGGCGTCTCCGGCGGGCGCGACTCCGTGGCGCTCCTGCACGCGCTGGTGGAGGCCGGGTTCCGGCGGCTCATCGTCTGCCACCTAAACCACGGCCTGCGGGGGCGGGCCGCGGCGGCCGACGCCCGCTTCGTGGCGGCGCTGGCGGCGAAGCTCGGCCTGGAGCTGGAATCGGAGAAAGCCGACGTGACCCGGCTGGCGGCGCATACCGGTCAATCCCTGGAAACGGCGGCACGGGAAGCCCGCTACGCCTTTTTTGCCCGGGTCGCCCGCAAACGGCGCTGCCGCGCGCTTTTCCTGGCCCATCACGCGGACGACCAGGTGGAAACCTTCCTTTTCAACCTCTTTCGCGGCGCGGGCCGGGCGGGCCTGGGCGGGATGCGCCGGGAGAGCGGGCGGACGGTGGAAGGGGTGCGCCTGCGCGTGTTGCGGCCCCTGCTGGGGGTGTGGCGCAAGGAAATCGACGCCTACGTGCGCGCCCACGCGCTGCGGTTCCGCGAGGACGCCAGCAACCGCGCGGCGGAGTTCACCCGCAACCGGATCCGGCACACGCTCTTCCCCGTGCTGGAGGAGGTCTTTGGCCGCGACATCCGGCAGGCGCTCTGGCGGACCAGCGCGATTTTACAGGCGGAGGAAGAGTGGCTCGCCCTCCTTTCCGGCGCGGCGAAAGAGGGAACCGAACTCGCCGCGCCGCTCCTGCAAAGCCAGCCGGTGGCCCAGCAACGCCGCCGCATCCTGGCGTGGCTGCGGGAGAACGCGGTTCCCGACACCGGATACGGCCAAGTGGAAGCCGTCCGCTCGCTGCTGGCAGCGGGAGCGCACGGCCCGGCGAAAGTGAATCTGCCGGGCGGCTGGCATGCCCGGCGGCGTGCCAAGCGGCTGTTCCTGGAGCGCCCTTAGTCCCAGGAATCCTCATGGATTTCGCATCGGAACAGAAAGAGAAGAGAGTCCGCAGATTACGCAGATTCCCGGAATGCCAAAAAGGGATCTTCTGCCTTTCAATCTGCGTCCCTCTGCGAAATCTGCGGATACTCTTTTCTGAAAGAGAGCGGTGCTTTGCCTTGCCGCGCCGTGCCTGTACAAGCAGAAGGCGCAAGGTTTTGAAACCTTGCGCCTTCCTTCATAGGGGAAACACGAGGCAATCTAGTGAAATCCCCGGGGGATGCAACGGAAAAAAGAAGCCCTTTTTCTTTTTTTTCCGTTTTCTTGATTTTTTTAGTTTCCGCCGGAACGCTCCGCGCCAGGGGGCGGTATTCCGCGGTGCGCTTTGCCCGGCAGAAAGCTCTTCCTGCGGAACAAAATTCCTCATTTTTGAAAATGAAAATTGCAAATCCGATAACGCGGGAAAGCGAACGGATAATATTCGCTATGCGTATTTCTAGAGTAAATCGCGGAAAACGCGGGCCAGCGTGGCCGCTCCGGGATATTTTTCCCGGTTGCCGTCGAAGTTTTTGGAAACCTGGGTGCGGAAGATGCTCAAACAGAAACCAAGCGTCGGCAAAGCTGGCGGCTACCAAAACCCATCAACAAAATAAAACCTATGCTCCAGAACATCAACAAACGCCGCGGGGGCTTCACCCTCGTGGAAATCATGATTGTGGTGGCGATCATTGCCCTGCTGGCAACTTTCGCCGTTCCCAGTTTCATGCGAGCCCGCCTGCGCACGCAAGCGACCGCTTGCAAAGAAGATCTCCGGCAGATCGACCAAGCCATCGACCAGTGGGCGATGGAGAATAACAAAAAGAAGGGCGATACGCCGACCGGAACGGACCTCGCAGCCTACATCAAAGAGAACAGCACTCTTTACACGGCTTTGAAAGCGAGCCCGATCGTAGACACCCTTGGCAGCACGATTAATATTCCCGCGCTGGGATCGCCTCTTCAGGTGCCGAAGGCCACTGCTGACGCAACGGTCACTGTGACCGGATCGGACGGCACCTTCTGGGCTCCCTTCACCACCGGGACATAATTTTCATCTCTGGATTTGGATTTGGACGCAGCCGCCCGGCAACGGGCGGCTGTTCTTTTTGTACAGATGCGAAGCGGCGGCGGCAAGGGCGGTCCGCCACGCGGCACCCCCCTACTTGCCGGTTTTGAAGGCGCTGGGGCAGAGGGTCTGGACCTCGCACCCGGCGCAATCCGGCTTGCGCGCGGTGCAGCGGCGGCGGCCATGCCAGATGAGCCAGTGGCTGAAGTTGGTCCATTCCGCGCGCGGGACCAGCGTCATCAAATCCGCCTCGATTTTCTCCGGAGCGGTTTCCTTGGTAAGCCCCAAGCGGGCGGAGAGCCGGGCGACATGGGTGTCCACGACGACGCCTTCGTTGCGCCCAAAGGCGTTGCCGAGCACGACGTTGGCGGTTTTGCGGCCGACGCCGGGCAGGGCCGTGAGCGCTTCCATGGTTTCGGGAACGCGGCCGCCGTGGTGTTCCTCAAGGGCGGCGGCGAGGGTGCGAAGGTTCTTGGCTTTGTTGTGGTAAAAGCCGGTGGAACGGATGGCCTCCTCCATCTCCTCCTGGCCGGCCTGGGCGAAGTCGGCGGCCGTGCGGTAGCGGGCAAAGAGCGGCTCGGTGACGAGGTTGACGCGCTTGTCCGTGCACTGGGCGGAAAGGACGGTGGCGACGAGCAGCTGGAGCGGGTTGGCAAAGACCAGCTCGCAATGCGCGTTGGGATAGACGCGGCGGAAGGCTTTTATCAACGGCGCGATGCGCTCTTGGGGGCTCATTTCAAGGCAGCCGCCAAGGCATCTGCACGCCCTTTGGCTTCGGCGACGTGGGGAGTGTTGGGGAACTTGGTCTGGAGGTCCTGGTATGCCTTGAGGGCCTTGCGGAGTTGCATCGGCTTGGTGGCGTCTTTCGGGTTCGCGCTGGTCTGCGGCAGGCCGGCGGCTTGTTTTTCCAGAAGTTGCCCGCCGCGCCAGAGCCCTTCGGAGGCGGCCGCCGGGACGGAGTCGTAGTAGAGCGGGACTTTGAGGTACCCGTCGATGGCCGGGAGCATTTCGTTTCTGGCTTCCTGGACTTTGGCGTGCAGGAGCATGGCGTTGGCGTGCAGCTCGTTGCTTCCGGTGCGGGACTTGATGACCTGGACCAGCAGCGGCAGGGCTTTGTCATACTGCTTTTCCCGGTAGGCCAGGACGGCGATGCCGTAATTGGCGTCCAGAATCTTGCCCGCGGCGGAGGAGGGGTAGAGGCGCTTGAAGGTTTCGAACTTCGCGGCGGCCTCGGCGATTTGCTCCTTGCTCTGGAGCGCCTTGGCGGTGCCGAAGAGGGCGATTGCCTGGGCTTCCTGGACTTGCAGCGGCGATTTCTCGGGATGGGCGGAATCCGGGTCGGGGAAGTCGGCGGCGAGTTTCTGATAGACGGCAACCGCGTCGTCCACCTTGCCTTGTTCCAGCAGGGCGCTTCCGTAGAGGTCGATGTCCGCGGGCGCGAAGATGAGTTTGGGATCGTAGGCCTGTGTCATCTGCTCCAGGGCCTTCGCCTTGTCTTTCTCGTAGGTGAAGGAGGCGAGGGTGAAGAGGACTTTGCTGCGGGTCTGCGGCTGGGTCTCGAACTGGGTGGCGAGGCTCTGGAAGTAGGTGGTGATCTCCTCGTCGGTCTTGAGATTTACCATGGCCAGGAGTTTCTGGTCGGAAAGGAGGTATTGCAGGGCCATGGCCACGGGCTGGCTCTCCGGGTAGTCGCTCAAGACTTGCTCGCACGCGGCGATGGAGTTTTTGAGCGCCGTGGTCCACTGGGCTTTCTGCGCGTCGTTCATCGCGAAGTAACGGCCCAGGGCGCTCGCCTGCTGGTTCCAGAGCGCGGCGACGTTGAAAAGGGCCGTCGGCGCTTGTTTGTCTTTGGGATGTTTCTCGACCATCTCGGAGAAGGCGGCGATGGCGTCGGTGATCTGGTTTTTGGCGAGCAGATCCTGCGCGATGAGGTTGTAGGCGTAGAAAATGTATTCGTGCGTGGGATAGCGGCGGATGAATTCCCGCATCAAGGTGGCGCGTTCCTCGGCTTTTTCCGGGCCGGTGAGGAGATTGCACTGCCCGAGGTAGGCATATGGCGCGGCGTCGGAGTCGGGGTACTTGTCGGCGAGTTCCTTGTAGAGCCGCAGGGCGGTGGCGGTGTCGGCCTTGCTTCCGTAAGCCTGGGCGAGGTTGTATTGGGCGGTGGGAAGAAGGGTGCTTTCGGGATGATCCTTGAGGAAGGCGCTCAGCGTGGCGATGGCGGCATCCAGGTTTCCTTTTTGCAGTTGGATCTGCCCGACCCAGAAAATGGCGGTTTCCGCCTGCGGGGTGCCCGGGTAGGTGGCGGCGATCTTCTGGTATCCGGCCAGGGCTTCGTCAAATTTCTCCGTCTCCTTGTTAATGTTCGCAATGCCCAGTTCCGCCGTGGCGGCAAGGTCGGGTTTCGGGTTTCCCTTCAGGAAGGTCTGGAAGGTGGCGCGCGCTTCGTCATACCGCTTGAGGCTGACGCAGGCGTTGGCTTGGGCGGCGAGGGTGGCGTCGAGGAGGCGGCCCTTGGGGTAAATCTGGACGCTTTCCTGGAAGTAGCGCAGGGCTTGCTCCGGGGCATTGGAGACGATAAAGAGGGAGCCGATGGCGAAGGGAAGGTTTTCGGCTATCGAGTCGCCTTTGTAGGTCTGCTGGAATTCGTCGTATCCCTCCACGGCTTTGCTGATAAGTTTCTGCTGTACGGGAGCGGGGATGGTGCTTACGTGGCACTGGTCCGCGTAGCTCATGGTGAGGTGATAGAGCAGGTTCTTTTTCTGGTCGTTGTCCTCGGCGAACGGCTGCATCTGGTGGAAGACCACGCGGGCCTCGTCGTAGGCTTTCTTCTGGTAAAAGAGCTGGCCGATTTTGATCTGGGCGGAGACGGTCAGATCGGCCTTGCCCTCGACGGCGGCGAGCTTGGTGCGCTCGTGCTCGAGAAGGCCCTCCAGGCTTTTCATCTGGAAGATGTTCTTGGTGCGCAGGGCGGCCAGGCGGCGGTCGCGCACGGCGTTGATGCGATTCTTCTGGGCGGTGATGGTGTCTTCCTTCGGCAGGATGGCGCGGTAGGCCTCCAGCGCTTTGGCGAAGAGCGCCTCCTGGTTCTCTTTGGGCGCGAAGATGGCCTGGTTGGCGAAGAGTTCGCCGAGCTGGAACTGGGCGTCGTTGAGGAGGGCGATGTCGGAGCGCCGGGTGACGATGTCGGCCAGCAGGCGCTGGGATTCGGCGAAGGCGGCATCCGCCTTGGGATTGGCCTTGCCATAGGTTTCCTGCGCCGTCAGCGCGCCCTGGGTCATGAGGCAGAGACCGAGCAGGAATTGGCTTTCCTGGATGGTTTCGCTTTTCGGAAACTGCTTCAAATTCTTCCGCAGCGCCTCGGCGGTATCGTCGTATTTGGAGATTTGGAAGGAGCAAAGCGCGCGGCCGTACGTGCTGGCCTCCACCTGGGTGCTGCTTGGGTATTTCGTCAGGAAGGCGTCGTATTCCTTGATCGCTTCCTCAAACCCGGCCTTGCGGGCCGCCTCGGCCGTCTCCTTGGAGGCTTTGGCCGCCAACACCTGGGGCAGCAGGGCGGCCCCGAGTTCGTTGATCTCGGGAGAAGCGGGAGGAACCTGCGTCTTTTGGATGAAGGTGCGGCTCTTGTCGTAATCGCCCAGCATGAAATAGAGCGTGGCCAGCCGGTATTGGGCGTCGGAGATGCCGGTGGAAGTGGGGTATTTCTTGAGAAAGTCCTCAAAAGCGGCGGCGGCTTCGGGCAGCTTGCCGTCGGTCATGAGTTGCGATGCGGCGTTGTTGGCGTCGTCGGCGGAGACAACCTGTGCGTTTACCAAAGAGGGAAGAGAGAACGCGCCGGCGGCAAGGACGGAAAACAGGGCAAGGCGGCGATGGAGGGAACGGAGCTTCATAGAGCGAAAGAGGACAAATTACAAAAGGGGAGAGGCTCCAGAATACCGAATGGGAAAGCGTCCCGCCAGCGGTTTTTTTGCTCGTCTCGCGGCCCATTTCCGGCCGGCGGGCCGTGAGGAGGTTCCTATGACGTAAGACACTGGGGAACAACTGCTTGCGATTATAGAGCCGGGCGGGTCTCCCCTCCCCGCTTGCGCAGCCAGATCTCCAGGATGGCGAGATCAGCCGGGGTGATGCCGCTGATGCGTCCCGCCTGGCCAAAGGTGGCGGGGCGGATCTTGGCGAGCTTCTGTTTGGCCTCGGCGCGGAGTTCGGCGACGGCGGCGTAATCGAAATCGAGCGGCAGCGGGCGGGTTTCCGCCGTGCGCGCCTTTTCCACCTGCGCCTCCTGGCGGCGGATGTAGCCTTCGTACTTCAGGTCGGTCTCCAGCAGGCTCCAGATCTCCTCCGGGAAGCGGGTCCGCAGCGCCTCGGGCAGGGCGGCGGCCGTGGCTTCGGGGCGCTTCAGCCATTGGCCCAGGGGGGCGCCGTCGATCCGCTCCGTTTCGGCGAGGCAGCGGGCTTGGGCCAGGGCGTCGAGCTTGGCCCGGGTGACGGCCCAGCGGCGGTCATCCACGAGGCCGAGCTCGCGGCCCAGGGGGGTGAGGCGCAGGTCGGCGTTGTCCTGGCGCAGGAGCAGCCGGTATTCCGCCCGGCTGGTGAACATCCGGTAGGGTTCCTGGGTTCCCTTGGTCACGAGGTCGTCGATCAGGACGCCGATGTAGCTTTCCGCGCGGCCAAGGTGGAGCGGCTCCCTCCCCAGCAGCTTCAGGGCGGCGTTGGCCCCGGCGACAAGCCCCTGGGCGGCCGCCTCCTCGTAGCCGGAGGTGCCATTGATCTGCCCGGCGAAGTAAAGATGGGCGACGCGCTTGGTCTCCAGGGTGGGGAAAAGCTGCGTGGGCGGGCAGTAGTCGTATTCCACCGCGTATCCGGGCCGGAGAATCTCCGCGTGCTCCAGGCCGGGAATGGAGCGGATGAAGGCATACTGGACCTCGTGCGGGAGGCTCGTGGAGACGCCGTTGGCGTAAATCTCCTCCGTATGGAGACCCTCGGGCTCCAGGAAAACATGGTGGCCCTCCTTTTCGGCGAACCGGACCACTTTGTCCTCCAGCGAGGGGCAGTAGCGGGAGATCGGAGG
>JAQTMF010000149.1 GCA_028714515.1 Chthoniobacteraceae bacterium | reverse complement strand
CAGGCTTCCCCTCCACGATCAGCTCTACCGCCTGCGCTTTGAACTCCGCCGTGTATCGTTTTCTCATCATCTGGATCATTGTCGCTTATTCTCCTATTGCTTGGTCCAGATTTTTCACACACCTCACCCTCCCCGCCTTCTCCTCCCAGGACCGCTCGATAAGTCAGACTCTGTGAGCCTCCCCGGCAACTTTCTCTTCTTCCTGGTTTCCTGGATTCCTCATTCTTCTTAGTGAATTCGTGAACACGAACTAAAACTCACACCGCCTTTAATGGCACCCGTAGGCGGGGGGGGCGCACAAATTCGTCGCACGGGGCGGCCCGGGGCGCTATAGTGCGACGGAACAACCACGGAACGGTTTTTCATCCCACCCTCTCCCCACCATGACCATCCCCATCCTCTACGGACACGGCTCGGTGCCGCTCGATCTCCCGGAAACCTGCACGGCGACGATCATCGCCAAGCCGCCGATGCCGTTTCTGCCGGAGCCGCGAAAGGCCGTGGCCGAGGCGCTGGAACATCCCGCCTCCGGCGCGGGCCTCTCCGAACTGGCGGGCAAGGCGAAGTCGGCGTGCATCCTGATCTGCGATATCACGCGCCCGGTTCCCAACGGGCTGTTTTTGCGGCCGATCATCGAAACGCTGCTCGCCGCCGGGATCGACGCCGCGCGGATTCGCGTCCTGGTGGCCACGGGGCTGCACCGGCCCAACCTGGGCGGGGAGTTGCGGGAGTTGGTGAATGACGATTGGGTGCTGCGCACGGTGCGCGTGGAAAATCACGACGCCCACGACACGGCGGCGCACGCCGACCTGGGTACGACGGCTTCGGGAACGCCCGTCAAGATCGACCGCCGGTTTGTGGAGGCGGACCTCAAGATCGCGACCGGCCTGGTGGAGCCGCATTTCATGGCCGGTTACTCCGGGGGCCGGAAGGTGATCTCGCCGGGGATCGCCCACGAGGAGACGATCCGCACGTTCCACAACACGCGGTTCATGGAAAACGCCGCCGCGCGCAACTGCAACTTCGAGGGGAACCCGCTGCACGCCGAACAGTTGGAAATCGTCCGCATGCTGGGCCGCGTTTACGCGGTCAACACCTGCCTCGATGCCGAGCGGCGGCTGGCGTTCGTCAATTTCGGGGAGATCCTCGCTTCCCATGAGGCGGCGGTCGGGTTCATCCGGCAATACGCCGAGCGGCCGTCCGCGAAGCGCTACCGGTGCGTCATCACCAGCGCCGCGGGCTACCCGCTGGACAAGTCGTATTACCAGACGATCAAGGGCATCGTCGGCGCGCTGGGGATTTTGGAAAAGGGGGGCTCGCTGTTGATCGCCTCCGAATGCGGGGAGGGCCTGGGTTCGCCGGAGTTTTGCGAAGCGCAGGCGGCCCTCGTGGAGAAGGGGATCGACGGGTTTCTGGCGGCGGCCCGCGGCCGTCCCCTGGCGCGGGTGGACGAATGGCAGACGGTGAAGCTCGTCGAGGCCGTCCGCGATTACCGCGTGCATCTTTACTCCGCCCGCCTGCTGGACGAACAAACCCGGCTGACCGGCGCGACGTGTCACCGCGATTGGGGGGAAGCCGTCGCCGCCGTGTTGCGAGAATCCGGCGCATCCGAGGTGGCCGTCATCCCCGAGGGGCCCTACGTCATCCCGCTCTGCAAGCGGTAGCGGCCGCTTCCTCTCGCAGAAGGTGTCTGCTTAGCACGCAAGAAGGCAATCAATCCGAAGGATTGAAAGAGGTTAGCCGGGGTCGAGCGAAGCGCCACCCCCGGTTTGGCTGAGCCATCGGTTCACCCCTCTTGGGGTGAATCTCATTGCGGACCTATTCCGGTGGTGTCGGCGCGGGGACGCGCCTCGACCACCGGCTAATGTCTGGAAACCTTTCAGGTTTCTCTCTCTTGATCCGCGCTTCCTTATCACTGGCTAAACAGGAAGCGCGAAGAGGTTCCGGCGGAACGCTTGCTACTCCGGCGTGCACCATTCGGCCGCGCGCTGTACGCCGTGGCCCATGCTTTGCATGTCCTGGCCCATCCCGCGCATGGTGCCGCACGCGGAAAACGCCGCCATCACCGCCAAGGCAATTCCCGTGATCAGGAGTGGTTTCATAAATTTGCACGGTATGTTACGCGCTCGGGCACCCGCAATCCACCCCTTTTCCTCCGGTTTTTCAAAAACACCGCATTCCGCCGGTTGCACCGCCGGGAGTCTTCGGTAAGATCGCTCCAGTGAAATCGTCCCTTTTCCTTCCGCCGCTCATGCTGGTTGTCTCCAATATCTTTATGACGTTCGCCTGGTACGGGCACCTGCGGAATTTTTCCAACAAGCCGTGGTTCTGGGCCGTGCTGGCAAGCTGGCTCATCGCCGGGTTTGAATATCTGCTGATGGTCCCGGCGAACCGGATCGGCATCCAGACGATGTCGCTGCCGCAGTTGAAGATCATGCAGGAGGCGATCACGCTGGCGGTGTTTGTGCCGTTCGCGGTGTTTTACATGCATACGCCGCTGAAGATGGACTATCTCTACGCGGGCGTCTGCATTCTCGGCGCGGTTTACTTCATTTTCCGCGCGTAGCCGCCCGGGCGGTTTTTACAAATCAAGACAGGATGAACACCTCATTTTTGGGGGGCGCGGGTCGGAAGAAACCTGCCGGTTTGAGTCCGGGCCGCCGTCTTTTTTAACAGGATTTACAGGATTTTGAGGATTTCGCTGGCAGCCTGCCACGCGTGGCTCGATTTCCGCCCCCTTCATCCCATCCCGTAAATCCTCCTTAATCTTGATAATCCTGTTGAAAATTTCGGCGCATCGTCTGCCTTCCGGCCTCTTTTCCTTTCCCACGGCCTACTGCGGGTGCGGCTCGCTCAAGAGCAGACGCAGTTTTTCTTGCAGATCTTCCATTTTGAACGGTTTCTGGAGGAAGTCGGTGGCGCGGTCGAGGTTGCGCAGCTCGCCCTCGCGCATGTAGCCGCTCATGAAGAGCACGGGAACGTCGGGCCGGATGGCGCGGATGCGTTCCAGGGCTTCCATGCCTCCCATCAGCGGCATGGTGACGTCCAGCAATACGGCGGTGATCGCCTCCGCGTTGGCGTCGAACTGCTCCACGCCCTCGCGCCCGTCGTTGGCGGTGATGACGCGGAATTCGAACGATTCGAGCATCCGCTTTGTGAGCGAGCGGACGGTTTCCTCGTCATCGACCACGAGCACGAGGCCCTCGCCGCTCCAGTGGGGCGAGCCGCCCGCCGCCGTTTCGTTGGCGTGGACGCCCAGTTCCTCGGCGGCTTCGGCGCACGGGAAGAGGAGCGTAAACGTCGTCCCCTCCCCTTCGCGGCTTTGCAGTTCCAGCGTGCCGCCGTGGCTGCGCACGATGCCGAGCACGGCCGCCAGCCCCAGCCCCCGGCCGGTGAATTTGGTGGTGAAGAAGGGGTCGAAGATGCGGGACTGCGTCTCCTCGCTCATGCCGCAGCCGTTGTCGGCGATTTCGATGAAGACGTAGTCGCACTCCTCGGGTTTGCCCGTTTCCGTGATGCCCCGGAATAGTTCCTTGGCCCGGTGAACGACGCCGGTGGAGACCCAGATGGAGCCCTCGTTGGCGGTGATGGCCTCGGAGGCGTTGATGACGAGGTTCATCAAGATCTGCCGGACCTGGCTTACGTCGCCGCGCACCCGGGGCAGGTCGTGGGCGAGGTTGAAGGAGAGCTGGACTTTCTTGGCGACCGAGACGCGCAGGAGCTGGCTCATGTCGCGGATCGTTTTGTTGAGGTCGAGCCAGCGGACTTCGATGCGCCCCTGGCCGGAGTAGGCCAGCATTTGCTTGCAGAGGTCGGCCGCCTGGATGGAGGTCCGCTCGATCTCCAGCAGGTGCGATTGCAGGGGCGAGGAGGAGTGCAACTGGAGCCGGGCGAGCTGGGCGTTGCCCAGGATGGCGGTCAGCAGGTTATTGAAGTCGTGCGCGATACCCCCGGCCAACACGCCGAGGCTTTCGAGCTTCTGCATGTCGAGGAGTTTCAGCTCCAGGTCGTGCCGTTCCCGCTCGGCCAGGGAGCGGTCGGTGAGGTCCACGCCCAGCATGAGGGAAAGGCGCTCGTCGCGGTAGATGACGTTGCGGCAGCGCCACGAGATGGTCCGTTCCTCGCCGCTCTTGGTGACGAGCAGCGTCTCCACGTTGCCGACGATCTCCCCGCGCATCATTCCCCGCAAGCCGTCGCGCGCCGGGGCGAAGTCTTCCCCGGGGAAGAGGCGCTCCAGCCACTCGCCGGCGAAGGTGTCGTTGAGGTGGTAGCCGGTGATTTCCTGGGCCCGCTCGTTGAAAAGACGCAGCCGCATCTGCTCGTCCACGGCCAGGATGAGGATGGCGGCCGACTCGATGAGGGTCGCGACGAATTGCTGGGTTTGCTCCGCCTGGTGCAACGCTTGTTCCCAACTGCGGCGCGCTTCCTCGGCGGCCGTTTGCTCCACCATGGCCAGGCGTTCCCGGGCATCGCGCAGCCCCCGCCTCTGGGTCCAGGCGAAGGCGAATGCCGCCGCCATGCCGAGGGTGCCAGCGCCCCCCGCCACCCAACCGATGTCCGGGATAAAGCTCACGGGATTTGAAAAGTCACTTGGGTTAGGTTTTGCTTGCGGAAACCGGCGCGGACGCCGGGCACGGACCACGGATTATTACGAAATTACACCAACCGGAGGTTGGGATCAATATCGGCTGTCAAGGGTGACAGCAGCCCGTGTGCCAGCCGGTGAAGCGCCACCCAGCCGATCATCGCGGCGTTGTCGGTGGAAAGCGCGGCGCCCGCGATCCGCAGTTGCAGCCCCGCCTTGCGGCAGGCTTCCTCCATCCGGGCGCGCAAGCGGCTGTTGCAGCTCACGCCCCCGCTCACGGCCACAGAGGTGCGGCCGGTGGCGCGGGCGGCGGCCAGGGTCTTCTCCACCAGCACGTCCACCACGGCCTCCTGGAACGAGGCGCACACGTCGGCGAGCGTCGGCTCGGAGCGGTCGGGCAATTTGGGGAGGAGGTAGCGGACGGCCGTCTTTAACCCGCTGAAACTGAACGCGAAATCCCCGGAATTGAGCATGGATCGCGGAAATGCGAAACGGGCGGGGTCGCCGCCGCGCGCCAGCCGGTCGATGACGGGGCCGCCGGGATAGGGGAGGCCGAGCAGTTTGCCGACTTTGTCAAACGCCTCGCCCGCCGCGTCGTCGCGCGTCTGCCCCAGGAGGCGGTAGCGCCCAAAGCCGTCGATGTCCACCAGGAGGGTGTGCCCGCCGCTGACCACAAGGCCGATGGCGGGCGGGATGGGGGCGGGACCGCCGCCGGTCCCCTCGCATCCCGAAAAGAAGGGGGAGAGGAGGTGGCCCTCGACGTGGTTGACGGCGAGAAACGGTTTTTGCAAGCCCAGGGCGAGCCCCTTGGCGGCGGAGAGGCCGATCATCAGCGAGGTGGCCAGGCCGGGACCGGCGGTGGCGGCCACGGCGTCGAGTTCCTCGCGCCGCACCCCGGCATGGGCGAGCGCGGCGTCCACGACGGGGCGCAGGTGGGTCAAATGCTGGCGCGAGGCCACCTCGGGCACCACGCCGCCGTAGACCCGGTGCACGGCGATCTGCGAGGCGACTTCGCTGGCCAGGAGCCCGCGTTGCGCGCAGAGGATCGCGGCCGCCGTTTCGTCACAGGAACTTTCGAGAGCTAAAACAATCATCGCTGGGCTCTACCATCCGGGAGGCGCGGCCCGGACGCAAGACTCAAGACGCGGCGGGGGGCAGCGCGATGGAATGTCTCGTGACGACACGCTCTGGGGCCTGTTTACGAACTGAAGCTGGCGCAAAAGACAGGATGAACGGGAAGGAAAAGAGGCCGGAAGGCAGACGATGCGCTGAAATTTTCAACAGGATTAACAAGATTAGTAGGATTAATAAGATTTTCCCCGAAGACTGCCCCGCCAGGATGCGTGTGGCAGGCTGCAAGCGAAATCCTCTCAATCCTCAAAATCCTGTAAATCCTTGTTATCAAAGACGGTACCCGGATTCCAACCGGCGGGTTTCTTCCGACCCGCGCCCCCAATGAGGTGTTCATCCTGTCTTGATTCGCAAACAGGATCTAGTGTCCTGTCAGACAAATCATTGTCATAATTCCGGCCCCTTTTCCGATTTTTCTGCGTTGCATCCTTGGGTGTTATCTTCAGATAGCACCGCTGCGGATGCGCCTTGAAAAATCGAAAAATGGACTCGGAATTATATAAAGTATTCATCTGACAGGACACTAGTGGGCTGTCAGACAAGTTTGCAAAATAAGTCCGAGCCCATTTTTCGTATTTTTCAAGGCGCGACCGAGAGGCAATATCTGAAGATATGGATCTGTTTAGCCAGGTGATAGGAAGCGCGAATCAAGAGAGAGAACCCCGGAGGGGTTCCAGATGTTAGCCGGTGGTTGAGGCGCGGCCACGCGCCGACACCACCGGAACAGGTTCGCAATGAAATTTCACCCCGGAGGGGTGGCAGCGGTTCTACCACCCCTTCCGGGGTGAGATAAACGTCTCAAGCATACCGGGGGTGTCGCCTCGCTCGACCCCCGGCTAAACATCTTTCAATCCTTCGGATTGATTCCTTTTCCGCGCGCTAAACAGATACGAAGATATTGCCCGAGGAAGCAACGCCGAAAAATCGGAAAAGGGGCCGGAATTATGCAGTTCATTTGTCTGACAGGACACTAGCCCGCCACGGGTTCCACAACGATTCGCGCCCCTTCCACGGCGACGACCCGGACGGGCGTGCCCGGGTCCACGAATTGCCCGCCGGTGATGACGTCGTGGAGTTCGCCGCTGAATTCCGCTTTGCCGCTGGGGCGCAGGATGGAGCGCGCGATCCCCTCGGCCCCCACGGGCAGCCGCGTGAATTCGCTTTTGCCCGGGGGAAGCGAGGCTCCGGCGGCTTGCTTCGTTTCCAATACCAGGCCGTGGAAGAAGGAGACTTTGGGGAGGTAGCGGGCCAGGATGGCGATCGCCACCGCGGCCAGCCCCACGGCCAGGCCTAGTTTCGCCAGGGGCCAGAGGAGGGCCTCGGGCTCCGGCACCAGCGGCGCGCCGGGGTAACGGTCCACCATCGCCCAGAGGACGGAGGCGACCATCAGGACCGCGCCCGTAAGGCCGGGCAGGATGGTGCCGGGGTGCACGAACATCTCGCCCAGCACGAGCACGAGCCCCACCAGGAAGAGCACGGGGGCCTCCCAACCGGCCAGCCCGGCGACGTAGTGGCCCAGGAAGAAGATGGCGAAGCAGACGATGGCAAACGCCCCCGGCAGGCCAAAGCCGGGCATCTTGAATTCCAGGTAGGCCCCGAGGATGCCTCCCAGCAGGAAGAGGGGCGCGAGCGTGGTGATCCAGAAGGCCAGCACTTCAAACCCCGTCGGTTTTGCGGGCTGCCACGCGCTGCCGAGCCCGGCTTTGGAGAGGAGGTCGGGGATGGAGGAGGCGATCCCCTCGGCCAGGATCGGCTTGCCGTCGATCTGGCGGGTGGCCTCCTGCGCGCTCAAGGTCAGGATGGAGCCTTTTTCGTGGATGGTCTGCCCGCCGATCACGACGGCTTTGTTCTTGTCGATGAACGCGACGGTGATGTCCGGGTTGTGCCCGTTCGCCTCGGCCACGCTGGCAAAGTATTTGGAGAAATACGAAATCGTTTTGTCCTCCATCGTCTTGCCAAGCTCCTGCCCGCCCGGCAGCACGGGGGCGGACGCGCCGATGGCGCTCGCGGGGGACATATAGATACGTTTGGTGGAGACGGCGATCAACGCCCCGGCCGATCCGGCGTTGGGGTTGATGTAGGTGAGCGTGGGGACCTTCACCTGGGAGAGGGCGCGGGACATGGCCTCGGCTGCCTTGAGTTCGCCGCCGTAGGTGTCCATGTCGAGCACGACGGCCCGCGCGTTGTCCTTCTCGGCCTCCTTGAGGGCCCGGCGCAGAAAGAAGAAGCGAGCCTGGGAGATATCCCCCCGGATGGGAATGACGACAACATCCCCCGCCCCGGCCGCGCCGGTCCAGGCTCCCGCCAATAGCACCCCCGCCAAC
>JAQTMF010000148.1 GCA_028714515.1 Chthoniobacteraceae bacterium | reverse complement strand
CCAGCAAGCCGTCTCCGACGCCGTCGAGCAATCCTTCAACCGCATCACCATCGACGGCGACATGAGCACCAACGACACCGTGCTCGTCCTCGCCAACGGCGCGGCCGGCAACACCCAGCTCCAAGACGGCCAGCCCGAATTCGACCGTTTCCAAAACGCCCTCAACCACGTCTGCTGCGCCCTCGCGCGCATGATCGTCGAAGACGGCGAAGGCGTCAGCAAATTCGTCACCGTCCAAGTGCGCGGAGCCAAGAGCCGCCAGGACGCCCGCAAAGCCTCCGAAGCCATCGCCAACTCCACCCTCACCAAGTGCTGCTGGTTCGGCGGCGACCCCAACTGGGGCCGCATCATGGATGCCATCGGGTACTCCGGAGCGCGCGTCCGCGAAGAAACCGTAGACATCTACTACGACGGCCTCATCGCCGTCCAAAACGGCACCGCCGCGCCCACCCCCTTCTCCAAACTCAAGGAAGTCGTCGCGGGCCCGCGCTTCACCATCACCGTCGATCTGCACATGGGCGAAGCCGAATACACCGTCTTCACGACGGACCTCACCACCGCCTACGTCGAATTCAACATGGGCGAGTAATCTTTTGGATTGCCCAAACGGTCCCGGAACGATCCAATGGCCGTTTTTCGCAGCCGATCTCCCTTTCGTTTTCCTTTTCCCACATGCCCAACATCACGCAACTCGCCCGCACTGAATCCTTGATCGAAGCGCTCCCGTTTATCCAAAAATACCGGGGCCAGCTCTTCGTCATCAAATACGGCGGCAGCGCCATGGAGGACGAGCACACCGTAGACCGCCTACTGCGCGATGTCGTCTTCCTGGAAGCCGTCGGCATCAACCCCGTCCTCATCCACGGCGGCGGCAAAGCCATCACCTCCCGCATGCGCGAAGCCGGGATCAAAGCCCGCTTCGTCAACGGCCTGCGCGTCACCTGCGAACAGTCCATCCGCATCGTCGAGGAAGTCTTGAGCGGCACCATCAACCCCAACATCGTCAGCACCCTCAACGAATTTGGCGGGCGCGCCCAAGGCATCTCCGGCAAGGAAGTCTTTCAAGTCCAGAAACTCCCGGCCCAGATCGATGAAAAAGGCGAAGAAGTCGATCTCGGCTTCGTCGGCGAAGTCACCGGCTGCGCCCTGGACGAAGTCCGCAAAGCCGTCGAAGAAGAAATCGTCCCCGTCATCTCGCCCATCGGGCGCGACGCCGAAGGCCGCATCTTCAACATCAACGCCGACACCGCCGCCGGAGCCGCCGCCGCCGCCCTCGGCGCGGAGAAAATGATCTACCTGAGCGACGTTCCCGGCATCATGCGCGACCCGAAACAAGCCGACTCCCTCATCCCCACACTCTCCGTCTCGGGCGTCCAAGGCTTGATCGAAGAAGGGATCATCGCGGGAGGCATGATCCCCAAAGTCCTCTCCGCCATGCGCGCCGTCGAGCAAGGCGTCAAAAAAGTCCACTTCATCGACGGCCGCATCCAGCATTCGCTTTTGCTGGAAATCTTCACCAACACCGGCGTTGGAACGGAGATCGTCGCATAAACGTGGCATAAGAGAGCCGCCGCACCGATTTTTAGCTAAGGAAACAGACATGGAAAGCACGCTGGAATTATACGAACAGAACGTCATCCCGTCCTACGGGCGTTTCCCCCTTGTGCTGGAGCGCGGAGAAGGCAGCCGCGTCTGGGACGAAACCGGGAAAGAATACCTCGACTTTGGAGCCGGCATCGCCGTCTGCTCCGTCGGCCATTGCCACCCGCGCGTCGCCGAAGCCATCAGCCGCCAGGCCCGCAAACTCGTCCACTGTTCCAACCTCTACTACAACCGGCCCCAGGGCGAACTCGCCCGGCGGCTCGTCGGCTACGCGGGGCACCCCGGCAAAGTCTTCTTTGGCAACTCCGGCGCGGAAGCCAACGACGGCCTCTACAACCTCGCCCGCAAATACGGCAACGAAGCCCGCTCGCCCCTCTCCCGGCACGCCGCCGGAGAACGGCTCGAATACGCCCCGAACCGGTTCGAAGTCATCACCTTCGACGGCTCCTTCCACGGCCGCACCCTCGGCGGCATCGCCGCCACCGGCCAGGAGAAAGTCAAAAAAGGCTTTGAACCGATCCCCGTCGGCTTCCCCCACGTCCCCTTCAACGACGTCCCCGAACTCGTCCGCGCCATCGGGCCCGAAACCGTCGCCATCCTCATGGAACCCATCCAAGGGGAAATCGGCGTCCTGCCCGCCACCCGCGCCTTCCTCAAAGCCGTCCGCGCCCTCTGCGACGAGCACGGCCTGCTCCTCATGTTCGACGAAGTCCAGTGCGGCCTCGGCCGGACAGGCGACTGGTGCGCCTGGCAGACCCTCACCGGCGGCGAAATCATCCCCGACGCCATCAGTTGGGCCAAAGGCATCGCGGGCGGCTTCCCCATGGGAGCCTTCTGGGTCCGCGACCGCAAAATCGCCCTGAAAAACGGCGGCGAAATCAGCCTCGCCGACCTCCTCGGCCCCGGCAGCCACGGCTCCACCTTCGGCGGCACCCCGCTCGCCTGCACCGTCGCCAACGAAGTCCTCACCATCATCGAAGACGAAGGCCTCCTCGCCAACGCCCGCGAAATGGGAGCCTACGCCAAATCAGCCGTCGAAGCCCTCGGCTCCCCGCTCATCCGCGCCGTACGCGGCGTCGGCCTCATGATGGCCATCGAGCTAATCCCGGACTTCTCCGCGCGCCTCGGCGACACCCGCCCCGCCAGCCAGGCCCTCATCGCCCGGCTCCACGCCGCCGGGCTGCTCTGCATCCCCTCCGGCGCCCAGAGCATCCGCTGGCTGCCCCCGCTCAACGTCACCCGGGCCGAAATCGACCGGGCCGTCGAAATCCTGCGCAACGCCTTGACGTAAAAAACCTTCTTTCCAGCCATGAAGCACCTGCTTTCCCTCGAAGCCCTCCCGGCGGCCGACATCGCCGAAATCCTGACCCTGGCCAAAACCCTCAAAGCCACCCGGGGCCGCCACGCCGAGCATCCGCTCAAAAACCAGTGCTGGGGATTGATCTTCAGCAAATCCTCCACGCGCACCCGCGTCAGCTTCGAGGTCGGCATCCGGGAACTCGGCGGCGACGCCCTCTTCCTCAGCGCCCACGACATCCAGCTCGGCCGCGGCGAACCGATCAAGGACACCGCGCGCGTCATGGGCCGCATGCTCCACGGAGCCATCATCCGCACCTTCGCCCAGCAGGACGTCGAGGACTTCGCCCACTACGGCAACATCCCCACCATCAACGCCCTCACCGACGCCGAGCACCCCTGCCAAATCCTCGCCGACCTCTTCACCATCCAGGAGAAACTGGGCACCTACCAAGGCAAAACCGTCACCTTCATCGGCGACGGCGCATGCAACGTCCCCATCTCCTGGATCTGGGCCGCCTCCAAGCTCGACTTCCAGCTCCGCATCGCCGCCCCCAAACCCTTCCAGCCCGCCCCCGAACTGATCGCCCGCGCGGGCGGCGACATCGTCGTCACCGACGACATCGAATCCGCCGTCGTCGGCTCCGACGTCCTCTACAGCGACGTATGGGTCAGCATGGGCATGGAAAAAGAAACCGAATACCGGCTGGCCCAGCTCGCCGGCTACCAAATCAACAGCGCCTTCCTCAAAAAAGCCGCCCCCGGCGCGCTGGCCATGCACTGCCTGCCCGCCTACCGGGGCAAAGAAATCACCGACGAAGTGATGGAATCCCACGCCGACACCATCTTCACCCAAGCCGAGAACCGCCTCCACGTCCAAAAAGCCATCCTCTGCTGGCTCGTCAAATAGGCCCCGCCCCCATGAAAACCCCCATTCCAGGCGGGCTGCTCGTCGCGCTTGAAGGGATCGACGGCACCGGCAAATCAACCGTCGCCGCCACCCTGGCCCAATGGTGCGGGGAACGCGGCCTCGCGTGCGTCTTTTCGCGGGAACCGACCAACCTCTCCCACGGGCGCAAACTGCGGGAATCCATGAGCACCGGGCGGCTATCCCTGGAAGAAGAACTGGAACTCTTCCGGCTCGACCGCAAAGAGCACATCGAGCGGAGCATCGGCCCGGCCCTCGCCGAAAACCAAATCGTCATCCTCGACCGCTACTACTGGAGCAACGCCGCCTACCAAGGCGCGCGCGGAGCCGACGTAGGGCAAATCATCGCCGCCAACGAAGCCATCGCCCCCGTGCCCGACCTGATCCTCTGGATGGACATCGACGTGAGCGAAAGCCTCGCGCGGATACACGGCCGGGGCGACATCCCGAACGGCTTCGAAGCGCGCGAATCCCTGGAAAAAACGCGCGCCATCTACACCGCCATGCACGAGCGGGGCGACCGTCCCTCCGTACGCATCGACGCCAGCCGCGACCTGCGCACCGTCAGCGCCGACGCCCTGCGAGTCTTCACCGACACCGCCCTGCGCAAAATCATGAACGCCTCGCCCATACTCCTCGCCGAAGCGGGCGGCCTCTTCCAAGCCTGAAGGAACACGCGGCGTTCCTCGTTCCCAAGAAAAAAGGCCCTCCCTTGCGAGGAGAGCCTTCTTAAAAAAAGAGAAAAAACGCGGCCTAATCTTCCGGCTTGGTCTTCGGGAGCCCGATCACGCGTTGATCGGCCTTCCACTCGCCGCGCTTCTTAAGAAGTTCGACGCGTTCAAAGCGCTTGAGGACGTTGCGTTTCACGGTAATGGTGCTGGCGCCTTTGAGGCTGCGATGTTGTGACATGATGAGACGGTGGTTGAAAACTTTCCCCGAAACACGGGAGCGCAAAAGGTAGTCGGCGCGTCCCCGGAAGGCAATCGAAATCTTCAGAGAAAAAAGAGTCCGCATCCCGGCCCTCATTTGCTTCACTGTCCCCCAAGCATGAAGCGCCTTCGCAACATCGGCCTACTGGTGGCCGCCTGGGTCCTCCTCCTCACCGTCATCTGGATGCGCCCCCTGCCTCCGCTATCCGTCCCGGCCAACGTATTTCCTCCCCCCGCGCCCCTTTCCGGCGCGGCCGTCTTCTACAACCAAGCCTTCGCGGCCATTCCATCGGTAAGCTCCGAGGAATGGAAATGTCTCTATGCCAAAGGGGACGAGCCGCTGGATCGGAACTACTCCCGGCAGATCATCGAACGCTTCGGCCCTGTTTTCGATCTCCTGGCCCAGGGCGCGAACGAGCCGGGGTGCGCATGGGGGTTGGACCTCAACCAAAAGGAGACGTTTTTACATCTTTCGAAAGTGGCGCGGTGCACGCGGGCTTTGATTCTGCGGGCTCGGCTGCGGCTGGACGACGGGAATTCCGCCGGAGCGGCAGACGACCTCTTAATGGGGATGCGGCTCAACCGGCAGGCGGGTGAACCGTCGCTGTATCCTTCCACGCTAAACCGGATTTCCTGCGAATCCCTGCTTCTTCCCGTCGCGGCGGCGAATCTGCCGCGTTTTGACGCGGCGGCGCTCCAAAAGCTGGCCGACGGCATCGCGGCATTCCCTCCGGCGCATTCGCTGGCCGATTGCATTCCGGTGGAAAAACGGAGGCTTCCGCTGGCCGTGTATGCCCGCGTGTCGGAACTCCGGGACTGCGTGGCCAAAGGGCCGTGGTACGCGCCCATCGCCGTAAAGGTGGGGAGCATTGTGACGCAGGCCCCGAGTCTGGAAATCTACCGCGCCACCCCCGAGGCGCTTGCCGCCTGGACGCGCGCGATGGAGCCGAACTACGACGCCCTGGAACGCATTCTGCGTCTTCCTTTTTCAGAGAGAGAATCCCATATGGACGCACTGTTATCGGCGGCCAGGGCGGGAACGAACCCGCTGGCGGATTGTGTGTTTCCCTTCTCTTTGTCCGCGTGCCGAAAGGAGATTCAGACCGAGGCGATGTGGACAATCTTCCGGACGGCACTGGAGGCCAGGCTCCATGGGACAGCCGATCTCCGGGCGCGGATCGCGGCGCTGCCCGATCCCTTCGACGCCACCCCGCTGAAGTGCCGCGACGTAAAAGCGGGGGTCGAAATCCAACTCCAAGGCGCCCCCTCGCAACCGCCCGTGATGTTCACCGTGGGGCTGGACTGGAAGTAAGCGCCGCTTGCTCTCGTTCGCCTGCCTTGCCGAGGCGATAGTGCCCCGTGAGCTTGTATTGAAACAGAATATCCTCCTCCTGCGCCCCGCGCCCGATATTGTGGATCACCAGCGGCACGCCGCCGGGCGTTTTCCGGTCCGAAACGATAAAAATATGCGGGAGAGTGCCGCCAACCAGGCACGTCACCACATCCCCCGGCAGGTAATCCTCCGGCCGTTGAGAAACCGGCACCTCACAGCCCCGGCGCTTGAACAAAGTCATCAAATTGGGCACCCGCCGGTGATCGATATTCTTGTCCGGCCGGGAAAGCTGCCACAGATGGGGGTATTGCGCGAAATGCGCGTCCATATCTTCATGGACCTCCTTTTGGAGATCGATCGAGAGCCCGCGCAGCGCCCGAACGACCACATCGCAACAGACCCCCGTCTCCCGGGGAACATCCCCGCCCGGGTAGGCCAGCACGCGGTAAGCGGGATCATACCCCACCGTCATCCCCACCTGGCCGCGAGCCATCTCCACCAGTTTATGGGGATCAACCCGCCACGCCGAGGCATGGCCGAGCGCGGGAACGAACCAAAGAGCCAGCGCGGCAAAGCGGGTCAAAAGCGAGCAACGGCAATCCATGGCGTTGAAGCGGGGGGGGAAGGGGAATGGTGCGCGGTACAGGGTTCGAACCTGTGACTTCCTGCGTGTGAAGCAGGCGCTCTACCGCTGAGCTAACCGCGCATACTCTTCGGGCGGGACCGTGGAAAAACGACCCTGCGAAGGGCTGAAAACGTAGTGGGTTCGGCGCGCGGGAGCAACTCTTTTTCGAGGCCGCCGGGGAAAAAATCCTCCCCGCGCCTCTTCCCGGCCCCCTTGTTACGGGTTGCGAAACGGCGTCGGGCCGGGCGTGGAGCGCGGGCTGGCGGGGGCGGGGAGGGCCGGGCTCGCGGCCGAGGGGGCGGCGCTTGGCGTGGCTGCTGCTGCGGCGGCCCGCGCCCGCGCGAGCAGATCGGTCGCCTGCGCCTTGGCTTTGGCAACGGACCCGGGGGGAGCCGGAGGCGGCAGCTCAATCTCCACCGTGCCGTCCCGGTTCAACTTCCGCAACAAAACGGGCGCTCCGGCGGCGACCTGGATATTGCCCGCGTTCACCCCCCGCAGGATCACCGGAAAGCGGACCGGCGTGACCAGCAGAACCTGCCGGGGCCAGCGTTCCGGCTGCGCGGCCAGCGTGGGCAGATCGAGCGGAGCGGGCAGCAGCGGCTGAGCGGCGGCCGTGGCGGCCGCGCTCGCGGGCGCGGGAACGGGGTTGGCGGGGCCGGCAGCCAGCGGCGGGGCGGCGGGCTCATCGGGAGAACGCTGGGGAAGCGGGCCCGCCAGTTCGGCATCCGAAGGCGTCGGTGAAGGCGCGGGCGTTGCCGGAGCCGGGGCGGCCGGGGGCGCGGCGGGAACCGGCGTGGCATTCGCCGTGGCGTCCGCATCGGCAGGCGGAGCGGGGGCCGCGGCCGGTTCCACGGGAGCCGCGGGAGAGGGCGCTGGCAAATCGGGCGCGGCCTCCACCCGGCCCGGAAGCCCTCCCGTCGTCTCCCATAGCGGGGCGGGAAGGCTCCATGTCCAGATCCACAACTCGGCGCTGGCGAGGATGCCAAGGAGGGCCAGCCAGGAGGCGCGGGACGCAAAGAGAGAACGCATAGGGTGATTTGTGGCTTTGCGGGCCCGGTTCGCAAGCGAAATTCGTACTGTTCATCGCCCCCCGTTCCATGAATCAATACCCCCATGGCTTATGCTTCGTTTTCCGATTTTGTGGCCGCGCTCGACCGGGCAGGCGAACTCAAACGCATTTCCCGGCCGGTGGCGACGGAACTGGAAATGACGGAGTGGGCCGATCGCGAAATGAAATCGCCGGGCGGCGGCAAAGCCCTTCTCTTCGAGCAGCCGACCATCAACGGCCGGGTCTCCCCGTTCCCCGTGGCGCTCAACACCCTCGGCTCGTGGCGGCGGATGGCGCTGGCCATGGGCGCGGAATCCGTGGACGCCGTGGCGGCG
>JAQTMF010000147.1 GCA_028714515.1 Chthoniobacteraceae bacterium | reverse complement strand
CCGCCTCCATCCGCTTCATGGCATAGCGGATGGAGCGCTCCAAAATCCGGGGATCGACCTGGCCCTTGACCAGGTAATCCTGCGCCCCCTCCTTCACCGTCTGCAACGCGAGAGCCTCGTCGTCCAGCCCGCTCAAAACGATCACCGGGAGATTCCTGGCGTGGGCGGCGACTTGGTGGAACGTATCGATCCCCCGGCTGTCGGGAAGCGAAAGATCCAGCAGGATAAGCTGAAAACCGCTCCCCTCGCCCGTGTCCCCCAATTTTTCCAACGCCTCGGAAAGACGGACGGCGACAGCGGTTTCAAACCGTCCCCCGCGCGCCTCCAATAACAACTCCTGGATCAACCGCGCGTCTCCAGGGTTGTCCTCCACAAGCAAAACCCGAATGTCCGGCTCCGCCGCAACTGGTTGGCTCCCTTGCATAGTTCCATTTTCCTTTGAACGGGCACTAGATGCAACCATGGAATCGGAAGAAGAGGGCAATCTTGTTTTCTCGTTCCCGCCCTCCTACCCCGGCAAAGGCCGCTCCTCGTGCCGTTCGGGAATCATGAAATGGAACGCGGCCCCCTGCCCCACCTGCGACTCCACCCAGATGCGCCCCCGGTGCCGCTCGACAATGCGTTTGCAAATGGCCAGCCCCAGGCCGGTCCCCTCGTATTCCTGGCGGGTGTGGAGCCGCTGGAAAATAATGAAAATCCGTTCCGCGTCCGCCGGGTCGATGCCGATGCCGTTGTCGCGGACCACGAATTCCCATTGCTCCTCCCGGCGCAGCGCCTCGATGGAAATGCGCAGGGGGCCTTCGCCGCTGAATTTGAGGGCATTGCCCACGAGGTTCTGGAAAAGCTGGCCCAGTTGCACCGAGTCGGCATCCAGTTCGGGCATATCGCCGCAAGTCACCTCGGCCTTCTTTTCCTCGATGGAAAAATGGAGATTATCGAGGGCGCGGCGCACCACATCCGCCACGCGCACCCGCTCAAAAGGCCGCCCATGGGTGCCCACGCGCGAATACTGGAGCAAATCCTGGATAAACTTCTGCATCCGCTGGGCTCCGTCCACGGCGTAGTTGATGAACTCCAGGGCGTCGCCCTCCAGCCGGTCCTTGTAGCGCCGGGCGAGCAACTGCGTATAGCTGGCCACCATGCGCAGCGGCTCCTGCAGATCGTGGGAAACCATGTAGGCAAATTGTTCCAGTTCCTGGTTGGAGCGGTGCAATTCGTCGAGCACCCGCTGGAGCGCCTCCTGCGCCTCCACGCGCGCGCTGACATCGGTCAAAACGCCCACGAAGTGGATCAGCCGCCCGGATGCGTCGCGCACGGGGGTAATCTTGATCTCGTTCCAAAACGCCGTGCCATCCTTGCGGTAGTTGCGCAATACGGCCTGGCCTTCCCGCGCCGCCGTGATGGAGCCGCGGATGGCCGTAAGCGCTTCGGGGTCGGTCCCCGAGCCCTGCAAAAACCGGCAGTTTTTCCCGACCGCATCCTCCTTCGTGTAGCCGGTGATGCGGACAAACGCGGGGTTCACATCCACGATGGGGTTATCGGGCTGCGTCGGATCGGTCACGACAATCCCGCTCACCGCCGCCGCGATGGCCCGGTCGCGCAAAATCAGCGTCTCCTGAATCTCCTTCAGGTTGGTCACATCCGTGCGCAGGGAGACGATCCCGCCGTCGCGCATCCGGTGATCGCTCACACGCACCCAGCGGCCATTCATTTTCTGGTCAAACTCGCGGCTGGAAGCCTCGTGGAACATGGCGAGCCGGTCCCGCAGCCATTGGTCCATATCCTCCACGCCGTCCATGCGCCCCCCGCGCGCGACAAACTCATGAAAAATCTCGTCAAACGTCACGCCCGGCACAATCAGGTCGGCGCAGAGCGCAAACATCGTGCGGAAGGTCTGGTTGCAAATCACCAGGCGCTCGTCGGGGCCGAACATCACAAACCCGGCGTCGAGGTTCTCGATGGCGTCCACGAGGTGCTCCTGGGCGTGCCGGAGTTCCTCCGTACGCTCCGTCACGTGAAGTTCCAGCTCGTCGTGAGCCTGGCGCAGTTCCCGCTGCGCGGAGTCCAGTTCCGCGATCCGCCGCGAAAGCGCCTCGGCCATCTGGTTGAAAGCCGTGGCGATCTCCCCGAACTCGCCGCCGCGCAACGTGCTGCGAACATCCAGCCGGCCGGCGCTCAGCAAACGGGCGACTCCCGCCAGATGCCGGGCCGGGCGGACAATCCCATAGCGGCCCAGCAGCCAGGCCGCCGCCAGCGCCAGGAACGCCGTCCCCGCCATCATGGCCATCTGCGCGCGCATCTGCTGGCGATAGGGAGCGTAGGCTTCCTTTTTGGAAATGCCGACCATCATGAACAAATTCCCGATGCCCGGAGCCTCGATCCGCTGGACCGCGTAAATGCGCGGCTGGCCGTCAATTCCCGTGGCCTCCAGCGTCGCCTCGGAGGCACCGCTTTGCAACGTCCCCGCGGCCAAATCCCGCGCGGCATGCCTCCCAACCCAGCGCTCCGGGTTGGGATAACGCAACAGCGTGACATTCTTTTCATCCAGCATGGCGATGGAAGCGCCCGGCGAAAGCGGCACCCGGGTGCCGAAATTGCTGATGGCCATCAAATCGAGCCCCACGTAGACAACGCCAGTCACCTGCCCCTGGTCGTTTATCACGGGCTGGGCCATGTGAATCGTCGCCCTGCCCGCCCGGCGGCTGATGACGTAATCCCCCACCGAAAACCGGCGGGTTTGGATCGCGCGCTGAAAATAGGCGCGGTCCTTCACATTCACCGTCCCCTCCCCCTTCGGCGCGGTGCAATAGACATTTCCCTCAAGGTCGGCCGCACCCACGACGGCGAAAAACGGGTTTTCCCGCAGAAGCGTTTCGAATAACACCACGCACTCCCCGTTGTATTGGTGCTGCACCTCCTCCAGCTTGGAGATCACGGTAAGGAGCTGGCGCACGGAATCCATCAACTCCCGCTGGTTGCCGGCACACAGGCGCGAAAGCCGGAGCGCCTCGGTTCGTGCATTTTCCGCGGCGCGGCGTTCCTGTTCCTGGGCCGTATTGACCTCCAGCACCACCAGAGGCAGAAAGGCCAGCAGCATCAAGCCCATCAATTTGATGCGAAGGCTAAAGGACCTCACGGCGGGAAACTTACCACGTTCGAACGGACGATGCACGCGTATTTGCCCCCTCTCCTCTTGTCCGCGCCCCCCCGCTCCCTAAACCGTCAGGCGGTTGCGCGGCCGGGCCTTGCCGCAGGTTTCACCGGCATAGGTGGCCAGCGCCAGAAGGGGAAAATTGTTCCGGTACATATCGTAATTGAGATAGAAAACGCGCGGGAATCCCGTGCCGGTGGTTTGCGGTTCGCTCCAGCTCCCGTCGCGGTTTTGCGTGCGCAGGAGCCACTCCACGCCCCGCCGCAGCGCGGGCCGCCGAGGGTCGCCTCCGCACGCGCACAGCCCCATCACGGCCCAGGCCGTCTGCGAAGGCGTGCTCTCCCCCCGGCCTTTGAGCGCCGGGTTCTCATAGCTGGCGGGCGTTTCCCCCCACCCGCCGTCCTCGTTCTGGCAGCTCTCCAGCCAAAGCCGCGCCCGCTCGATCCACGGCTGCCGCATCGGCTCGCCGATGGCGCGCAACCCGCGCAACACCTGCCACGTCCCGTAAATGTAATTCACGCCCCAGCGGCCGTACCAGGAGCCGTCGGCCTCCTGGGTGCGCCGCAAGTAGGCCACCGCCCGCCGGACGGCCGCGTGAGCCGGGTCGAACCCGATGGCTCCCAGCAATTCGAGCATCCGGCCCGTCAGATCGCTGCACGCCGGGTCGAGAATCGCATTGTGATCGGCAAAAGGAACGTGCTCCAGCCAGTGCTGGGTCACATCCTTGTCAAAAGCCGCCCAGCCGCCGTCGCGGCATTGGAAGGAGAGCAGCCACGGCAGCGCCCGGTCAAAAATCGCCCGCAGCGCCTCCGGCGAGCCCCCCGGCGGCACAAACCGGAGCGCGAGGAGCACCATCATCGTGTCGTCCGTATCCGGGTAATAATCATTGCGAAACTCGAAGGACCAGCCGCTCGCCACGGGATGCCGGTTATTGGCCGCCCAGTCCCCCCGGATGCGCACCTCGCGGTCGGCCAGCCACCCGGCGGCGCGGGCGACGGGCTCCCCCTCTTCCAGGCCGCTTTCCACCAGCGCGATCAAATTGATGGCCGTATCCCATACGGGCGAGAGGCACGGCTGGATGCGGAAATCCTCCGGGTCGTCCACAAAAAGCCCCTCGAAGTCGCGCAGCGCCTTGGCCAGCGTGGGGTGCGCGTCGTCATACCCAAGCGCCTTGAGAGCGATGATCGCATTGAGCATCGCCGGGTAGATCGCGCCCAGGCCGTGGGACTCCGCCCCCATGCGCTGCGTCATCCAACGGACAGCCGCGCGCAAGGCGGGCCGCCGGAAAGGCCGGATGCCGAAGCGCTCCATCCCCTTCAAAAAGCGGTCGAGGTGCAGGAAGACGTTGCGGATCGAAAAAAGGCGGCGGTCGGGGCGCGGCGTCAGATCGGCCTCGTCCGTATCGGCCGGGAACAAGTCGCGAATCTGCAAATCCGGGTGCAAATGCCGCGTGGGCCGCAGATGGTTCAAAATCGAAAGCGGCACGAGCATCGCCCGGCTCCAGGAAGAGACGCGGTACAGGCTCAACGGGAACCAGCGCGGCAAGAGGGCCATTTCCACCGGGATCGTGGGCAATTTTTCCCACGGGAACTGCCCCAGGAGCGCCAGGTAGAGCTTCGCGTAGGTGTTCATGCGCGGGATACCGCCCAGGCGGAGCGCAGCCTCCCGGGCACGCTCCATCCAGGCGGCCTGGGGGGAATCGCCGGCCAGCCGCAGGGCAAAGCACGCTTTGACGGTCGCGTTCACTTCGCTCGGGCCGCCGTAGTAGATATTCCAGCCGCCGTCCGGCAACTGCCGCGAGCGGATGTGCGCCACGCACTTCTCCTGGAGCACGCGGTCCACCGTCCCCGCCCAGTGCATATAGAGGATGAAATCGGAACAAAGCGTGCTGTCCACGATCAGCTCGCCCGCCCAGTGGCCGTCCGGGTTTTGCAGCCGGATGAGATTGGACTGCGCGCGGCGGATGGCCTCCTCCAACGAAGGCGGCAGCCCGGTCGTATCCGCCGGAACGCCGGGCGTTTGCGGGCGGTGGGAGGGAGGCACGGACATGCGTTTTTGGGGAAAATCAGGGGAGTTCACGGGAGGCGCTGTCGCTGTTATAGGCGTGTACGGGATGAAGTTTCACACGGGGCCGGGGGCCGAATTGGAACCAGATATTTTTGAGCAGGTCGCCCCGCCGCGCGCCGATGCCAAGGCTGGCGGTGGGCTCAAACCCGCAATGCACCATGCAGTGCTCGCAGCGGGAATCCTGGCGGGAGGCGAAACGGCCCCAATCCGTCGCCGCCAGCATCTCGGCATAGCTGGCGTAATGGGCATCGGCGATCAGGTAACACGGACCGCGCCACCCGCGCACATTGCGCGTCGGAATGGCCCACGCGGAGCAGGCCAACTCCCGCTTCCCGGCAAGGAATTCCAGGTAAACCGGCGTGCCGAAGAGCGGGTACCGGCGCCCCCAATCCTCCACGCACCGGAATTTTTTGACCACCGCCTGCCGGGTCAGAAACTCGTCTTCACTCCGGCGCGCCTCGGCAAAGCCATAGCCCGGCGAAAGCGTGTGCCCGTCCACCCCCAGCGAACCGAGAAACACAAAGAGATCCTCGATCTCCGCCATGTCCGTCTCCTGGTAAACCGTGGTATTCGTGGCCACCTGGAAGCCGAGCAGCTTGGCCATGCGGATCGCCTGGACGGCCTCGCGGAAAACGCCCTGGCGTTTGACACTCCGGTCGTGCGACGTCTCCAGGCCGTCGAGATGGATGTTCCAGAAAAACCAGCGCGTACTCTCGATGACCGGCGGCGCGGGCTGAGCGCGCGGATGGCGGATCGTCTCCGCGTCGGCAGCCGAGAGAAGATCCTCCGAAACGAGAAGATCCACCAGGCCGTCCGTCTGCGCCGGATCGCGCCGCCAGCGCTCCGCGAGCGTTTCCCCCAGCTTTTGGCGCATCAGCAGGGCATTGGTGCACAAATACACGATACGCCCCTGTGCGCGCAGGCCGCTCACCAACTCGGCCACGCGCGGGTAAAGGAGCGGCTCGCCGCCACAGAGAGAAACCATCGGCGCATCGCATTCCGCCGCGGCCGCCAGGCAATCCTGGAGCGGCATCATCTCTTTGACGCTCGCGGCATACTCCCGGATGCGCCCGCAGCCGGGGCAGGCAAGGTTGCAGGCGTGCAACGGCTCCAGTTGCAGAACCGTGGCAAAGTGGTCCGTTCCCCGGAGCCGGCGGCCGAGGATTGTGCGGGCGATTTTAAGGGTAAGGGGCAGCGGGAATCTCATGGTTGGAACAAACCGCGTGAAGTTCCCACACCGTTTGGGCATGGGCGGACTCCACCGTTCGATTCGTCCCTTCTATCGCATGAGCGGGCGGAAACGGCTGCCGGGCAGGGCCGGAAAATGGGCAAAAAAAGGGCTCCGTGTTCAACACGGAGCCCCGCAAACCATCCCGCCGCGGCCTTTTCAGCAAGGTTTTCCCGCGGCGGCTATAAAGGAAGAAGCCGCTTGTTTTCCAGGTGTTTACACATTGAAGCGGAATTCCATCACGTCGCCGTCCTTCACGACGTATTCCTTGCCTTCAATGCGCAGTTTCCCGGCCTCCCGCGCCTTGGCAAACGAGCCCAGCGCGACGAGGTCGTCATACGCGATCGTCTCGGCGGCGATAAAGCCGCGCTCAAAATCGGAGTGGATCACCCCGGCGGCGGCGGGAGCCTTGTCCCCCTGCCGGATCGTCCAGGCGCGCGTCTCCTGCTCGCCGGTGGTCAAATAAGTGCGCAAGCCCAGCAAATGGTAGACGGCCCGGATCAGCGCACCGACGCCGCTTTCGTTGACGCCCAGGTCCTTCAAATACTCCTGAGCCTCCTCCTCGGGCAGGTCCGTCAGCTCGCTCTCGATCTGCGCGCTGATGACCACGGCCTCGGTGTTGAGATGCATGCGGACGTAATCCTGCACGGCTTTGACATAGCGGGTGGAGGGGTGCGGTTCCCCGGTGTCCGGTTTCTCCAACTCGGCGGCGATCTGCGCCAGGTCCCCCTCGGCGACATTGCAGGCAAAGAGGGTCGGCTTCATCGTCAGCAGCATGAACTCCTTGGCGATGCGCGTTTCATCGTCGCTCAATTCCAGCGTAATGGCCGGGCTGCCGCCGTTGAGGTGCGGGATCAGCTTCTCGGCAAGCGCCAGTTCCGCCTTCGCGGCCTTATCCCCGGCGCGGGCGGATTTTTGGAGACGGTCGGCGCGCTTTTGGAGCGTGGCCAGGTCGGCGAGGATCAGTTCGGTGTTGATCACCTCGATATCGCGCACGGGGTCGATGCTGCCGGAGACATGGTGGATGTCGCCGTTTTCAAAGCAGCGGACCACTTGTACAATGGCGTTGACCTCGCGGATGTGGCTCAGGAACTGGTTGCCGAGGCCCTCCCCCTGGCTCGCGCCGCGCACGAGCCCGGCGATGTCCACGAACTCGATCACCGCGGGCACGAGCTTCTTGGAATGGGAAATCTGGGAAAGCACGGCCAGCCGGGGATCGGGCACCACGACAACGCCCTGGTTGGGATCAATCGTGCAGAAGGGGTAGTTGGCCGCCTGGGCCTTGCGCGTCCGGGTGACGGCGTTAAAAAGGGTGGATTTGCCCACGTTGGGAAGCCCGACAATGCCTGCGCTTAACATAAGGAATGATTGAATAAAGGGACATGGAGACAGATGCGAGCAAGTTTTGCTGGATGCCGCAGCCGGGAGCAGCGGCAATATCCGAAGATATTGACGCTGCGAGCGGCAAGGGCAGACGGCGAAAATCGCTCGCGGATGGCCCATGGCCATTGATTCACTGATTCCATGAGGGCGCAGAACGTAGCCCCGAAAACGCCGCGCGGGAAGCGCAAATACAGGGAATATTGAGCGCTTTACCGCCTCGCCGGAGCCACGCTAAAGCTCGCCCGGTCGTCCGCCTCCAGCCACTCAAAGAGCGTCGTCCTGGCCGGGTTGAGCCCCAGGCGGGTGCACTCCAGGACAAAGGAGGGCCGTTTTTCCAGGTTATTGTAGAGGCAGTAGCCCTCCATGGAGTCGCTCCAGGCGCAGATCTCCTCGGGCGTTTTCGCCAGGCCGTGCATGTCGAGCCAGATGCCCAATTCCTCGTCGGA